>JBFLVQ010000373.1:0-9267 GCA_040758525.1 Acidobacteriota bacterium
CCAGGCCTCTAGACAGCGTTGGTAGAATTCTATCGCCTGCGCAGTACTGCCAGCCGCTTCATAAGTTTTGGCAATCTCCAGATCAAGCTGTGTGCGTGAGCAGAAGCGACCAGAATTGTTTGCCGTACCATAAGGCTCTAGCCAATCTAATAATTCTAATGCTCGATCATACTGTCGTAGCTGACGCAGACACTGTACTAACATCAATATCGCAAGGGAAAAGCCATTGTGGTAAGACCAGATCGAGCGTTCTAGCAGTTCGCCTGCCGACTCATAGTTACCCTGGTAGAAATTGATTGTGCCGAGCAGATATAGCGCCAGTTGCTCTATTTTAGGATTAGGTAGGTTACGACCGATCAGCCTGACCTGCTGTGCCAACTCATCAGCACGTTCAAATTGACCACAGACCGCGAGTAGTCGGCTTAAGTGTACACGTACCCAAACTCCATCTATGATATCGCAAGGCGATTGCAGGGCTGCTTTGGGCGCCGTCGCCTCCCACTGATTTAATACCAGTTCATATTCATTAAGCGCACGTTGCAGCTCACCCACCTGCTCAAAGAAGTAACCACGCCAGAACCTTGGCGAGAAGGCAGGGTCAAAAAGGGAGTGCTGAGCAAACTGCTCTTGTTCACGATTAAGTATCTTAAACCATTCCCGTATACGACCGCGTTCACGTAGTGTCTCTGCCATTTCATGCCAGCAGAGTAGTCGTTCTTGTCCCTGCCAACTCTCCAGTAGTGCGCATAGGCGTTGCTCAGCAGCTTCAAACTCTCGTTCTGTAATGCGTATACGTGCTTGCCAAAGCTCTGGGTAGCGGTTGCTAGAACTATTCAGCGCCGCTGCACGTGCTAGTGCAGCATCTGCTTCTGTGTAGCGATGTCGATAGTAGAGCACAATGCCGAGCAGTTGGTGTGCAATCCAGTTCTGTGGGTTGGCTGCCATCTGATGGTATGCTAACTCTTCCGCTGATTCGAACCGTCCTGTATCAAGATAACTCTCAAAGATAGTGCTTACACCTGCTTGTATTCCTTCAAAGAGTAGTCTGGGATCGAGCGTAAGAGCCTGTTGGAAGATAACAAAAGCGCGTTCACACTCACCACGCCAGTGATAAGCTTGACCTAGAAAAAGATAACCGAGTTTTTCTCTGGGGTACTGTTGCACCAACTGTTCGGCAAGATACAGTTGAGTAATATAGTCTTGGTGTAGCACGGCCTGTTCGAGTAGGATGAAGAGCCTTTCCCTTCCGCCCACATGGTCTAATCGCTCTATTGCCCCAGCTAGATATTGTTGGTAAGCAGATTTATCCTGACATTTGACGACCCGTGCTAAGTAATAGTAAGCCAACGCAAACTGTGGATCTGCTGTGATCGCTGCTTGGAAATGCTCTTGTACAGCACTAGATCTGCCATTACGGTAATATTCCAAACCGGTTTGAAAAGCATGTAGTGCTACTAATGAATTGGTTGTAAGAGCCGCGACCGCAGCCGGTTCGATATCTTCACGAGCGACTTTCAGTTCACGCTCAATACGGATTGCGATCTCATCAACAAGGGCAAATAGTTCTTCGGGTTGTGTACGCCTTGCTACTAGTGAAGTGATCAATCGGCCGCTACCAATCTCATGTAGATGGGCAAAAAGAGAGATATTGCCAGCTAATGCCATAAAAGAGCCCAGTACACAGATCTCGACACCAGCACGTTGGGCAATCTCCCAAGCCGCAGCCTTGTCTATATCTTCTTCGCTTTGACCAAGTTGGCGTAGTATATCGACTACCTGTTCACTCCCTACTATCTCCAGATTGGTATTGCCAAGCAGACGTAATGTAAGTAGCTCCATTATCGCACTACGCCACCAGTGAAAATGGGGATCACTAGCAAGATTTTCAAAATAGAGTACTACTAATGAGGGACGTGTAGGAGAGGTTGTCCCACTCGCCCAATCTCTCCATCCTTGCGCTACCACAGTTGGTTCGGTTTGGGTAAGATCTATAGAGCGTTGCAATTGGCGCAAGTCTTTGATGATGCTCTGCATCTCCTGATAACGAGCATTAGGATCTTTCTCTAGGCAGCGTTGAATAATCGGTTGAAGCTCAAGTGCAACGCCGGAGATACGTTCAGTAAGTGGAATAGGTTTAACGCCAATAATCTCATAGGCGATATCTATGGGGCGCTGTCCACCAAAAGGCAACTGTCTGGTAAGCATCTCGTAAAGCAGTATGCCAAAAGAGAAGATGTCACAACGGTGGTCGATCGGCAGCCCTTGTACCTGTTCAGGTGACATATAGCGTACTGTTCCTAATACAACATTAGCTTCTGTCTTGACGATCCACTGGCGACGACGTAGTTCGGCGGTAGCGCCGGTTGCCAAGGCCGGTTCCATCAACTTGGCAAAACCAAAATCGAGTACCTTTATATAGCCATCTGGCCGTATCATAATATTCTCAGGTTTGATATCACGATGCACAATACCGGCTAAATGGGCGACACCCAATGCTTTTGCCACTTGTATAGCAATTTCAAAGATGACCTGTAGAGGTAGTGCACCGCTCTGCAATTTCTCTCGCAGTGTCTGGCCTTCGATATATTCGGTGGCAATAAAGTGATGTTCACCCTCCTGTCCAATCTCGTAGATAGTAAGAATATTGGGATGGTTAAGTGCAGAAGCAGCACGTGCTTCCTGGATAAAACGCTGGCGTTTACCCTCATCAGCCACGGTGATCTTATTAAGTACTTTAAGCGCGATTGTGCGATCTAGGCGCGGATCGAATGCTTTGTAAACCTCACTCATGCCGCCCACGCCTATGCGATCGAGGATGGAATAATGGGATAGCTTACTGCCAATCATTGCGTCCTCGCGCCTTATTGGTGGGATCGAAAAAGACCATTTTAGTAGAGTTCTCTGTTAGCGTCTATGGGAGACTTGATGTGGCAAGGCAAACATGTCGTAGCAGCATATATTCCTTGATTGCGAAACCTACGCCGTTATGCTCAAATAGTGCCCACCGGTACCTCTATGAGAAGATTAGACTCCTGAGTGAAAGTGTCAGAAAAATTCCTGATGCAAGGTCAGCATGTCGTTTCTAGCAGGCTTTGGGTTATACTAAGAGAATATTACGTTTCCGAATTGGGCGGGCAATGGTACAAAAAAGTAGAAATAGCCACTCAAGCAACGGTGTAGTAGGTCAAATTGGCAGATCTGGTGTGCGCAGCAAAAACGGACCTGTCTATCTGGCACTGGCAGGGGGAGGTGTAGGCGCACTCTGCTTTGAAGTAGGTGGTCTATGTGCGCTTGAACGGGTGCTCAATCGCCATATGTCGCGCACCCATAGGCTCAACGATCTGATCACAGGCTATCAGGGCGTATCCGCAGGAGCAATTGTCTCTACTCTAATGGCGATCGGTTTTTCACCTAGTACAATTCGTGATGTACTGCTTGAGCAATCGAGTGCCTTTCCCTCACTTAAGCGAGATGTGATTGGCACACAACCAACAATGTACTTCTCACTTGCCGAGCAGTTCTCGCGCGGCCTACTACGCACTATTGTTTCTGTTGTGGAAGGATTGTTACGTCTAGAGTTGCCCGGCATATGGTGGCCACTGAAGAGTAACCAGACCGCACTGAGCTTTGCTGATCGACGTATGCTTGCCAGGCTGATCCGACTAGGCGCCTTCGAGCATGCCTCGATCAATAATTTTATGCATAATGTGCTTGATACTATGCAAGGCGGTCTATATTCTGCACAGGGTATTGGTGAGTATATTAATGAAGTGATTCTAGAGTATTCACAATATCAGGATCGCTTTGCCAGCCTTTCGCAAGAACTCTACCTTTATGCTGCTGAACTAAACAGCTCGCAGGTGCGTGTCTTTGGCACACATGGCGAGCATCTAGCTTATGAACTGATTGATGCTCCAATCTCAAAATGTGTTGAGTTGTCGTGTGCCATTCCGGTCTTCTTCAAGCCTGTTTATTTACAGCAGACAGGTAAATTCTATATGGATGGCGGAGTGATCAAAAGTCTGCATCTGCAGAACCTGATAGACCGAATCAACTATGTACGCCCTAGTCAGCGTATACCTGCAGTGATTCTTACCTTCTTTCCTTTTGTGCCACCGATCTTTCCTATCGGCAGTGACTATGCGCGCCTGAGTGTGTTAGAGCTGCTCTCTTACTCTCTCAAGATGACCTATTTAGAGAAGTTCCAGACCGCCTTGCGCTCTTATCGGCATGAGGAGGAGAACAACATTTACATACAGATCTTTAAGCCAAGTCGTCATAGTAAGACAGCACGTACCCATCCACTACAAGAGATCTCGCGTGCGCAGATCGCGCAACTCAATTATGAGGGGGAAGTCTCCGTTTACCGCGCCTTTCTCAACGATTACGATCGTTTAAGAAAGATATTCCGTAGTGTTGGAATCGAGTTGGCGCCCCACGAGGAGATCTCTATGTTATTAAAGACCTGCCGTTCCTATTATGGCTTGGGCGGTAGTGAAGAGATCAGCATAGAACCACAGGCGCCTGAACAGCCGGTAAAATCGAGAAAATAGACCATTCGCAGACATTCTCTTTACCTGTCTGCCTTCTTCTTGAAAAAAGGTGAATTGTGACTGAGAAGCAGATCTTTATTACAGGGGCTTCGGGTTTTATAGGACGTCATTTAGTAGCGATGCTTACTTCACAAGGAGCAAAGATCGTTGCACTCACACGGGCAGTACATAACTCACAAGGCAATATTAAATGGGTAAGTGGCAAGCCGACCGCAGCAGGAGAATGGCAACAGGCCATTAATGACTGTCATGCGGTTATTAATCTAGCCGGCGAGCCGATCATTGATCGACGCTGGACCGCAACACAGAAGCAGCGTATACGCGATAGTCGTGTAAAGACTACTGAGCAGGTAGTAGCGGCAATAAAACAGGCTGCTGTGCGCCCTACAGTGTTAGTGAACGCCTCTGCAATTGGCTATTATGCCAAAAATGAGGAGACGGCTCTTGATGAGACAGCGGCACCAGCAAAGGATTTCCTAGGCGAACTATGTGTTGCTTGGGAAGAGGCAGCCCGTCCCGTTGAAGCACTAGGCGTGCGGCTAGTGTTCTTACGCATAGGTGTGGTGCTTGGTCGTGAAGGCGGCGCGCTCGCTAAGATGTTACCGCCATTCAAACTGGGTTTGGGTGGACCAGCGGGTTCAGGAACGCAATGGGTTTCATGGATTCATATTGATGATCTAGTTAATTTGATCCAATTTGCTATTGAACATAATGAGATAAAAGGACCACTCAATGGCGTGGCACCCAACCCCGTACGTATGAAAGAACTGGCTCAAGAATTGGGGCGTGCGCTACATCGTCCGGCGATCTTTCCTGTACCAGGCTTTATGCTGCAGTTGCTAATGGGTGAAGGAGCACAAGTGGTGCTTGATGGACAGCGTATTCTCCCTAAGGTAGCAGAGCAGGCAGGTTATCAGTTCCGTTTTGCAAACCTCGCGAATGCTTTACGCGATCTGTTAGTACATGCTTGAGGAGGATTCAGGTAGTCTCCACAGAAGGCATAGATGTCACGATCTTCTCGTTAGGTAATCGATTGTGCAATTTGATCTTTAGTTCCAGTACTGCCATGACAACTCCCGCTAGTAGTGTGCTAAGGATCGCTTGCCAAGCTATCGAAGGGAGTATATTGAGAAAAAAGAGGATCATATCTGTAACATTACCGTGTCTAGCCAGCCCATAGATTGCCCAAGTTAATATCTCACTAAACAGTACTGCTAACAATACCTCAGCATAGAAGGACGCAAGAGGGCGTTTCTTCTTCAGATCGAAGTAGAGCCAGAGACCAAAGAGATAATCGGGTAACAGATGAAAGACCAGCCCACGTTGGTAGGATGAGATCAAGAGATTAAAAAAACCCTCTTCACGTGTAAGTGGTAAGAGTAGATAAAAAAGCAGCGCAACAAAGAGCGAGGCGGTAAAGCGGAAGGCTATCGCTACCCGTAAAGAGAATACTAGCCAATTTCCTAGCCAACTACGCACTTTTGTATGGTTTTGCTCCGCTACGGGATTTTTCTGCATGGCGCGAGATTTTATCAACCCACTCTATAATGCGCAATCTGATTGTCGGAGCGCACCCTGACACTGTCAAAAATGGCAGTGTAGGAATTGCCAAAAATGGCAGCTTTGCCAACCCTGGCTATTGCTGGCTCTCCTTAGCGTTTTCGTAAAACTTGGTTAGCTTCAACATTACAAATGATTTGTTGACTGCGCAGAAATCTTATTTGGCTTTTGCTGAGATTGGCACAATGCTTGCCCAGAGGATAGGTCGATAGCGGTGAGTGCCAGTTCTAATCTAAGGAGACATATTAAATGTTGTGCATATACTGCAAAATAACGTTTGCCTTCTATCTCAACTATTGCCGCTACTGTGGTAGTAGGTTACAAGAAGAGCCTAGACCAGCCACCGCAGAGACAATGCTACTTGCTAGTAAGGTACATCTTGATACTCAAGAGCCTTCTCCTTATGTTACTGCGCGTTTAACCAAGCAGATCGGTACGCCTCAAGTAAAGCTTACTGAGGTCGCACAACATGTACTTAACAGTTTTCCCTCTATTGATACTGTACCAATACCAGAGAATTATATTGCTACTATTTCGCGAGCCAGGAATGCAACAACACAGACACAATTACGTGAGTTCAGTCTTGCTGAGTTTACTGCTCTAGAAGGGAGTTCAGACACAAGTGTTAATGATCTCATTACTCTTGAAGGCAATTCGACGCCCCTTAACTCAGGTAATTTTGTTACAGTTTCGCCGACCCTGCCACTGATGACAAGTTGCGAACTACGCCAAGTCCGTGCCCGTTTGCATCTAAAGCCTGCGATGAGCGAGCAGACAGGCTCTCTCACGACACGTCGTTGGCAAGAAGTAGGTCGAGATTGCTGGCAATTTGCACAAAAAAGTCTTAGAGCGACCTGCCGCTTACTGCTTGATCTAGTTTGTGAATAAGTTGGTTTAGTAGCGTTGTTGCTAGATGTGTAATGACACCTAATTACCTGATAGTTACTTATTGACATCTCCCGTGCCCTGAAGGAGCATGGATTCCTTAGTTGCTAACAACTGTCTGAAATACTAAGGAACTGGGCAGCATATGAAGATTTATATCCCAAGGTTGATGCTTCATTTTGCAATGGCTAAGTGCGGCATTCATCCTCGGCCAAGATAAACTTTGGCCGTGATCTTCTGCCGAAGATTGATAAAAATTAAATAGTTAAATCGAACATGTGGCCTTGCGAAAGCGGAAGGAAAAAGTGTATGCTGGCAGTGAAAAAAAACCTTATATGACGGCGGAGACCTAACTATGTTCTGTCCAGCATGTGGCAAACAGAATGAAAGCCAAGTGCGCTTTTGTCGAGCATGCGGCAAGCAGCTACCTATGACTAGTAATCTGCCTCCGCAGCCTGCCGATGCTTCAGCTGCAGACGATCCATTTAAGACTAGATTAGCAATTCCTGTAGAACAGGAGGCATTGAGACAAGAAGCATTAAAGAAACAGGCTACTCCGCCACCTGTAGCTAACCCGCAGGCTGCCGATCCATTCCAAACTGTTGTTGCTATGCCTGCTGCTAATCTCTCAAATCCTAGCGCAGCTCAGCCGTCTACTATGGATCCTTTTGCCACCCAAGTGGCTACCCCTTTTGATGCTGCACAACTTGCTCGTGAAGCGGCTCAAGCTGCTAAACCGGCAGCTAAACCCTCCGCTCCGGCGGAGATGGATTCAATGAAGACGATTATTGGAATACCTGTGGTGACCAACCCACCTAGTGTACCTGAGAGTGCCGAGAGTAAGCCACCCGAGATGGATGCGATGAAGACAGTGGTAGCAATGCCAAGAGTAGTTGTGCCTCCTGCTGCTAATGCTAATGTGCCCGATCCAAATGCTACTGTGGTAGGTATTCCTCCTAATATGTTGCCGCCTCAGACCGATAAAGAGGTAAAAGAGAAGAAAGCAGAGATACCAGCAATGCCTGCTACGGTAGTTCAGGAGAGGCCGCCTATGCCGGTTCCTCCACCTATCCCACCACCTAATGCGCCTTTTGCTCGTGCCGCTGTACCGGAGAATTACAACCCTCTTCCAACCTTTGGTCAGGATAATAGAGCTTCATCTAACTCGAAAGTAATATATGTATTAGGTGCGCTTGCTTTAGTGGTAGTAGTAATACTATTCCTAATCTTCCTACTACTCACTTAACGCACTTGTCGTGAAGCTAATTTAACAGCAATTTTTAACTATTCTGGTAAGAGATTGAGTACCTGTTTAAGGTAGGCAGTCTTGTTCTGTAATATACGGACTTCGAAGTTGATCTTTTCCGGCTTGTCTTCGGCGGGCAGCGAAGAGAGTTGATATTCAGCAACATTTAATTCATAGGCGACCCAGGCACGCAGCCCAGCAGTGCCTTGCTGCTCAAAAGTTGTCTGCCAAGTAAAAGGGGGCTGGCCTTCGGGTGGAGTGGGTCCTTTGCTTAACTCATTCTCCAGTCGGCGCACCAATCCTTCCACAGAGATTTCGCCAGGCTGCTTACGGGCAAGATTCTCGGCTGCCGTGTCAAGTAGCATGGCTTTAAGCTGGGCAGTAGTCTGATAAGCCAGTCGTAATATTGCCAACTCAATCTTACGTTGCTGTTCATCTACAACCTTTTGTTGTACTGTCTGTTGCTGTAATTGTAAGGCCTGTAAGATCGCTTCCGTGCCACACTGGGTAAAGAGCATCTCCCAATCACCTTTAAAGGGTTTGCCTGGCACAGTGCAAGGATCGCCAAAGATATCTTTTAACAATTCATACATAAGCTGACGGCCACGATTAATATGTAGACGTTCCGCACCCGTTGGTGCGAGCTTATGGTATTCTCTGATCTTTTCTGCACGTTTAATAATTTCAGATTGGGTTAGGCTAGGCATACTGCTCGTCTCCCTATTGGCGTGTTTATCTAAAACATTAAACTGCAAAAGGCGCAGGAACGCAACTAGGGAGAGAAGCAAGAAAAAAACGGGCCGAAAAAGCGTTCGGCCCAGTAACAAAAAGCGGAGTTATTCTGCAGTCGGGACTCCAGATTCAGAAAAAGTAAGCCCCGACGGCCCCATATTAACGAATCGTTTTACTTGATACAAGCTCTCCTGCTTGATTAGAGCCGTACAACCTCCTGAATAAGCAGGTCATCTACCAGCAAAATCGTGGACCTATTCGCCAAATGAGCGCTTTCGGTCTATAATCTAT
>JBFLVQ010000374.1:0-9256 GCA_040758525.1 Acidobacteriota bacterium
TATGCAGAGAGTATTATTATTCTTTCTTCTAATTATATTAAGCACGGGGCTGCTTTTTCTTAGCGCTTGTCAGCCAACACAACCGCCCAGTGAAACGACGCTGGAGCGCAAAGCCGTAAAAAATGCTCCGGTTGTGCCTAATGTGCTTACTAACAACAGCTTGGAAAAGATCCAGGTTGGCCAAACTATTCCTGAGATCAAAACCAGTGATATCAATGGTCAGCCTATTAGGATTGCTTCGCGTGAGGATGCCAAAGGTCAAATGGTAGTGGTCTATGCACCTGGTTGTGACGTCTGTCATGCTACCATTCCACGTTGGAACGAACTCTACCAACAGTTCTTTCTTCGCAACAATATTCCCCTGATTGGGCTTTCCGTTCAGAATCAGGCCGATACTTTACGTAGCATAAGCGAATTGAAGATACCTTTTCATGTTGTGGTAATGCCCGATATAGACCTTCAGTTTGGCTATAGGGTGCCGGATGTGCCTACTACGATTATACTGGGCGCTGATGGTAGTGTGAAATGGTTGTGGGTAGGACAACTGGGTAACCAGCAACTCACCGAAGTGATCAAGATCTTCTGTCCAGAGTGCAATGTGGAGATCAAGAAAACTTAGCGCTGGGTTGACTTTATGAATAGTACTCTCTCCTACTGGGAGAATTATGCTCGTGAGCTGAGACGTGAGAAGATCATCGTTGAACAGTGGCGACTTGACCGCCCTCCCCTCCCACTCGGCAAAAATTTTCTTGTTATTACCTCCTGGCAACGTGAGGATGTGCAGGAATCTGATCAAATCCCATTAATAATCGATCCTGGTGTTGGCTTTCCTGCTAGCCATTGTACCACCAATCTGATAGTAAAGTTGGTAGAGCGATACTGGCAAGGTGGTCGGGCGCTCGATGTTGGTACAGGCACAGGTGTGTTGGCAATGGTGGCTGCACGGCTTGTGCCTGGCGCCACCATAGATGCGTTCGATATTGATAAAGATATAGTTGAGCATGCCGCCCAATCCTTAGCGCTTAATCACTTGAGTACACAGATCTGTCTTAGACAAGCGACAATACAAGAATATTTTGGGGGAAATTATTCGTTAATTATGGCCAATCTACTTTCACCGATCATCCTGCAATTATTGACTGATCTATGTGAGTGTTTGGCCTTAGATGGCAGATTGATTATTTCTGGTATACCTGAGGAAGCGCTGACTAGCTATGTTGTGCAATGGAGATGGGGACAAGAGACCATTGACTGTATGAGTTGGGAGCTAGTGCGTGTAGGAGTAGAGAGGGCAGGCTTGCAAGTTTTGGAAGTAGAGACACAAGATCAGTGGATTGCTGCTGTACTGATGCGCAAAGCTTGATTATATCGGCCTGAGGGGGAGGATGTTCGTCAACCATTTGCCTGAAGATGTTATTGTGCGATTCTCCAACATCTGGTCAATCTGCATCTTCACAGGCGCAGGTATATCGGTTGAAAGTGGTGTGCCATCATTTCGTGGGCAAGGCGCAGGCGGTTATTTTCAAGGACTGCCGCCTGATTATCTCTATTCCGAACAGGCTTGGCGACGCTCTCCAGAACTAGTAAACCAGTTTTGGCACAACTATCGGAAGATAATTCAAACTGCGCGTCCAGGTATTACACATCAAACACTGCATGCCTGGGAGATGAAATTCTTTGTACCTAGACCGCCTTATCAGTTTACTTTATTGACTCAGAATATTGATGGCTTACATCAAGCTATGGGCAATAAACAGGTAATAGAATTACATGGCAATATCTGGCGTATGCGCTGTAATATCTGTCAACTGACAGTTGAATTGGTGCCATTCAGCAGTCTGCTACCACCTAACAGTTGTTCAGTCTGTGATGGAGAGTTGCGACCAGATGTGGTACTAGTGGGCGAATGTATATCTGAGTCAATCTATCGACACGCTCTTAATGCTGCAGAAACCAGTGCTATCTTTCTTGCCATTGGTGTTTCTGGGGTATCACATTTAGCTTCTCTATTGGTTGGCGCAGCACGTCGTAAAAACCGTTTTCTTATTGAAGTCAATCCTAAACCGACCTATCTTTCGCATCTTTTCGATATCACCATTCTAGGCCGCGCCGAAGATATACTTCCTCAGTTCCCTTGGGATCACAAACTCGTGCCGCGCTATTAAATTAACGCCAGTTCGAGATAAGAATTAAAAGCCCGCAGGGCGAAATACCTTTAGCTTGGCAAGTAATTAATTTACTATGTCGTCGTTTCACGACTCTGCTTGTTATCTCATTCCATTCTTGGCAATTACTTGCCAAGCTAAAGATCTTTCGCCCTGCGGGCTTATCTCGAATTGACGTTAAATTAATTACCATGACAAAAATGGCATACCTGCCTGTTATGGCAATGCTTGACTGCCATTTTTGGCAGTCAAAGATCCCTTCTTGACATTGTGTATTAGCAATATCGCACTCGATAAGAATTGATAAGTACTACAATCAGCCTTATTTAGCGGGAGTAAATGAGAATCCTACAAGGCCTAGTAGCTAAGCGGCACCATTATTGCGAAATAGCTTGGTAGAAAATAAGCACAAATTAGGAGGATAAAAAGATGCCAGCTATTACATCAAACATTACTACTTCATTTAACAGCGTAACACCAGCTTCTCTAGATACTGAGCGTCCTGATAATTTAAATAAAATACCAGGCCAGTCCGCACCAGTATCTTATGATCCAACTACTCGCACTGCCGAGATGGGAATTTCCAGTGACTATATGCGTTTTACTCTCGACAAGGATTTGCAGGGCGGCAACAAGGTGCAGGCTAATAGTAGTGCTACTACATCTGCAGTAGTAAACAGTAGCAATAGCACAAGCACCTCTCAGGCCGATCAACTTGAGAAACTTCTTGATCTAGCAATCGATCTTATTAAACTGATTGTTCAACAACTGAATCAGTCTAAGACTGGTATGCAGAATGGCATGTCTAAAGCTGCCGGTCCAACTGCTAACAATGCCAAACCACCAATGACAATGCTTGAGACTTCTCCACAAGTTCTCGACCAAGTGGTAAATCTTATCGATCAGAGTGGTCTTATCAGTAGACCAAAACAGGATAAACCATTACGGCCTCAGGATGCCATTGCAGGATTGATCCGAGAGAGTATCAAAGCAGATCCAAAGTTGGCAGCAAAAGCAGCAGAGCTTTATCAAACCCTGCCTGCTGATCTGAAACCGAAGGTTGCTAAACAGACAATTCAAAATCTTTCTGACCAGCAGCTTATTGAATTTGCCCGCCAGCCGCAGAGCAGGGAATTGCTACAACGTTTTATCACTGATCTGACTGCTGACCCTAGCCGTAAGGGCAATATAAATCAGGCTGCGCGTGCTCAGAATGCTATTAATGCGACTCTTACTACTGGAGAGAAAACCACACAGTTGCAGGAGCTGGTGAGCAAGTTGACAGAATTGCTCAATCAACTAAGCGCACAATTAAAGACGCAGAAACCTAATAGCCCAAGTGGCGCCAACCCGTCAGGTGTGCAGAAAGATGGTGGACCACGTAGGGAAAAACCAAATAATACTAGTGCAACTATCAACGCACAACTTATTCAAGCGCTAGTCTCATTATTGATGATACTGCTTACTCAATCGCAACAGAGCCAAGCTGAGCAGGCCAAGCTCTCCTTGCCAAAACCGTTGTCAGCTTGATTGAATACTCTTTAATTATTACAAAAAGAGGCGATAGAGTGTGCCAAGCGCTATCGCCTTTTCTTTTTCTAATTAAATTTATCCTGCCACTAGTGTAGATACTTATGGTATATTCTTAGGCTAAGCCGTGACGAATTCAGCCAGCAATACTATTACCACAGAGGATATAGCAATCAGGTAGAGTTTCACTGTATCCTTTGCGATAATAGATTTTCTCCAATGAAAGCTTATCATAGGGAATGATCAAGCAATTCTCTCAACTATTTAAGCAGATTGACCGAGCTGTATTATTGCTTTCTATGCAGGGTGAGGTATATGCCGCCAATCCAACTGCTAGTCAGCTTTTTGCCAAACAGGCGACACTAGTAGGCAGTTCTTTAATTAGTTTCGCTGGTGAGGAGATAAAGGCATTGTTTCCCACCCTGGCCGAGCGACTTGTTCTTGATAAGAGGATGGTAGTGTACTGTTGCTTACCAATATCAGATAAGATGAAACCAGTTTGGCAATTGACTTTTAGTCTTGTAGAAGATGAGCAGGAGCCACTGATACTGTTATTAATCGAATCCATTGCCACGACCAACTCTGCAAAAATTATTACGCTCGCTGCACAAGCGCGGGAGCGAGAGAGCAACAGCAATGAATTTGATATGCTCTTCCACACTGCTTCGCATGATCTTAAAGCGCCATTACTAACTATGTTTGGTTTCACAAGGGCATTAAAAGAAGATTATGGTCAGCAACTAGAGACCAGAGGAAAAGAGTATATAGAGCATATTGTACGTGGAGCAAACCGACTGGAATCGATGGTGCTTGCCTTACTAGATTTCTTGCGTATTAGCCACTGCGCTAATATCTATAGCTCTGTCCCATTTAATGAGATTTTACAGGAAGCATGTGCCATGCTAAAGTCTTTAATAGCAGAGCGGCAGGCTAAGATTAGCGTTACTACCGATCTACCCACGGTCTTTTGTGATCGTGCACGTATCATCGATGTGATGGTTAATCTGCTCTCTAATGCAATCAAATATACATCTCCTGAGCAGTTGCCAGAGATTGAAATAGGTTGTTGTGAGCGGGGGAGAGAGAATGAGTTTTGGGTGCGCGATCATGGTATAGGGGTAGATCCCAAGTTCCATACAAAAATATTTGAGATCTTCTATCGTACTAAAGAGCTAAGGACTGTAGATGGTACTGGGGTAGGTTTAGCGTTAGTGCGTAAGATCATTGCTCTGCATGGTGGGTCTGTACGTGTTGAATCCACGCGTGGTACAGGAAGTTGCTTCTTTTTTACACTGCCGGTTGAGTTATCTTAGGCGCGGGATGCCGAGGTAAAAATGAATGAAGTAGGCCACTCTATTATGCTTGTTGAGGATGAGGATGCCCATGCCGAATTGGTGCGTCGTATCTTCTACAAGGAGGCATGTGCAGACATGCTTGAGCATGTACGCTCGGCAGAAGATTGCTTAACACGCCTTAAGCAGCAGCACTTCGATCTACTCATCCTTGACTATTCACTGCCTGATTTGAATGGCATAGAACTGATGGAGGAACTGCATCATCGTCATATTGATACTCCCGTCATTGTTATTACAGGACGTGGCGACGAGAATGTCGCTGTACAAGTGATGAAGTTAGGTGCTACCGATTATATTGTTAAGACTCCTACCTTCACACAAACATTGCCAGCCATTGCACACAATGCTATCGAAAGCCATCAACTTAAACGCCGCTTCCGTGAAGCACAAGAGCATCTACATTTTCAAGCTCTGCTACTTGAGAATGTACATGATGCCATCATTGGTACAGATACTGAGAATGAGATCATCTATTGGAATCTCAGTGCTGAACGTATCTTTGGTTGGGACTCAGAGGCAATCCTGGGTCGTCAGCTAGGCGATATTTTTCCTCTTGCCCGTGCCTCAACCTGGTGGACAGATTTTCGTCGTAGCTTGCAGTTAGGTGAAGTCAACAGTGAATGGAGCGGACTGGCTGTGAGCGGACGAGAACTATGGCTTTCTGTACATTCACGACTTATCACTAATGCGCATGGTCAACAGGTTGGGCTACTTTACGTAGCACAAAATATTACCGAACAGAAGAAACTTCAGCAGCAGACCGATCGGCAAGCTCAGCATACCGCGATTATCAATCAGGTTCTTAACACAACCGCAGCCACCATTGATGTTGATGATATGCTTCCACAGATCGTTAGGCTGATTGCAGATGTGTTCGAGTGTGATTGTGCCTGGATCGAGTTTCCTTGTGGTATTAATCGGCCTTCACTGCGGCGACGTGTTGAGGCGGGCTCATCGCTTGCTACTGAGCCCCTTAACTGGGTACAGGAACTAGGTGATATGCTCGCTAGTGAGTTCTTTGATTATCTATTATGTCAGCCTGAAGAACCACTTGCTCTCGATGATGCCGCTTTTGATTCACCGGCATGGCGTGAATTTCTACAACGCCATCGTGTACAGTCACAGTTGTTGGTAGTGTTACGGCCACGCACTTCGCTACCTTGGTTACTAGGTCTATGGCGAACACAGTTGCGTGAATGGACAGAGCGAGAGAAAGAGTTGTTTAATGAGATTGCCCGGGTTATCACAGTAGCATTGGAGAAGGCATTACTCTATAAGCGCGCACAGGAATCGGCAGCGCGCGAACAGCTTGTCAGTCGTATTACCCAAGCAATCTCACAGTCACTTGATATTGATCGTATATTGCAGACAATCTGTGAAGAGCTAGGCAAGAATCTACATGTCGATCGCTGCTATTTTGTCAAGTTTAGTGAGTCTACCCAGGCAGGGATAATCACACATGAATACCGAGAGCCGGATATTCCTTCATTAGCTGATCGCAACTACACACGTGAACAGTTTGGTATGGACTTTGAGCAACTCTGGTTTGGCAAGCCATTAATATGTGGCAATGTGCCAACTGTGCTGACCAACTCTCCATTAGTGCATGAGGGTACACGTTACGGAGTGAAATCCTTGCTTACCATGCCAGTGATGAATGAAGGTACTCCTATTGGTGCAATAGGGCTTAACCAGTGTAGTTACTCTCGTGATTGGAATGAAGACGAAATCGCTCTTGTAGAAGCAATCGCACGCCACTGTACAATTGCACTACACAATGCGCGTCTTTATAGCCAAAGTCGTAAATCGGAAGAGCGCTATCGCAGTCTCTTTAATAATGCTAATGATGCCATTCTTATTGCTGATGTAGAAAACGGTGCAATAATCGATGCTAATTCGAAGGCCGAGACATTGCTTGGCCACGAATGGAGTGTGTTAATAGGGATGCACCTTACCGATCTACATCCAAAAGAGGAAGAGAAGAAGTATCAAGAGATCTACCGTGGATTAAATCGTGCTCGTCGTGCCTACCTACGCGATGCTACTGTGCTGCGTAAGGATGGTACATTGCTACCGGCAGAATTGAATGCTAGTCTCATAGGAGTGGGACAGAAAGCGGTAATTCAAGTGCTTGTGCGCGATATGTCAGAACAGCGCAAATTGGAGCAACAGCTTCTACATGCGCAACGATTAGAATCGATTGGCACCCTCACAGGAGGTATTGCACATGATTTCAACAACTTGCTGGCAGGTATTTTAGGCTATTCAGAACTGCTTAAAAAGAAGCTCGATTCCAGTAGTGGTAAGCTCTATAACTATGCTTCCATAATTGAACAGTCGGCTCGTCATGGCGCAGAACTAGCACAGCGGCTCGTGGCTTTTGCCCGCGGTGGCAACCTAAAGTCTCAGACCATTGATCTAAATGCGGTTGTAGAAGACACCCTGAAGTTGCTTATACGTGCATTGGGTCGTTCTATTGAAGTTGAGTCGCATTTAGATGCCAAGCTCAGCCCAATCGAGGCCAATAGCACATTGGTCCAACAGATATTGATGAATTTATGTATTAATGCGCGTGATGCAATGCCAGAAGGAGGTAAGCTTACTGTTCTAACAAAAAATTTCTTGCTTGAAGAAGGTGCTGTTCCATTAGGGATACTACGACCAGGACAGTTTGCTACTCTAATAGTAGAGGATACTGGCACGGGTATGGATCAGCGTACACTTGAGCGTATATTCGAGCCTTTCTTTACCACTAAAGAAGTAGGTAAAGGTACAGGCTTAGGGCTAGCTATGGTGGCCAATATTGTTAAAGAGGCAAAAGGGCATATTAAGGTAGAGAGTGAACTTGGTAAAGGCACCTGCTTCCGTATCTACTTACCTGTTTCTGCACAGAATTGGTCAGAAATGGAGCAGACAAGCAGTCAGATTACAGGTGGTAGTGAGACGATCTTGGTTGTTGATGATGAAGAGACGTTACGTTATTTGGCTAAGGATCTGTTGGAGGCTTATGGGTATCGAGTGTTATTAGCTGCTGATGGTCCAGAGGCGCTTGATATCTACCGCCGACAATGTGATGAGATTGCATTAGTATTGCTTGATATGGTAATGCCACGTATGGGGGGACGCGAGATCTATCACAAACTATTGGAAATTAATCCTAAAGCCAAAGTGGTACTTGCTTCTGGATATTGTCCAGCCGAGGAGATGGATCAAATTTGGACTGAAGGCATTATGGGTTTTGTCCAGAAGCCATACCAGATCAATGATCTCGCCGCAGAATTACGCACCGTGTTGGACAACAAAAACTGATTGCCGGAGCAGGTTGTCAAAAATATCTGCTAGACTGCTATACTAGAATATTATGTCAACTGTTTTAGCAGAAAAGTTGGATAAACAAGAGAGTAGCCATCCGCGCCTTAGTGAAGCTCTGGGCGTACTGTTATTGGCTTTTAGTTTGGCGATATTATTGAGTCTTATCTCTTATGATCCACTCGATCCTGCCTGGAATGTAGCGACCACACGTACACATGCTATTAACTGGATTGGCAGTTTTGGCGCTTGGTTGGCAGATGGGCTATTCCAGATTTTTGGTCTCTCCGCCTTTCTTATTCCAGTACTTTTCACTACCATTGGTTGGCGTATGTTACGACTGCGCCAATTAGGGTTGTTACGTCGTAAGTTTCTTGGATTGCTGCTGCTGCTTGTTGCTGTAGCTGGTCTGCTAAGCTTGCCACAGATGCCTTTCTATCGCGACAACATACGTTTTGGTGGCGCCACTGGTTACCTGCTTGCACGCCTTTTGGAATTGGGGTTGAACAAGATGGGTACAGGGATCGCACTTACAGTAATGCTGATCTTCGCGATAATGATGACAACCCCGTTCTCTTTTAATAGCTTATTGGATAGTGCCAGGACTCGTTCGCTAATTGATTGGTTCACTGCTGCTCGTCTGGCATTATTACGACAATGGACAAGCTGGCAAGCACGTCGAGCTAAATCTGAGAAAACTCGTGAAGCTACTCGTCAAGCCTCAGCACGCACAGCAACAGCATCTGTAGAGCCACTCAAGACTATTGAGACAGCAGTTACCAATCTGCCACCAACAGAGAACCTTGGTAACACCTCTGTATCTAATGCTGCGCAGTCATCCAATTTGGATAGAACCCGTACTGCTCCAGCTAAGCCAGTAGCATCACAACCTGCACA
>JBFLVQ010000375.1:0-9245 GCA_040758525.1 Acidobacteriota bacterium
AGCCATAAGTTGGTTTTCTTCGACTTTAATATGTTTGTATTGTTTCTTGTCTATTTTTAATGACAGTGATAGGATTACCCAGCACTAATGAGGCCTACTCAACACCGCGACCGTGACACTTTTTCAAAGGATAGACGATGCCAGAATCCTGGGTTTCCGTAAATGAAGTTGCAACTCATCTTGGAGTTGCTAAGGACTCCGTCTATCGCTGGATTGAAACTAAAAGTTTGCCTGCTCATCGAGTTGGCAGATTATGGAAGTTCAAGCTTTCAGAAATAGATGAGTGGGTTCGATCAGGCAGTGCAGCAAGTGATGATATGGCGACAGAGAGCAACAACGAAAGAGAATGCCTTGAAAAACATAGATAGCTCAATTTCTAATAAGTGAAATATATAGCTGAGCGCGCAATGGCGAATGAAATCACACAACTCCTCACAGTCGAACGAGTTAGCTCGCCAGTGGACACTGCTCCTGTTGCTACAAAGTTGCAGATCGAGTTTGCTTCGGAATCTGCGGCTCACGATTATATCATTGCATTCACAAGCCTTCTCTATGGCACTGCTGAGACCTGTCTCACCATAGACGAAACAGGTTGCAACCGTGACGATCTCGATCTGGCCGAGATTGCTCAGTATGTCAATACAAAACGGAAACAGATCCTCTGCTTTCGGCTTCCATTCGAAGAGCAATCCCATCAAATCACAATTGCACTAGACGGGGAAACCAAAGAACTGGTTTCTGTTCGAGGCCCGTTTTTGCTTGACCGAAATGCAACTGGTATTTTATGGCTACAAGCCGATTCACAATTTCTTGGGCCACTCCCAGTTTTAGCATTGCCAATTCAAGGAAGCTCTTTTTCATTTGATGCGCTTCATGCTCTAGTAGCGCTTGGCGTCCGGGTTGGAGGCTTTATGGGAGCAGAGCTTTACATCAACAATGAACTCCAAACGCGATGCAAGTGGAGTATAGATGCACCAATGGATGGTGGCATTCCTATAGTCGGCTCTCAAGAAGAGACCGTTTGGTCTGTAGCCAACGATGTTGATTCTTCGAGCAGCCCTATAGCTTGGTGTGTAATATCTCTGATCTCGCCGAAGGTCATACCTCTTTCTGCTGATTGGTGGACCCGTTTTGACGACCTTATCAGGGCTGCTCCAACCTCTATCAATGAGTTGGAAGACCACCTTCGTCCTTTATTGCCTCCTGAAGTTCGATGGCGTTTGGGAGATGTAGTTCTGACTCGACAAGCTGAGTTTATGTGTCCAGTTGAGGATGGGCTCATCTTGGCACTATTGCCTATGGCCACCGAGGTTATCTTAGCTATTGATCTACATCTACCTGTTGATCTGCTTCAAACCGCACTCCTTCATGCGATTGCACATCTAGCTTTGTACCATGTTCAACCTGGCGACAAATGGGGACATTGGGATACTTCAAATACAGCGACTACTCCTGAACCTCATCGACAATGGGACCGAGAGGTTCGAGACTATGTTGCCGAGAGATTTCGGCGACCGATCGAAAGACGCATTAATTCTATAGAAGATTGCACGCCAACCGAGAAAGCCCAACTCGGCTTATGGCGTATGATTGGCGAAATGATCGGCGAGAGTCGTCGTCTTCACCATGCTGCTGAACGCTATCAGAAGGCAGCATACCAGCGACAGGCAGCCCAACGTATGGTCGCAATGTTGGAAGACTATGGTGGTGCCATGCTCTGCGATGGTGTCGGTCTCGGCAAAACCTATGTTGCTACAACCTTGATGGTTCACTATGCCAATAGTTGGCGTGATCAATGGGCTGCTACTCCTGACAAGCTTCTCAATGATCCATTCCGAATTAGTGTGCTTGCACCCAACAGCGTTGTGAGCACCTGGCGAAGAGAAGCTTTACCTGGGCTGGCATCGTTTGGAGTGCCACTGTCAACGGTGCGAGTCATCTCACATACAAAGCTTTCACGCATATCGCGAGCGAGTGAATTGCTCGAGACTGTTCGTGGTGGTTTGAGCGATCTTGAACATCTGCTTCTTTCAGATCTTGTTATTGTTGACGAGGCTCACAATTTCCGCTCTCTCGCAGCGCGTCGCACTAAAGTCCTGCGTGATCTATTGCGTCTGCAACCACGACGTGAACTGCGTCGCAAAGTCGCGCTCTTAACTGCAACACCTGTCAACAACAGCCTTGATGATCTTCGGCAAGAGGTCTCGTTACTATTTTCTCGTCCATTATGGCTGAGTGAAGCGAAGACCGATGATGGTTATCGCCGCCAGGCAATCAAAGAGGTTCAAGATCGATGTGCAAAAGCCCGCAACGTCCGTTCCAGAGGTGACATCGCTAGTCTTGTTATTCATGGCCAACCGGACGCAAAGTTCTCGGACACAATCGAGTTCCGTGATGATCTCGACTTCGGCCCAAATGTTCAACGTATCGGCGATTATCTTAAGGAACAGGACCAGCGACTTAAAGAGCTACAGGAAAGCATACGAAAGTCAGTACAAACAGAAGCATCATGGGATGATACCGGAGTAACAGCCCGAATTGCAGAAGATCTGTTAGATCGAATCGTGGTACAGCGTTCGAGAGCACTGTGCAAGCAGATTGAACGGCAACAAGCATCAAACATCGAGCTTCTCTTCCGTCCTGATGCTGAAGTTCCAGAAAAGCTCTACTATTCCGATGAATATGATGGTATCGAGGATGTGCTCGCACGATTTATTTCACTCTTCGATGGTGATAATGAAAACTATGGCAGATCAAAAACGTCTCCACTGAGTCTTAAGATCTATATGTGGTATGACCTTCGCGAAGGAATCAAGAAAGCGGATGAGTTATCTCCCGTAGTTGGCCTTCAGAGAGTTCTTGTTCTCAAGCGGTTGGAAAGTTCACCGGTCTCTTTTCTGATTACCTTACTTCGCCTTCTAGTACTTCATGCACATCGCCTTCAACAACTCGAAAACTTGTGTCTAGATAGCAGAGAAAATGGCCGACATCAACAATTGCAAGGTGAGATCAAAACAATTCTTGATCAAGAGAAGAAGAACGCTCTTGAGAAAGTTCGTTTGCTTGCAACTGGCGAATCGCCTGCCGATCCAGGCAAAGATTTTATTAAGAGCCTTAGCACGGCATATACTACTGACGGCGTTTCCATAAATACTGATGATTTACCATTACAGTTCTCTTTATTTGATGACGAAGAGACTGGATTGAAGCGTGAGCAACTTGATCGGCTGTGGACGCTCCGCGAGGCAATCATTACAGACTTCAAAACGCTCTTGTCAGTTACGCCGGAACTTGCGGATATCATCTTCGGCAAGTTTGAAAGATCTGAGTGGCCACGCCGTTTTATTGCTGGAGGCGATGCTATTGATTGGCCGCGGTCGGCTGCCTGGGGATTGCGTCTAGTAACTGATGCCAAACTTCGGC
This sequence comes from Acidobacteriota bacterium, assembly GCA_040758525.1. Taxonomy (GTDB): domain Bacteria; phylum Acidobacteriota; class Blastocatellia; order Chloracidobacteriales; family JADJPF01; genus JBFLVQ01. The sequence continues at coordinate 3,424 of JBFLVQ010000375.1, forward strand.
AGCTTGTCAATCGTCTAATACTGGCAAGACGGGCGCATCAGAAAGTTATCGTCTTCTCTCAATTCAGCGACACCATTGCTTATATTCAATCGGTGCTGAAAGCTTGTGCAAACTTCTCTCGCAACGAATGGCAGATGGTAGTTCGCGGAGGTCTTGGAGTTGCCAATCTACAGAGTCAGGAACTGATCGAGCTACTTGCCTCTACTGCAACGATCACCGGCGACACAGAAGATCGCGATGAAGTTGTTAATGCCTTTGCGCCATTCTATCGTATTGGTCCGTGGCGACCAGTAGTTGATGATGCCAGTGAACTGGAGCGTAACCAGCTTATTGATAATTGGGAAATGAGTTGGACTGGTGCCATGGCTCGTCCAATAGATGTATTGCTATCAAGCGATGTACTTGCTGAAGGTGTCAATCTTCAGGATGCAGCAATGTTGATTAACTTTGATGTTCATTGGAATCCAGTTCGCATGATTCAGCGGTCAGGCCGTATCGATCGTCGGCTTAACTCGCGTATCGAGAAGCCTAATAGGTTTCCAGATCTTGCTGTATTGGCGGCAAGGCATAGTAAGACCCCGCCGCGTTACTACTGGCACGATCATCCAGATGAAGCCCCACTAATAGTAAATATGATTCTTCCCGACGAACTGGAAGCAGAGCTTCAGCTTCGAGAGCGCATTGCAATAAAGACTATGACAATAGACTTTACGTTAGGACTTGAGCAGGGAACAGGAGCTGAAGCCGAATGGATGGAGAATTACAAGTATCATGGCATCACAAGCTTAAATTCGTTTCAGAAGGATCGAGCAATTGAGCAGATTGCCAATCATCATGAAAAACTCTCTCGAAAGTTTAGTGAACTGGGTGTGCGTTCTGAATGGGCAGAAAATCTTAATGGATGGTTCCGTGCGACTGAAGCCGATCAAGGTTCACCACTCATTGGAAGAGCACTTCTTGGGCGGCGCGGAGGAGAGCTTGAACGTTTTAGCCGATACTTAGAACCGGCTGTTGTGGATAGTGTTCCATACTGGTTCTGGGCTGAAAAGCGGCCTGGAGAATCGATGTTTGACGGTTGGTTGGTGCTTGATGGACAGCCTGAAAATTTCCCGCCGCATCCACGCCAGGATATTCCTTGTCATGAAAATGTTTCTACTCCAGTCAAAGCCTCACACCTATTAGCGGCATCCGATTACCTCACCCGCAAATCTTCAATGGTGGCGCTTTCGCCACGTGAGATTGGACGACCACTTATGCAAGGAGGCAGTGCTCTTGCAGCACCCAAACTCGGTTCTGAAGAGGATCGGCGTCTTATTGCAATACGGGACTTCTTTATCTTGCAGTTACCGAATTTTAATCCTGAACAGATAGAGCAAAACATTCCTTCTAGTAATTTTAGTAAGATTGTACGACGTGGTACTTCACGAATCTGCAGTACCTGTGGGCATGAGCCTGGCATGCATAAGTGCTGTATGCATTGTGGAGCATCAGCCCATGGAGAAGAGGCTATTGAGCATATATTTGGTTTTCGAACTATGAGCGATTCTCGCGGGGAGAGCTATGAGATCCCGCAACCCTGGTGTAGAAGTTGTCGCAGTTCTGCGTTAAACACTTCAATTAGTCAACGAGAGATGAGAGATGATAGAGCAGACCATATTGAGTAAAGAAGCTTTTATCGAATATATCTTAAGCGGTGCTGAGAAGAACATTGCCGCAACGCCTGAAACTGCGGAATCCGCACTCCCTGAAGGATTCGAAGGTTTCGACGCAACAGAACTTCAACCACCCACAAAGCCGACTTCTGCGAGTTTTGCTCAATTCCTGCTGGAAAAAGCAACAGGCTTTGGCCTACCCGAACTGGTCCAACGTGACAACGTTATACGCAGCAGTGATGCCGTGGCGAAACATCTACCACCCCGCGCTTCCTTTTGGCCAAAGACCTCTTCTCGACCATACCAAACGCTACTCTTTGAAGCGGATCTGAATAACAATGAATTGAAAGCGATCCCAGCCTTCAAAGGCCACAAGGTAAGCCACCTCGATGATGTTGAAGCCATACTCGCACGGATGGTGAGCGAGGCGCTTGAGGGTTTCCAGCGCGGTGGTGAGGGCGTTACCGCCGATGTTCGCAAAGGCCGCAAGGATGAAACTCTCTGTGTAATCTCAATCCTAGATGAGCGCGAAGGAACGCCAGTTCGCCTTGTCTGTTTTGGCACACAAAATAAGTCCACTACTGGCCTGGAGACTTTTATTATTACTGAGCAGACTCGCTTCTGGGAGCCGCAGCTTGCCCGCGATCATCTCGGTCTGCTCTATGAGCGCCAGTTCAAGAAGTTGATCGGCAAAGACTGGCAAGAAGCTTTTACTACTACTGAGGAGCGCAACCAGGCTGATAAACTGCTCAAAATCTGCACACGCCGCGCACCGAAAGTAGAGGAGATCCAGGAAGGTGTACTCGATCTTCTTGATATGATCGCTAAAGGTTTTGGACTGCGCAAAAAAGCAAATGCCCCGCGCCGTCTACAGGCTTTTGAATTGCCCCGCGATCATGACATTGGTATTGATCCAGAGGAGCGAGAGCGAAATTTCAAAGGCCAGAATCCATTTAGCGGTTTTACGCTACGTGATGAACGTAGCCGCCTGCTCGGTTATATCGTTTACCCTCTTGACAAGAAAGCCGATGCTGCGCGATTGCACAAGTATCTGGAGCAATACAACCGCTTTCATAATGTTCTGGTTATTTATCCTGATGAAGAACAGGCAAGTCTGGAACTTTGGCAGGGACGAGAACAACTCGTAGGAAAATTGCGCAAAGGACAAGGCCATAAGGATGCGGCGGATGTTGTGAATCTGTTATCAAGATTCTTTGTGGTCAGTAAAGCCAAGGTTCGCAATCCTGCCGAGCTAGCTCAGGAACTTGCTTACCGCGCTCGCTATCTCCGTCGTCTTGCAGTTAAACAGCTTCAAGAAGAGCCGGATAAAGGTCCTTTGCGTAATCTCTATAACGCATTCAAAGAAGCATTGGTTCACGATCAAACTGAGGAAGAATTCGCTGATGCCTTCGCGCAGACGATCACCTATGGTTTGCTTACCGCACGATGGATTGGTAACGATCAGCTTGTAGCTAATGCTGAACGCTTCACGCGTCAAACAGCGCTCAAGCACTTGCCTGCTGCCAGCCCATTCCTAAATGATCTCTTTAAGTCAGCGCTATCTGTCAGGCTTGATGAACAGCGAGGTCGCTTGTTATGGCTCGTCGATGATATTGCCGATCTACTAGATCGAATTGATGTCACATATGTATTCGGTGCTGGTGATAGAGGATCGGATCAAGCTACTGATCCTGTAATCCATTTCTATGAGCCATTCCTTGCTGCTTATGACAAGGAGCTAAAGAACAAGCGCGGCGTTTTCTTCACTCCACGCCCGGTTGTTTCTTACATCGTGCGAAGTGTTCACGAACTCTTGCAGACAGAGTTTAGTCTTGAAGATGGCCTTGCCTCTACTGATACCTGGGGCGACATGCAAAAGCGATTCAAAGATCTCAAATTGCCTGAAGGTGTGAAGACTACCGATCCATTTGTTTGTGTGCTCGATCCGGCAACAGGCACAGGAACATTTCTTTTTGAGTGCATAGAGGTGATTGAGCGCACAATGAAAGAGCGATGGTGTCGCGAGCTAAAGAAGAAGGACTGGAAAGATCCTGCCATAGTTGCGGAATGGAATGAGTATGTACCCAAGCATCTTCTTCCGCGTCTCTATGGTTTTGAGTTGATGATGGCCTCTTATGCAATTGCACACTTGAAGCTTTCATTCAAGTTAGGTGAAACAGGTTATCACTTAAAAGATACCGACCGCATTCGAGTATTTCTTACTAATAGTCTTGAGCCACCTTCTGATGAAGGCCAGTCAAAGTTTGGAGAGATATTCCCTGCGCTTGCACAGGAAGCGAAAACTGTGAATGAAGTAAAACACAATCAACACTTCACGGTTGTAATTGGTAATCCCCCATATTCTATTCAGTCTCAAAACCTTAGTAATAGTGCTCGTGCATGGGTTGATGCCTACAAATATATTGATGGAGAAGCTATCAAAGAAAGGGGTGCCCTTCAATTTGAGAAAAATATTCAAGATGATTATGTAAAATTCATTCGCTTTGCACAATCTCGTATTGACCAGGCTGGCTATGGCATTTTGACTTTTATAACCAACCACAGCTACCTTAGCACTTCAAGTTTTCGTGGAATGCGCAAGAGCCTAATGGAAACATTTGACAATATCTATAATCTTGATTTGCATGGAAATAGCAAAAAGAAAGAACGATGCCCAGATGGGACAAAGGACGAAAATGTTTTTGATATTCAGTTAGGTGTTGCAATTGGTACGTTTATTAAGCTAGCCAACAAAAAAACAAATATAAAGAATGTGGCACATGCAGATCTCTGGGGTATTCGTGAGTTGTATGAAGAGACACCTGATGGGCAGGGTCTCACTAGTGGAAAGTATTGCTGGCTTTGGAAAAATGCCCTTTCCAAAATTCAATGGATACTGCTTGCTCCTCAATCACCTTCCTATTTATTTGTACCTCAAGATATTAGGGTACAGAAAGAATATGAAAAAGGTTGGAAGATATCAGAAGCAATGCCTCAGCATAGTCTTGGTATCATTACAGCCCGCGATCATATTACTGTCAATAATAATATGAAACCCCTTCTTGAAAATGCAACTATATTTAGGGATGCGACATATTCGGATGAAGAAGTTTGCAAACATCTGAATATACCTCTAAAGAAAGGCTGGGATGTTTCGCGAGCACGACGTAGTATCCAACAAGAGAAAGCTCTGAAAGCCTTTATAAAGACCCTTTGCTATAGACCATTTGATTACCGTTTTATTTTTTATCATTCTTCGCTTATTTGGAGCATGGCATTTCCTACAATGCGTCATATGCTGGCAGGAAAAAATCTTGGACTATGTACTAATCGGCAAGTAAACAAGGAATTTAGGCATGTGCTTTGCACAAGAGATTTAATTAATGATTGTTCTGTATCTCTAGAAACTGGTGAGAGAACATATCTTTTTCCTCTTTATCTTTATCCAAATGGTGATCTACCTGAAACACTCTTTGATTTGAAGAAAGAGTGCCAACCAAACTTCTCTGTTAAGTTTATTACAGATTTTACTTCACTGCTTAATATTGCCTTCGTACCACATGGCAAAGGGAATTTATTAAAAACTTTCGGGCCAGAAGATGTATTCAGCTATATTTACGCCATTTTTCATTCACCGACTTATCGAAGCCGTTATTCTGAATTTCTGAAGTTAGATTTCCCACGCTTACCATTACCTAGGAGCTTTGAGCTATTCCGGGCAGTAACAATTTTGGGAAGTGAACTTATAGCACTGCACCTAATGGAATCGCAAAAGCTGAATAATCTCATTACGGAATTTATTGGAGAAAAGAGTACAGAAGTTGAGAAAATCGGTTATTCAAATTCTACTGTTTGGATAGATAAAAAACAGACCAAAGGCTTCAAGGGAGTATCCGAAGAAGCCTGGGATTTTCACATCGGGAGTTTTCAGGTATGCGAAAAATGGTTAAAAGATCGCAAAGGCCGCACACTATCAAAAGAAGACATCGAGCATTATCAAAAGATCATCGTTGCATTAAACGAAACCATTCGCATTATGAAAGAGATTGATGAGGTTATTGAGAAGCATGGTGGCTGGCCGGGCGCTTTTGCTCAAGGATCTGGAGGTGAGAAATGAGTGAACCTAATCGCCATAAACTCTGGTCCGATTTTCTTGCCACATGGCCGCTC
>JBFLVQ010000376.1:0-9236 GCA_040758525.1 Acidobacteriota bacterium
TTTCTTGAGGGGAATCTCTCTGTTTCTACGATTTATTTAATAGAGTAGAGGAGACCTATGGAGTCAAATCCCAAGACCGAAAAAGAGAGATACCAACTAGCCAAAGATATTTTTCAACAGGCGTTGGTATGGCAAGAAGATAAGCGCGAGGCATACTTAAGGCAGGCTTGTCGCGGGGATAATCTCTTGTTGCAAGAGGTACAACAATGGCTGGCTAATGACAAAGAGGCAACACAATTAGATCTTGTTATTGATGCTCAAGTTGCTGAAGGCCTAGCAGCTTTCTCTAACACCAAGAGCGATCTTAAAGATCCTTTAATAGGTATGGTGTTAAATGATAAGTATAAGCTAGTTGAATGTATAGGTTATGGGGGCATGGGTTCGGTCTACATTGCTTACCATCTAGAAATCAATAAAAAAGTAGCCATCAAAGTAACCCAATTTAATCTTTTACAAGATATTACATCAGTTGGGCGCTTCCGGCAGGAAGCAAGAGCCGTGGCACGTATTACCCACCCTAATATTGTCACAGTGCTTGACTATGGAGAGAGGGAAGATGGGCTTGCCTTTATCGTTATGGAATATATTGAAGGGATTTCGTTACGCTCTTTGATTGAACAAGAGAAGAAGTTGTCACCCGCGCGTGTAGCTAAACTTGGCAGCCAACTATGCCGTGGTATTGCTGCTATCCATCGAGCTGGAATAATTCATCGTGATATTAAGCCTGACAATGTGTTGATTGAGACCATTGATAATGAAGAGAGAGTACGACTGGTCGATTTTGGTATTGCCAAAGTGCAAGATACATATTGGCATCTTACCAGAACAGAATACTTGTTAGGCACACCTGCGTATATGTCTCCTGAACAATGTGCAGGAAACGAAATAGATCATCGTTCAGACATATACTCAGTAGGCGTATTGCTGTATCAATTGCTTTCTGGACAAGTCCCATTTAATGCCACAAACTCACAAGCCGTACTCATTAAACAGGTAATGGGTCTACCCAGACCACTTGGCGAGATTTGTCCAGAAATACCGGCGCCATTGGCACAGGTAGTGATGCGTGCACTAGAAAAAGAGCCTGACTGTCGTCCCCAGACAATTAGTGAATTAGCTGATCAGCTTAATGCTGCAATGGTCGATCTATTACCTGATAAAGAGAGTGTGACGCTATTATCAAAACCAGCTAAGAAAAGTTGGCTGGCAACTGCTATGGTAGTGTTAGTCACTTTATTAATGGGAATTACCATAATGATATATCTTAATAAGAAGAATAGCTCGCAATTGAGAAATGAGCAGGATCAAATACCTATCATCAACAAGAAAGAGCATCTGCTTAGTTACTGGGGTGAGCTACAACAATATCACAATAATAAGCCGGTTGGCTCAACAGTCAAACTTACTGGCGGAATAACAGGAGAAACCTATTTTAATAGTGGAGATGGATTGCAATTTTTCTTTACAACATCAACAGATGGGTATCTATATTTAGTAAATGAGTGGTTTAGATCAGGTGAGACCAAGCCGGTCTATACAATATTGTTTCCTTCCTCACAAGCAAATAATGGTTCATCGCAAATAAAGAAGGATCTACCAGTAGCAACTTCTCAGTGTCTGTTTGATGTTAATGGTGGTACAGAGAAGATTTGGATTATCTGGTCAGTAAAGCCACTTACACAGTTGGATCAGGCAGTACAGCAATGGAGCAATATTGAACAAGGAGGCGAGATAAAAGATACCGATCAGCAGGCTTTCTTAACTAATCTGATTGGTAAATATGATCGTGCCAAGCTACGTATAGAACCGGATGCAGTAAGAGAACAGATGAGATTATGGTGGCAAGGAGACGAGTTAATCTACTTGTTAACACTCAAGCATCGTTAAGCAATTACTTAATGCTTAACAAGGAGGCCTATATGTTACAACAAGGAACTATCACTTATTCTCATCATCAAAACTATTTGTTATTAGCATTAGTAGTAATAACAACAACTATTTTCAATGTCGCCTGTGACAGACATAGAACCGCTGTCAAGATCGAAGCTGCTGCCAAACCAGTTGAACAGATTAATCTACAAAATAAAGAAGCACTAGCAACACCTAATATCACTATTTTGAGAGTTGATCAGAAATTAACACAGGATTTACAGAGAGGTCAGACCCATAACTATTTAATCAACTTAAAAGCAGGCAATTATTGTCAAGGAGTAGTAGAACAGAAAGGTATCGATGTAGTCGTGTTAATCTACGCTCCAGATGGAGAAAAGATATATGAGAAAGATAGCCCAACCGGTAGTCAAGGCACAGAGGTAATTAAACTAATTGCGCAAACATCAGGAGATTATCGTATTGAAGTGAAGCCATGGATATACGAAGTTCAAGCTGGACATTATGATATAAAAATCGAAGTGATTAGAGTACCAACAGAACAAGACCAGGCATTAATAGAAGCTGAGCAGCTCGATAAAGAAGTTATGAAGCTACTTGATGCTGGCAAATTTAGTGAAGGAATACCATTAGCTGAACAAGCGCTGGCAATAAAAGAGAAAGTTCTTAACCCAGAACATCCAGATATTTCCGATACTCTTAACAATCTTGGATTTTTATATCAAGAGAGAGGTGAATATGAAAAGGCAGCAGTGTTCTTAGAGCGTTCATTAGCAATATTGGAGAAGGCATTTGGTCCAGAGCATCCAGCCGTTGGCGAGGCTTCCAACAATCTTGGCATTCTATATGGAATTAAAGGTGATTATGCCAAGGCAGAACCGCTCTATCAACGAGCATTAGCAATAAAAGAGAAAGTGTTTGGCTCAGAACATCCAAGTATTGTCCCAAGTCTTAGCAATCTTGGTATTGTATATGGAGCCAAAGGTGATTATGCCAAGGCAGAGTCGCTCTATCAACGAGCATTAGCAATAGATGAAAAAGCGTACGGTTCAGAGCATCCAAATATTGTCCCAGTTCTTAACGATCTTGGTTTTCTATATGGAATTAAAGGTGATTATGCTAAAGCAGAGTCGCTCTATCAACGAGCATTGGCAATAGATGAAAAAGCATACGGTCTGGAACACCCAAGTGTTGCTAATGCTCTTAACAGCCTAGGTCTTCTATACCAGGCTAAAGGTGATTATGCCAAGGCAGAGCCGCTCTATCAACGAGCATTGGCAATAGATGAAAAAGTGTTTGGTTCAGAACATCCACATACTAACTCTATTCTTAACAATCTGGGCGAATTATATCGAGCAAGAGGCGATTATGACAAGGCAGAGCTATTTTATCAGCGCACCTTAGCAATAAGGGAAAAAATCTTTGGTCTAGAAAAGCCCTTACTTGTTATTCCACTTAACGGCCTAGGTCTTTTATACGAAACTAAAGGCGATTATGACAAGGCAGAGTCTCACTACCAAAGAGCATTAGAGATAGCGGAGAAAGCCTTTGGCTCAGAGCATAGCCGTATTCCTACTCTTCTCAGCAACCTCGGAAATGTATATAAGATTAAAGGTGAATATGAAAAAGCAGAACCTCTTTTTCAACGCGCATTAGCAATATCGGAAAAGGTATTGGGTCCAGAACATCCTGATATTGCTAGCATTGTTGGCAAGTTAGGACTCTTATACCATGCTAAGGGTGAATACACTAAGGTAGAACCTTTGTATCAGCGATCATTAGCAATAATAGAAAAAACCTTAGGCCCAGAACATCCATTTATGGCTATTGTTCTCAACAACCTTGGTGAACTATACCGAGCTAAGCGTGAATATACTAAGATAGAGCCGGTTTTGCAGCGCTCACTAGCAATCAGGGAAAAAGCGTTAGGCCAGGAACATCCGCTAGTTGCTTCATCACTTTATAACCTGGCAACCCTATATCTAACCAAAGGCCAGTTAGCAGAAGCAATCAACTATCAAACTCGCGCTAATGATGCAAGAGAACATGATTTGTTACGCAATCTTGTCGCTGGCTCGGAAAATCAGAAACTACTCTATCTCAATACTACGCTCAATGAACTACACTTTACTCTCTCTCTACATCTGCAATTCGCTCCTAATAATAAGATCGTGCGAAATAGCGCAGTAGAAACACTACTGCGCCGCAAAGGACGCGCACTTGATGCAATGGCAGATAGTGTTGAAACTCTACGTCGTCGCGCTGATACTCGCGACCAATCTCTTCTCGATGAGCTGGCACAAGCTCGTAATCAACTCTCCACCTTGACATTGCAAGGACCTGATAAAGAGCCTATCCAACACTATCGTAGCAAACTAACAAAGCTTGAACAGCATATTCAATCATTGGAAGCTCAGATCAGTACACGTAGCGCAGAGTTTCGTACTCAGCTTCAACCCATTACACTAGTAGCAGTACAAACTGCCATACCAAAAGATGCCGTATTGGTAGAATTTGCTGCCTATCACCCTTATGATGCTAAAACTGATAAATATGGATCTGCACACTATGCTGTCTATCTGCTTACTAACAATGGTGAGCCTCAATGGGCAGAACTCGGTGAAGCTGAGCCAATCAATAAAGCCGTACAATCATTAAGAGCCCTTCTGCGTAATCCTCAATCTGATATTGAACGTGATATTAAACGTCAAGCACGCGCACTTGATGAATTGTTGATGAGACCTGTACGTAGCTTGACTGGCTCAACTCGACGATTAATGCTCTCACCTGATGGTCTGCTTAATCTACTGCCATTTGAAGCATTGGTTGATGAACAGAATCGTTACCTGATTGAGTCTTATGAGATCTCTTATCTCACCAGTGGTAGAGACTTACTGAGATTACAAACTCATCTACACAGCCAACAACCACCATTGATAATCGCTGACCCTGACTTTGCCATTGGCCCAGGCCCAAGATTGGGTGATAAGGTCTTTCAGCCTCTACAGAGATTAGTTGCTACTGCCCAAGAAGCCGTTGAGATTAAAGCTAGACTCACCGATGCTAAACTACTACTGCAGAATACCGCTACTAAAGATGCACTCAAAGATGTACATAGACCATTGCTGCTACATATCGCTACTCATGGTTTCTTCCTAGAAGAGCAGGCTACCACGCTACCTACTCAAGCAGATCAACGACTGGCTGTGCGCACAATGGCAGAAGCCATTCCGACAGGAGTAAAACTAGAGAACCCTCTATTACGTTCTGGTCTATTCTTAGCAGGTGCTAATGCCAAAAGCGCTGAAACAACTCTCACTGCCTTAGAGGTAACTGGACTAGATCTATGGGGAACAAAACTAGTAACACTCTCTGCCTGTGACACTGCTGTAGGAGAAGTAAAGAATGGTGATGGTGTCTATGGATTAAGAAGAGCTTTAGTGCTGGCAGGCTCGGAGAGTCAATTGATGAGTTTATGGCCAGTGTCAGACATCAGCACCAAGGATCTGATGGTGGCATATTATCAAGCTTTGCAAGCTGGTGAGGGGCGTAGTGCAGGACTACACAAAGTTAAGTTAGCGATGTTGGCAAACCCTCGCTGTTCTCATCCTTACTACTGGGCCAGTTTTATTCAGTCTGGGGCATGGACCAATCTTGCCGGTAAGTAATAAACAATCACTATTATTGTATGGAGAAGGCTATGATTAACAAAATTTTTTCTGCTCGTCTATCATCACGCATAGGAGTTATTTCTCTGATCTTGGTTAATATATGTTTAGTAGTATACGCTCAGGATCTATCGACTGATAGTACTAGAGGTATGAAAGTAAAGGAATACGCCCAGACGCTACCACAGCGTATTCAAAGACACCGTCTTAAATCAGCTAAGTCAAAACCGACAGATGTAGGTCATTATGTTTCAACGGAGTCTGATAGTGATACAGTTGCTCAAGGTATTGATATCGGTTTGACATTCTGGCGTCTGCGTGAATCAAATGATAACGATGAAGTAGCCAGTAAGGAAAGAATCGCAGTACGAAAGAAGGGACAACCCGGTCAGCAGCAAGTTGATATGACACCAGTACGTGTTGAGTCGAATATGCCGTTTGCTGATGGAGATCTATTGCGAATGACACTAGAGTCCCCTCTTAATGGCTACTACATATATGTTCTAAATAGAGAACAGTATGTTGATGGCACATTAAGTGAACCATACTTAATCTTTCCTAGCCAAACTGATGTAGGCAAGACGGATCGAATAGTAGCAGGAAAGCCATTGTTTATTCCTAATGCTATAGACTCTTTCGAACTGCAGAGATTCGTTAATGATAGAACGGAAAAGGTTGCTGAAGTGTTTATCTTTCTACTAACGCCAGCACCTATTAAAGAACTACCACCTTTGACAGATAGTCAGCCCAGGAAAGTAGCTATGGTAGAGTTTAAGCATTGGCAGCAACAATGGGGCGTGCAGAGATGGAAATTTGAGCGACAGGGTAGTACAGGCTTGCCTATTACCGCAATAGAGAAGAAGGCTAGCCTAACAAACAATATAGTTCTAAGCGATAGCGACCAACTTCCACAGACAATCTACCATATTGCCAGTAAAGCGGGAGAGCCATTGTTATTTCAGGTACCCGTACAGCTTCGCCGATAGCTACTGGCTTTATTGATAGCAAGAATACCTTATCGTATATATCCGTTATGAGAGAACCATTGCAAGGTGCGTGATAAAGTCTCTTTTAGATCTAGCCTACAACTAAAGCCTAGTTCATTTTTTGCTTTATCACCATTGAGGAACTGACCAGAGGCCATCACGGCTATAGCGGTAGAGCTAAGACGTGGGAGTTCTCCACCGAGTAGTTTGAATCTGCTCTCCTGTAGCTTTGAGAGCAATTTTGCCGCCGAGAGCGGGATAACCTTTTTCGGGGCTGCGACACGAGCAATCTCAGCGATAAGTGGCACCAGTTCATCCATTGAGATATTTGTACCAGTAAATAGGTATCGCTCTCCGACTCTGCCTTTCTCACAGGCTAGTACTAGCCCATGACCGGCATCGCCAGCATATATAATGTTGCGATTCCCTTTGAGATATCCAGGAAGTGTACGGTTAGCAATCTCAACAATCAGTCTACCGGTTGATGGACCATAATCGAATTCACCAAAACACATTGAGGGGACACCAATGACTACAGGTAGACCAGCTTTGGCACGCTCTCTGGCAATACGATCCATCTCCCACTTCACCTGTACATAAGGCGTTTTGTCAGATGGACGATCCGGATAGATTAGATCTTCATTACCAGGTTGGCCTAAAGGATGCTTAGGTAATGCGATTGCTGCGCCTAGATATACGATCTTTTGTAGTTTGATGTCAGAACAAGCATTATAAAAATTCTCCATTTGCGAGATTGCAGTTTCAACTTCAGCTCTCCAGGGCAATGGTTTAGTAGGATAGTATGCAGCACAATTTATTACTGCATCAACGTCTGTAAAAGCTTCTTGTAGGGCCTTTTGATCGTTGAGATCGGCAACTGCAGAGGAGAATTTTAAGTCACTAAGGGAATTTAAATTTGAATTTTTTCTATGAACAACTACTAATTGATGACCGCGCTCTAGTACCGCAATTGCCGTATGATGGCCGATCATCCCAGTAGCGCCTATAATAGCTATTCTCATTGTTTACCATCTCGCGACTGAATTAATAGATATATACTTATCAACCACATCTCCATTGAATAAGTCTTTCTAGTTGTGGTTGCAGTATCTCTTTACCTCTTAAATTAGCTAACCATCTACTTGGTATTGCTGTTATACCATCCCTTATTCCTGCGATTCCTCCAGCTACACAGGCAGTTGTATCTGTATCGCGACCTAGTGAGATGGCAGCTTTCACCACTTTTTCATAAGTATCTTCCTGCATTACCAATCTTGCCGAGCGTAAACAATCTACTACATATCCACCACCTTGCCCTATGGGCGGATCATCAGGTCTAATAGACCATTCAAGCTCTTGATATTCTTTAGAGTCCTTATGATAAATAGCTCTCAGCTTTGCTACCGCCTCTTGCCAGGGCTGCGCTACCGCAAATAAAGTATCGCGTGCCCATAAACAATATAATGCACAGCATACTTGTGAGCGTATATGTCCATGGGTAACTCTTGATTGTAGATGAGCATCATTAACAAGCTCTGCATCTGTTCCTTTATGCCATAGTGCTAATGGCAATACTCTCATCAATGAACCATTACCATTAGCCTGCTCATCTGTAAGCCCAGCCTCAAGCGCTGACACTCCCGATTTTAACCTTCTGATCGCCTTGCCGGTTTGTATTCCAACATCAAAAACAATCTTATCTACCGCCATATAACCTGTCTCATACCACGCTATCAGGCCTTTGGCAAAGTTTTCTAGATCCAGTTTTCCACAATTTAATAATGAGTCTAAAAGGATTAATGCTTGTGCGCCATCGTCTGACCAAGTTCCTGGCTGAACCCCTTGATGAGATCTACTAAAGCTTTCCGGTGGGAGAAATTCAATCTGATCAAATTTAGGGATCTCACTGGGTTGATGAAACTCATAGGGCACACCAAGCGCGTCTCCAACTAGTAGACCTAATAGACCTCCCTCAATTCTATCTTTCATTGCTTCCCCCTAACAATGCTGGAAAGTGAAGATTGCGAGCGTATTTTACGTCACTTTTGGGGAATAACGATAGGACTGTTTGACTTTATTATTTAGAGTGAGGATGGATCTTATTCATCTACCACTGTGATTGGGTAATTCGCTTTCTTCCAAGCACGATATCCCCCTGCCATCGAGTAGACATTCGCGTAACCCAGTCTCTGCAACCGATCCATTACTAATGCAGAGAGTAGCCCAATATCACAGTAGAGCACGATCTCTGCAGTCCGATCGGATATTGTACTAGTTATATGCTGTTCCAAGTAGGCACGTGGTAGGCTGTATGCTCCTACTGCATGGCCCTGCTCCCATTTCTCATCATCACGCATATCGAAGAAATGGAATTTCTCTCCACGCTCAATTTTGTTTAGTACTTCATCCACACTGATCTGTTGGATACCAAATAATGCAGCAGCCAGATTGGTCTTTTGCGCCGCGGAAAAGAACCTTTCCATCTCCTCTTCCCTTCCCTCAAGACAGGGCGACAACCAACCTAAAGAGTTAAACTGCTTTGCTCCACGCCGCCACACTTCGATATCTGTCTCTTGGTTACCTAACTTATTGTAAAAAGAGACTATCAGTCTGTTATATCCCACCTATTCCTATATATCAAATAGAGATTATCTATAATAGCTCTTGTTTTTCTTACTATACCTTATAAACA
>JBFLVQ010000377.1:0-9235 GCA_040758525.1 Acidobacteriota bacterium
TCATCAATGGAGACCATCTGCGCACGTAGTTTCACCATCTTAGGCGTAAAATAGAACTGCGAAAGCGCCGATGAAAGCGCCATTAATACTAACAAGAGCAATTGTGTAAATGTTGCACGCGACCATACAGGCTTAAGATCTTGTCGCTGTGTGAAAGAGGAGATGATTAGTAGCGGCACAAGTATCAATGTGCCTATGTTGAGCTTGGTAAGCAGCGCTGTGACCAATGTACCAGTCAAGTGACGAGAAGGAATTATCTGAAAGGCTGCTGGGGCAAAGAAGAAACTGAAGAAGATCATTGCACCTAACCAGATTCCCAATACTGCAATGTAGAAGAAGCGTGATCCTGTGGTAACCAGGCTATCATCAGTTGCCACATTAGAGCTTTGATTCTTTAACTCAGTGTTAACAACGCTCATAAAATGCTCCTCTATGAATCTAGCAAGTTAATCAAGGGATGAGGCTCATTGATGTTTTTACTTACTGTACCACGATCATTCTCAAGCGCATCTGCCACAAAGGCACGCAAGTGTGTGGTAAATCTCTCCAGGTCAAGTGACATAAAGACTTTTGGCAGCGACTCTAGCTTAGCCAAGGAATTATTTATACAGAGATTAGTACCTCGTAGATTATTACGATCGTAGTGCAATAATGCTGCTGCCGCTTGAATTAGGCCCTGGTAAAAAAGCTTTTCGGCTCCCTCAGAAATACGCCAAATATCTTCCCAAGCCTCATGCGCCTCATAATACTTACCATTGTTAAACAGTTCTATGCCATGCAAGTATTCTTGCGGATAGTCGCGCTTATCTCCCTCAACCATATCAGAAAATTACGCCTCCAGCCTAGCAAAATCTATTCCCATTCGATGGTGCTAGGCGGTTTGGAAGATATATCGTAAGCAACACGATTAATACCACGCACCTCAGAAATAATACGGCTAGAGATACGTTGCAGTACTTCATAAGGCAATCGCGACCAATCCGCAGTCATACCATCTTGACTATCTACTGTGCGTATTACAGCAACATTCTCATAGGTACGAAAGTCACCCATTACACCAACAGTTTGGATTGGCAGTAGTACCGCAAAAGATTGCCAAACCTTCTCATAAAGATCAGCTCTATGCATCTCCTCCAACACAATCGCATCGGCAGCTTGTAGTACTGCGACACGATCAGGGGTAACCTCGCCCAATATTCGTACAGCTAATCCAGGTCCAGGAAAGGGCTGACGTTTAACGATCTGATCAGGTAGTCCTAGTTCTCGCGCTAATACACGTACCTCATCCTTAAAGAGTTCACGCAATGGCTCTACCAATTTCAATCGCATCTTCTTTGGTAGGCCACCAACATTGTGGTGTGTCTTGATCACAGCAGAAGGGCCTTTTACCGAGACCGATTCGATTACATCTGGATAGAGCGTACCCTGGACAAGAAAATCGATCTGACCAATCTTCTCTGCTTCCGCCTGAAAGACCTCGACAAACTCATTACCAATAACACGCCGTTTCTGCTCTGGATCGATCACTCCGGCTAGCTTGCTTAAGAAACGCTCGCCTGCCGCTACTCCTATAACATTAAGGTGTATGTTTTCACGATAAGTAGTAAGAACTTCTTCAAACTCATGTTTACGTAATAGACCATTGTCGATAAATAGACAAACCAGGCGCGACCCAATTGCACGATCAACAAGCGCTGCTGCCACAGAAGAGTCTACTCCACCCGATAGACCACAGATCGCCCGACCATCACCAATCTGTTCTCTGATCTGGCTTACTGCTTCATCAATAAATGAACTCATTGTCCAGTTACGTTTATAGCCACAGATATTGAGAAAGTTGGCTAAGATCTCACGTCCTTGTGTAGTGTGTACTACCTCTGGATGAAACTGTAGACCATAGTAGTGTTGAGTACGATTTTCTGCTGCAGCAATTGTGCTCTCAGTATAAGCAAGCGCGGTAAATCCTACTGGTAAGCTACTAACATAATCGCCATGGCTCATCCAAACTGATAGACGGCGACCCAAACCAGCAAAGAGCGCACTATCAGCAATAATATCGATCTCGGCAGCACCATATTCACGTTGAGAGGAGGGCTCAACCTTACCTCCAAGAAATTGTGCAAACAACTGAAACCCATAACAGATGCCTAATATCGGCACACCTAGTTCCAGTAATGTCGGCACACATTGTGGTGCTTCAGGTTCATAAACAGATGCAGGACCACCAGAGAGAATGATCCCTTGAGGAGCTTTCTCTTTTATTTTTTCCAGTGACGTGTTAAAAGGAAGAATTTCGCAGTAAACGTTCAGCTCGCGTATACGTCGTGCGATTAGTTGAGTGTACTGCGAACCAAAATCTAGTATCAGGATGATTTCTTGATGTCCCACCACAGCTATTTTGCCTTTTATTGGGAAAATAAGGTATTAATAAAAAGCACTATTATATGAGAGCTGCTGGGAGACTGTAAACAGCAGCTTGAGACAGTGGGTTGTTATGAGTTTGACAAGTGTACTATTTGCGATAATCCAGTCAGTTTTGATCCTTACAATACTTACCAGTTTCTCTTTAACTGCCAGCGCACAGCGTCGCCGCGAACAACGAGAGCAGCGTCAACAGCGCCAGCAGGGTCAGCGGAAAAATCGTGATAAACAGATAAAGCTAGAGGATCTACCTGCCGCCTTCGCGCCTAGTTGGCAATTTGCTAGTGAGAGCACTATGCGGCTACCTGCACTAGCAGAAGATGATGCTGTCTATCTGCCGCTTAGTGATGGTCGTGTAGTAGCATTAGACGCTGAGAATGGAGAGCTACGTTGGGAGACTCAACCTGGTGGAGTGATTGTCACACCACTAGCATCGCTAACAAAGACCATTCTTATTGCCAGCCGTCAGGGAACAATCGATTCTACTGAAGGGGGTGGATTGCTACGCGCAGTAAATAAGCAGTCGGGGGTAACATTATGGTCAAAGGAGTTCCTCAAACCATTCTCTACCCCGCTTGTGATAGATCAGCAGATCATATACGCAGCCAGCCAAGATCAGAATTTCTATGCCTTGAATGTTGAAACCGGCACGCCGATCTGGAGTGCGCCGCTAGGTTCACTGGCTTACGCTCGACCAACAATCTTGGATCAAGATCTCTTTATCGGCACAGAAGCAGGTCTGTTATTTACACTCTCTCGCACTGATGGCAAGGTACGCTGGCAATTCCAGGCCGATGGTGCATTGCGCGGCGCCGCCACTGCTAACTCAGAGTATGTATATGTTGGCGATAGCCTAGGGCATGTCTACTGTCTAGAGCGAAATAGCGGAAAGTTACGCTGGCGAGTACGTACCGGTGCCGCGATCGAATCAGCGCCAACAATTGCAGATAAGTTATTGCTGGTTGCTTCATTTGATAATTTTGTCTACGCATTAAATGCTAATAGTGGTGATCGAGTTTGGAAATCGCGACTGCCTGGCCGGCTCAGCTTTGATCCTCTTTTACAAGGCCAGCACACGATTATTGCGCCTTTGCGTGGTAGACGTCTCTTCCTACTCTCACTAACTGGACGAGTACTGGGACAATTCCAGATCAATACTGGTGAAATAATCGCTCCACCAGCACTAGAACAGACACGACTCTTTATTGTCACCGATGAAGGTTTAGTAGCTGCCCATGCTCAAGAGCTTGATAAAACAGAAAAGGCTAAGAAACCTTAGCGTTCCTGTTCCTGCAAGGTAAAGATGAGGTAATCGCCTTGCTTAAGATATTCTTCAACACTGATCTGATCTAGACTCTTAATTGGAATAAAGCTGACATTCTTGATACGAGCATTTGGTAATCGTCGGCGTGTACGCGAGACCGTACCCTCACCAAAAGCGCTATGAAAATCACCATTGACATGGATCACTAATGGCTTGGAAGCCTCACGCTCTTTTAGTGCCATCGCGATCGACTCAGCCATTGTCTCGTCCTTGAGGCATTGTGCTTGATAAAGTTTCTCTATACGATCAGAAACTGCTGGAGAAGCCTCTACACTAGTAGCCGTGCCATGTGGGTTAGCATTGCCACCACCATGAGAAGCACTGATCGAGATCATTACTTTAGAAAAACGGTCCCAGTAGTCATCACGTGGACACTCCATCTTCTCTGCTACCAATCCACGATCAAATGCGGAAAACTGTTCAACAATATTCATACCATGATTGGAGACAGCACGCGCTAGACGCTGTGGAGCATTACCACCAATCACTGGCCAGCCACGACTACGCGCATATTCAACCAATGGACGATAGTCGGTGAGATAATTATTCCAAGGACGTGAGCGGGAGAGAAATTCTGTCTCGTTGATACGGCCAGCAATATAATCATTCAGGGCAGGCTGAACATCACGCTCAAACATCTCCATAGCCAAGACAATATTAGACCGACGCCGTGCCGTGCCCTGTATGATGGCAAGCTGAAGCCTATGAGCATAAGGATCATTGTGCTGTTCGCCAAGAAAAACTACCTCTTCCTGTGCTACTGCAGCAAGCATGGTCTCAAGATCAATCCACTGCCGTTGTCGAGTATCATAAACATGATAAGGAATATAGTAACTAGGCAGCGAACTTGACGGCTGTTGTGCCACAGCAAAAGCAGGCCAGAGAGTAAAAATACTCAAGATAATAAATAATCGTGTCTTCATGTCCTGAATATACCGAGAATGGGCAGTCGATTACAAGACTAATTAGAGTCTATTTAGAGTCTACAACCCAATAGTGTGGAGCGACTTGGAAAAAATCGCAGCCACCCCTACAGCTCTCCTTAATAATAATAAAAGTTTCTTAGGCATATCGCTTGCCAACCTATTAATAAAAAAGAGAGAAAGTCGCACGCAACTAGCAACTGCAATACAAATTAAGGAGAGAGGCATTATGAAGATTGGGAAAAATTTCTCCATGATTGGTCTAATAATACTACTGCTGACTGTGAGCAGTTGTCGTAGATCCGAGCCGATGACTGATAATGAGGCGCCAAAAGGTGACCAAGCTGCTCAGAATCGCTCTATACAAACTATCAACAAGGCAATTGCTGTACTCACTCCTACCCCAGGCAATCAGGTTCGAGGAATTGTTACTTTTACTAAAACCGGCGATAAAGTTCGTATGGTGGCTGAACTTGAGGGGCTGCCTGCCGGTGCACACGGCTTTCATATTCATGAATATGGCGACTGTAGCGCGGCAGATGCTAACTCTGCTGGTAACCACTTCAACCCTGCTGGCAAGCCGCATAGCGCACCCACGGCTGAGCAGCGTCATTTAGGCGATCTAGGCAATATACAAGCCGATGCATCTGGACATGCACGTTTGGAGTGGAATGATCCGGTAATTAAGTTAGAGGGGCCAAACTCAATTATTGGTCGTAGTGTGGTTGTACACGCAAAAGCAGATGATTTGAAGTCACAACCGAGTGGCGAGGCAGGCGCACGTGTTGCCTGTGGAGCGATAGGAGTGGCGAAATAGAGAAGCCAGCGAGCAGATCCGCGAAAATACCTCCAAGCCAATATTGCTCGGATAAACAGTGCTGACTATAATGATTTTAAGGGGAGTAGATCACCTCTATTAAAGGTTTGGCAAGGCCGTCAACACGATCGCCTAGCGCATGGCGATCCGGCCTGCCAAGATGAGCAATGCTCAAGGATCAAGACCTTTTGCGGCAACGCAAAAGGTCTTTTTCTTTTTTGTTCTCCAAAAGGAGGAGTAACGATGAATCGACTTAAAACCGTTATGCTGCTAGCGACACTAACCGCCCTACTGCTATTGGTAGGACAGGCGCTGGCGGGTCAAAGCGGTCTAGTGATCGCGCTGGTATTCGCAGGTTTGATGAATTTTGGCACTTACTGGTTATCAGATAAGATCGTATTGCGTATGTATGGTGCCCAACCTATTAGCGAAACCGCCGCGCCCAATCTATATGCTATTGTACGTGACCTGGCAGATAGACAAAACTTGCCTATGCCTAAGGTCTATATAATTCCTGAGGCAACCCCTAACGCTTTTGCCACTGGTCGTAACCCACAACATGCCGCAATAGCCGTCACTGAAGGGTTAATACGCCTACTTGATAAGAATGAACTTGCTGCCGTTATTGCTCATGAACTTGGTCATGTGAAGAATCGTGATACTCTGGTGATGACGGTTGCCGCCACAATTGCGGGAGCATTAAGTATGCTCGCCAACACCGCAATGTGGAGTATGATGCTAGAGGGGAGAAATTCACATGATAATGATGAAGAGAGTCCATTAGCAGGATTGATTAGCATCATTGTTGCACCGATCGCGGCAGTGCTAATTCAAATGGCAATCTCACGATCAAGAGAATTCCATGCTGATGAGACCGGCGCCGAATTGTGCGGCAACCCGCTAGCACTGGCCAGTGCATTAAATAAGATTGAGGCTTGGAGCCAGCGTATACCAATCTCTACAGGTACACCTGCTACCGCTCACCTATTTATTATCAATCCTTTTACACGCAGTAGTCTGGCACAACTATTCAGTACCCATCCACCTACCATAGCACGTATTAAACGTCTACAGGCATTAGTCCATTAATTGATTGCGAATTGCAGATTGAGCGAGATATTAATAAATCCTCAATCTACAATTCGCATAAGCTCTCAATTTACGCAACCGATGATAGTTTTGTGCCGTGAGTACGGTGTCGCAGCCAACGACTCAGTTTGGCCCAAGACCAAGTATTGATCACCGATTCTGGACGTATCCAACCGCGCCGCGCTTGATATATTCCATAGCGTATCTGTTCTAGGTGAGTAGTATGGTGTGCATCTGAATCGATTGCCAGTAACACACCCGCCTCTTGTGCAGTACGTGCCATTGTCTCATTTAGATCGAGTCGATAAGGCGAAGCATTTATTTCCAGCGCTACACCAGCAGCAACGGCACTAGCAATTACACGCTCAAAATCGAATTCTACTGGGGCACGGCTGCCTATATGCCGAGTAGTAGGATGACCAATGATATGTACATAAGGATTGGCAATAGCATCCAGTAGTCGGCCTGTCATACGATCACGATTCTGCTGAAAGGCAGAATGGATAGAAGCAACAATAACATCTAGGCGTGCCAATACCTCATCAGGATAATCTAATCGTCCATCTGCGAGTATGTCTACCTCACTACCGATAAGTATATGTGGTGCACGATTGCCACGGCGTACACGCAATTTTTCAATCTCTTCAATCTTCTTTTCTAACCGCGCTAGCTCTACTCCATGCGCGATCTTTACTGAAGGCGAATGATCGGTCAGGGCAATATATTGATAACCTAGCACCGCTGCTTGTTCAACCATCTCTTCAATTGTCGATTTGCCATCTGAATAGGTAGTATGAGTATGTAGATCCCCACGTAAATCTGCTAGCTCGATCAGCACTGGCAGATTATGTGTTAATGATGCTTCGATCTCACCACGATCTTCTCGTAATTCTGGCGGCATCATTTTTAACCCTAACAATCGATATATATCTTCCTCTCTGTTTCCTCCTAACCGACGTGTGCCACGAAATATTCCATACTCATTCACCTTTAAACCATGGGCAAGCGCAATCGTGCGTAGATGTACATTATGCTGTTTCGAGCCCGTGAAATACTGTAGGGCTGCGCCATAAGACTCCTCTGCAACCGCACGTATATCTACTTGTAGACCGGAATCAATGATAACAGAGGCACGTGTATCTCCCAATGCCAGTACCTGTCGAACGATTGGTAGTTTGGCAATCTGTGCTAATGCTTGTGTGCTGTCTTGCGAGATAATTAGCAGATCTAGATCACCAATTGTTTCTCGCCGTCGCCGTATTGAACCAGCCGCTTCTGCATGCTCGACCAATGAGATTTTACGTACTTCATCGAGTAGTTTCTCTGCCAATGGAAGCGCAATACCAATGGATAATCGTTGCTGGCTGGCCTTCCATAGTTTTATCCCTCGTTGCAGGTTTTCAACCCTCTTCTTTCCAAAACCATGCAACTCCAGCAGTGCATCAGAAGTTAATAGTCGTTCTAGATCTGCTAGGTTCTTGATATGAAAATTCTCGTATAACTGCGCAAGCGTCTTTGGCCCTAGACCAGGGATATCCATTAGCGCAATCAATCCTTCAGGAACGCCGCGAGATTCCCTCTCATAGCGCTCTATTCTGCCATATTTAATGTACTCTGTAATCATCGCGGCAAGATCTTTACCGATGCCAGGAATCTCTTGAAGCTTACCAGCCTGGGCTAGTGTGATCAGATCTTCGCCCAGTTCTCTTAATGAAGTGGCAGCTCGTTGATAGGCAAGGATACGAAAATGATCTGCACCTTTGAAGGCAAGCAGCTTAGATATCTTTTCGAAAATTTCCGCGATCTCTTCGTTAACCATAGGTCATATTCCTAATTTAGGGTAACAGACTCGACACTATCTCTATCAATTAACCCTTCTGCTTGTAGGATTGCAACATCGGTGCCAATGTTTTATCGTTTATTATAATAACGAATAATCTTAGAGTTTATCTTGAGCAGGAGTAGTGTCATATGGAACTGAAAAGCGCCAAAATAGAGATTCCCGAAGGCGGCAATATAATCGTTGGGCATGCGCACTTTATTAAAACGGTCGAGGATCTTTATGAGATTTTGGTCGGCGCATCGCCACATGTAAAGTTTGGCGTAGCCTTCTGTGAGGCTTCTGGACCATGCTTGATACGTGTTAGTGGCAATGATGAGACATTACAAGAGATCGCTGTGAAGAATGCACAAGCAATAGGGGCTGGACACACTTTTGTGATTCTGCTTAAAGAAGGCTATCCTATCAATTTTCTTAATGCGATCAAAAGTTGCCAGGAAGTCTGTACTATTCATTGTGCAACTGCCAACCCGGTCGAGATGATTATTGCCCAAACTGATCAAGGACGAGGAATTCTTGGCGTCATTGATGGGGCTTCACCAAAAGCAGTAGAGGGCCCACAGGATGTTGAGGCAAGGAGATCATTACTACGCAGATTCGGTTATAAGCTCTAGTCTGCAATAGTAACTCTTTTATTACCCCTACCTGGTTGGCAGAATAGTGCCGCATCTAGGCATGTGCGGACTGTTGATCAGTATAATGGTGTGGGTTCTGCTCAAAGAGGTGTTTACAACTGGATGAACAGAAGTAATAAGATTGCCCTTGGTAATTGATCGCCTCGACCGCCTGTTGTTCATCTAGCTCGATACCGCAGACAGGAT
>JBFLVQ010000378.1:0-9225 GCA_040758525.1 Acidobacteriota bacterium
TAAGTGTTAGGAAAACTGAAGCGACTATAGTCCTGACCGTAACGCAGTTCTTGTTCTTCGATCGCACTAAGATAATCAAAGAGCAATAGACCCTTGCCACTTGGTACAGTAACAAGGTGATCTATAAAGAAACGGAAAGGTACACTTTTGTGGCCAGTGGTATGACAGTAAAGTTGTAGTAATTGGATAGGAAGAAAGAAGACCTTTTGATAACGCATAAACTCTACGAGAAAACCTGAGATCGCACCAGCGGTGGCCATACATTCAAGAAAGTAGATCTGGTGTGGATGTAGGTTATCTAGATCGAGTCGATCACGTTGAGTGCTCTTAGCATCATAAAAGATTGCACGACCTAGTGGCGCCACTGCGCCACCATAATCTGGTTCAGCTTTCGCTTCTGGGACAAAATCTCTTTGTGGTGGTCCCGTTGCTGCGCGTGCCATCTTGATAAGTTGTGCCCCACTAAGGCGGTATTTATGGGCAGGAAGATCTGTTAGATCAGGCACAGTTAAGCCACGGCGCTGCTTATCACGGCGCAGTAGGTATTTACCTGGCACCGACTTACGCGTTATGTAGGCGCGCTGAGCATGTGCATAGGCTTCATTAGTGCTATTGATCGCAGCTTGAAAACCGCTGCCAGTATCGGCGCCACGCCGTTTTAACGTAGTAGGCATAATCCGCCATTGTCTCTCGTGTACTGATTAGGCTAAGTTACATCGCGCCTGCTTGTTCAAATTCCTTAGCATCCATATCGAAGTTGGCTGCTACCTTCTGTACATCATCATGATCTTCTAATGCCTCATAGAGCTTGAGCATCTGCTGCGCCTCTTTGCCTTCTAATCGTACAGTGTTTTGCGGAACACGCTCGATTTCAGCCGATAATGGTGACAGATGAGTAGATTTAACAGCTTCTAGCACAGCTTCAAAATCCTCAGGTTTAGTAAGCACCTGCCAGGTATCATCATCACCACGCAGATCCTCAGCGCCGGCTCCTACTACTAACTCGAATAGTTCTTCTTCGGTCTTGGCGCCTTTTTCTAAAATGATTGAGCCCTTCTTTTCAAATATCCAGCCTACACACCCAGACTCACCTAAGTTACCACCATTCTTGGAGAAGATATGCCGCAGTTCGCCTACTGTACGGTTCTTGTTGTCGGTAGTGGTGTCAACCATTATGGCAACACCACCGGGTCCATAACCCTCATAGGTGATCTCTTCAATCATATCACCGCCCAATTCCCCCGTACCCCGCTTAATTGCACGGTCTATGGTATCATTAGGCATATTCTGAGCTTTTGCATCGGAAACAGCTTTACGCAAGCGAGGGTTGCCATTTGGATCGCCACCGCCCGAACGCGCCGACACGGTAATCTCTTTGATCAACTTTGTGAACATCTTGCCGCGCTTGGCGTCCAGCGCTCCCTTCTTATGTTTAATGGTATGCCATTTACTATGTCCTGACATTACTTATTCACCTCAAAACTCTATTTGATAGTTAATTGCCAAAGCGGAAAAAGGAGCTGATTAAAAAAATAATCTATCACACGCCCCGGGTGCGATGGAAGAGTTAGACGAACAATCACAGGAGCACACAGCTAACGCGCGCCAAAGATTGCCGTACCTACCCGTATTATCGTTGCACCCTCTGCAATTGCTGCCTCAAAATCATGACTCATGCCGATCGAAAGTTCTGTAAGTGGAAGCGCAGAGATTTTGCCAGCGTTGAGTAAAGCAAGCAAGTCCCGCAAGCGGCGAAAGTACGGACGTACCGAAGCAGCATCTGCTAAGAAGGGTGGCATTGCCATCAAGCCACGAAAATTCAGATGTTGACAAGCCGCCAGATATTTAGCCAGACTCATTAATTGTGCTTCATCAATACCACTCTTGGTCTCTTCCTTACCTATATTTACTTGTGCCAGCACTACCGGACGACGGCCTAACTCACCAGCCACACGATTAAGCCGCTCAGCAAGTTTTATACTGTCAACCGAATGTATAAAATCGAACAGTTCCACGGCACGACGTACCTTATTGGCCTGTAGGTGTCCGATCAGGTGGTAGCATAAGCCTAAATTAGACAATTCAACCACTTTATCATCTGCCTCTTGGACACGATTCTCGCCAATATCGGTAATACCGGCGGCGATCGCCTCCTTGATCTTATCGGTAGAAACTGTCTTGGTGACGGCAACTAGTCTGATCTCGGCTACCGCGCGACCGGCACTTGTTGCTGCAGCATTGATACGCTCTCGTAATTGGGCAAGGTTATCTTTAATTGACATAATTATTACCTAATACTAAATACTAATGGTTAAATTCCCCTCTAAGTAATTTGTTACTATTATTAAAATGGTATGATAGACTGCCGCAAACAGAAAACTCTCTTTAGCTGGGAGGCCTCTATGAGGAAGTTTTTAGTTATTGGATTTGTGCTTATGTTGCCTACCCTCTGCTTTGGACAAAAGGCTAAACCGGTTTTAACGACCGAGGATTTTGTTGAAAAAGAGTCTGAAGTAGAGAGCAAACCGGTGGAAAATGCTACTCTTAATTCGTTTGCCAGTATCACCAACTGGACACAAGTGAGTCCACTTATCAATGCTGGGCCAGGTACGCCAGATAGCAGCAAAAAGTTGATCCTAAGCAAACATCTACGTACTGGTGCAGCGACTCTCTATCGGATTAGTGCCAATGATAGCACTCTCAATGTCGCATTTATTACTGACGGCAAGGGCTTGCGTCAACTCGATACACTTTTGGATAGAGCGATCAAGGAGCAGACCAATGATCGTATTGGCTCATTGGTAGATTTAACAGAAAGTTCTATTGATGTACATGGAGCCAAGAGCGATGAACGTGTACTGCTCTTTTTCAATAATCAGAAGAGTGGTGTCGTCTATTTCAGCCTCACACTAGATCAAGTCAAGAATATACAGGAGCGTATCAATAAGACAGTGCCTAAAGAGTAATGTTAATATGCTGGCTGGCATAGCCAATTACGTCTATCTGCATCTTGACCTGTCGATAGCTTTAGAGTGAAAATAATCGTAGAATTACCTGTCAGTAGATTGAAGGCAAAACTTTATGGAGTTTCATCCTGTTTGTAAATTTAGCGAAATCGGCTTAGGAGAGGGTAAAGCGGTAGCGGTAGCAGGTCGATCACTAGCTATTTTCAATATCAGCGGCAAGCTTTATGCAATTGATAATGTCTGTCCACATATGAGTGCCCCGCTCGACAATGGTGTGGTAAATGGTAAGAGTGTGGTCTGTCGTCTACATTTTTGGGAGATCGATATATTAACTGGCAAAACGGTTGATCCACCCGGCCATTGTGTTTCTACCCATCCTGTAAAAGTGGAACGAGGCATTGTAAAGATCGGCCTAGAAACCACTACGCAAGTAGAAACAGCTTGTGAAGCAATGCCTAAAGTAGATCCTGAACTGTAATTATCGATGAGTGACAAGAGAGTCGGCTTTTCTTGTCACTCATTACCAATCATTAAAAATCTTCCGGCACAATTAAGCGATCGCGCCAGCGGCCCCCTTGTATCTCTAATTCCAACATATCGAGAATTCGCTGATAAAGCTTCTCAGCATCTTCTGGAGAGTCGCCAATACAGGTGACACCTAGCTTACCATATTGGCTCATTGCGCCAATAAGGTGAAAGACCACGCCACGCTCAGTAGCAGAATGGAAATGTAGTTCATGATAGACAGCAATGTCGATCAGATCATCTGGGGTAACACCACGATAATGAGGAGCAGTAAGGTTATCAGAAGCAAGATAGTATTTGGGTCGCCCAGTAGAAGTAAGAAACATCCCTGAGGCAGGATCATATCTGCCATCAGTGAGGAATTTAAGCATTAAGAATGGATGTGTGGTACCACCTTTGCGCAGATTGATCTCAATGGCATAGCAGTCCCATCCACTATTATTACGCACAACCACAAAATCGACGGCGAAGCGGCCAATCACTCCCTTCTGAGAGAGTACGGCAGCAATCTTTTCACCATACCCCTGAATCAGTGCTCGGTACTCAGCATCAGCAGGAAAAGTGCAACCTAAATAGACCTGCCCCGAGGGGCCGCCCAACAATTGATCGTGTGTAGAGATAACCTGTGGTAAGCCAACTGCATTAACACGGCATTGAACACTAGGTGAACGCTTCACTTCGCCTTCAATAAACTCCTCACAGATACCACCCATTTCACGAAACTTAGCAGCAAAATTCTCCCATATTTCACTCTCTGCCTCAAAGCGCAAGCCTGTCTGCAATTGTGCCAATACGGCAGCTTTACGTTCTGTATGGGAGGCTGACTGGACTTTGGCAAGCGCACGAAAATCGAAGATCGCATTGCCTTCACCAGAAAAACCCTCATTCAATTTCACTACCGCACGACGCATCAATGGTCTCTCTTCCCATAGATCAACCAGTGCGCTAGCGATGTCATCTGGAGTATAGAGCCGCTCACGACCAGCCGGCATAGGGATATCGGCTTCGCGAAAGATCTCCCGACAGCCACTCTTACTGCCTAGATCGAGTAGGTCTGGATCTAGACCATATAGAGGAATGCCCAGTTGCACAGCCAAGGTACGCTCAAGTGGGGTAGTATTAAAACAGACCAGATGAGCATTATTTAGATCCCCAACGGCTGCCCGTATACGCTGAGTAAGCATTGGCCGATTAAGGATCTTTTGGGATAACGGTAGATTGGAACTATCATTAGTATCTAGCAAGGTTAGCCGTTGACGAGCATGCCCTGCCGGTACACCAGTAAGCAGATGTAGATAATAGTCAACCACAGTAGGATGAATACGCTGTGAAGTGACAAAAACCAACCGGGTACGTGGACGACGCAACAACATCAATAAATAGAGTAATCGCTCTTCATAATATGCAGCGCCTTTCAATTTCAATAATTCATCACCATGCAGGCTCATCGAAGGCACAATAACGCTGGTATGCTCGGCCTGTCGATGGGTCGAGACATACTGGAACATCTTCGGCATCTTCTCCTGCAATTTATGGAAAGCGATAATCTCTTCAGGCGAACCTGGGTATGGTAATAGTTCAGTGGTTACATTGAGGTCGGCTGTTCTATTTAAGGATGTATTTAGCATAGTGGGGAATCTAGCTCCGCTTTCGCATAAAATTTGCCGTTGGGAATAGCAATAGGACCTAATTATTCTAGGATTTTAAGGAAAAGTTGTAAATCCCTTTGGCATAAATTCAGCAGGTATGGAGGAGAGATAGCGCGGAAACTAGTCGCGTTTCAAACCCAGCCTTGACCAGATACTACGCGACTCGCCTTTCTTCTCAATATCTGGCAGATCCTGTAGCGCCAATTGTATATTGATATTTTGGGGATCAAGCTGTAAAGCCTGCTGTAATATCTCAGCCGCCTTCTTGGTAGCGCCATTCTTTTTATAGAATAGGCCCAACTCCATTAGATAATCTACCTCTTCAGGATCCAATCGTACGGCTTCCTTTATCGCCTCTTCAGCAAGTTTTTGACTATTAGCAAGCTTGGCATAGCTACGTCCCAATTGTGCCCAGTAGACAGCATCTTTAGGTGAAATCTCAATGGCACTTTTTAGAACTGTGATAGCCTCCTGATACTTACCTCGATCGTGGTACTCAATACCTTGAATATAATATTCTGCTGCAGTAAGCGCACGTGTCTTACCACCAGGCTCCTTTGTACCTCTAGGTATGCTCTGTGCATTGTTAGCCGTATTCTTTTCAGCAGTAGAACCAGCAGAGGGATTTGCGATTGGCAACCTATCTTTATTAACAGGCGTAGCCGTAGCTTTAGGCAGATCGGCTTGAACCGGCGCTGGCCGCGCTACTAGCGGGGTAACTTTAGGCATATTGCCAAGTGTATTATTGGTGGAAGCGGTAGTAGGAAGAGTAGGTTTAACAATTTCAGGCGCAGTTTTATCAGGCACAGCTTTAAAAGAAGTACTACTACGACGCAACATCTGGATCAACTGTTCATCATAACGCTGCTTTTGTACTGGATCGCTAAGCACCTCATTGGCTTTAGTAATGGCTAAAGCGATCTCTCTTAATTGATCTCTAACATTGAGTCCGAAAGAAGAGAGTTCTTGCTCTCGCGCCAAGTCAAACTGCTTGGTAAGCTTGCTACCAGCCATTGCGATCACATCTTTTGAAGCATCTCGCTCCAATTCCAGCACCTGATAGTGTGTAGCGCCATCCCTGATCTCGGCTAGCTTCCTCTCTATTTGATGGCAAAATTCCATCACCGTCTGTTGTAAGGATAGAGAATTGGCAGCAGGTTGAGCAGGTGACGAACTTGCTGGCATACTACGCTTAAATAAACGGCTCATCTCTTGCTCGTAACTCTGTTGCGTTTTTGGATCGGTCAAAACCTGATGGGCCTGGGTAATGGCATTAAAGATGATCTCCAGTTCCATACTGAGATTAAGACTATATTCATCTAGATCCGCTTGACGGCAAGGGTGAAACTGTTTGGCAAGACGTTGATAAGCAGCTTCTATATCTGCCAATGTAGCATGATGGTTGACTTCCAGTAGTTGGTAATGAGAAGTTCCTGAGTTGATTGCTCGCATCTTGGTTTCGATCAGATAACAGAATTCCATTACTTCTCTAGTATCCAGACCGCTCTTCTCGACTGGCACTGGTGGTAAAGTAGACAGTAATGGTATTGCCATTGGCTTGATAATATTGATCGCACCTAATTGCCGCAGTGCCGATATGGTTCTTAATACTACTGCTTCTGACACTGTGCCCAATTCCAGCAATTCTTTGGTAGTATAAGAACAATCCTCCAAACTAGTAACAACAAATGCCTCTTCAGGTTGAAAATTGATCGTCTGATAGAGTGATCTTGGATCTATATCTAGTAACAAAGGAGTTTGCAGATCCCCGATCATACGCTTGATTAGCTCGGTATCGGACATCCGTCGTAGGCCTTCCAATAATACTTGACCAACAGCGAGAGAAACCTGGTATTCGTATTTGGGCAGTTCACAATGCTCAAAAGCAATATCAGGACTAAACCAATCAAAGGTAGAGTAGACAATTTCACCAATCTGACGTGTCACCCATTGTGGCAACTCTTCTGCTTTAATACAGTTTAGCTGAATAAGCGCTTGCTTAAAGCGCAAACTGTATTGATCCATTAGCTTAAGAGCATGCTGTAAAGACTCCTCAGCTATCACGCCCCATTTTACCAATCTTACCCCTAGATCTTCATCATTCAGATTGCTAGTGGCAAAAACAATCGCACCATTACGAAAGTGTATGGTCTTTCTAATAGAGGCATGATTGAGATCTAATATTCCTGTAGAACAGGCTTGATAGCATTCTCCTAATACTTTAGGAACAAAAATTTCGGTCAAAGAGCCCATATACCTTTCCTTGCCAGCAGATCAGTGAGCGATTACACACCTATTCTCGACTCACAGGTGACCGATACAAAGAGATAATATGAGGTTATAATAATCTCAAATAGAAGGCTTTGCAAGAATTTTACTAGTACCTTACACTAGTCTTTAATCATTACTGGTAAGCAGATGCGCTAAAACCATATCTTCTCCCTGATAATCAAACATCTTTGCATCGATCTGCGTCGGCCTATTTAGTTGTTCCCATTCTATTGTGCTTTTCAATGCTTCAATGCGTGCTATCTGCTCGTAATAACCAAGTTGTTTACGTATACGGCTAGTATCTGCAACTATAGACTGCTCCCAACGATAAGTAGGCACAAGCCCTGTAGGCATCAACTGATCTGCCACTTCCACTACTTTGCCTTGCCAGCCCACCAATTGAGCAATTGCCTCCACCCATTCAAGTTCAGAAAGTGCTGTTGGCTCGCCAATATTGTAGATCTGATTGGCTGCTTGTGAATTAGTAACCGCTAAAACAATAGCAGCAGCAACATCCTCGACATAACCTCGTGTCCAGCGCCATTGTGCTTGTCTATGCGTTAGTAGAATGGCTGGACGTTGATCTTCCATACGCTTCAAATAACCATAAAAACGATGCTGCTCGTCTCCTGGTCCATAAACTGCTGGCAGACGTAACACGGTAGCAAGAAGCGCTGGCTCGTCCATAATAACTCGCTCTACCAATATCTTCTCATAGTCATAAAAGATATCCTCCTTGCTGGTTGCACTAGCACGATAAGGAAAAAGATTTTCACGCAATCGAGAATCTTCATTGAATGGTATAGGCATCAGTGGAAGTAGAGCGACATTACGAAAGCAATCATAGGCATGATAAACATCCATGCTGCTTACTACTACTACTCTTTCTACAATACCATTAAAAGTAGCCGAGAGCAGTTTGGCATCCGCTTCTGTGTAGGCGATCATATCTAACACAACTTCTATAGAGAGTTGCGCAAATTGATCTCGAAACGAATATAGATCTTTGCGCCCACCATAAACTCTCTCTACTCCTGTAGGCAGATCCGCCTGTGTATGTCCTCTATGAAAGATGGTAACCTGGTGACCGAGTTCAACCAGTCTCCTTACTACATAAGGTCCAATAAATTTAGTGCCGCCAATAAGTAGGATTTTCATAATATCATCCTGCAGCAATAAGATTGTTATCAGTTAACACAAAAACTATACTATCTCTGAAGGAGGAACTGATCATATGCTTTTTTCGCGTATAAACTACCGCTTGGCGATTGTTATTTCCCTACTCTTTCTCAATATATTACTACTTTTAACTAGCTTATCTGTTACTACACAAGCGCAACGTCGTGCCGCTGGTGGGAGTGAGGATAGTCGCTTGAGACCACCAGATAAGATTAAATGTAAGCGTGATGATCTTACCTCCTTTACTGGCCGGGTACTCTCCTTTAAACGTTATCAAGGTTATACTATCTTGAAGATGCGTACAGATGAGAAGACACAAGAGAAATTCACCCTACGCCATCCTAATACTGATGATCCTAAAGAGTTTTTCCTCTTACGCGGAGAAACCTTTCAACCTCAACATTGGACACTAATCGAAATCGGAAAAAATCGCCTACGTCCCAATATGCGTGCTACTGTATGGGTTTGCCTGGATGGTAATGCGCCTATTGTAGATTGGCAACCACCCACTACCAATTAGATTCGCTAACTTTTTACCTTAACCTAATCTATTAAAGAGATTGACATAGCCAACTATTTCGCCTATATTTTACTTAGTAATCCTTTCTTTTTAATAAACTTATAAAATTCAATTG
>JBFLVQ010000379.1:0-9216 GCA_040758525.1 Acidobacteriota bacterium
CTCAGTCAGCAGCTAGACTACTGGAAGCGACAGCTTGATGGAGCTGAAGCATTGCAGTTGCCAACCGACCGACCACGCTCCTTGATGCAGACTCATAGAGGAGGCAGACACAACTTTACACTCTCGGCTGAACTCACCAGTGCCATACAGGAGTTGAGCCGTAGAGCCGGAGTAACACTCTATATGAGCCTGCTGGCAGCATTGCAGGTGTTGTTGGCTCGCTACAGCAATCAGAATGACATCAGCATAGGCACACCGATAGCGGGCAGGAGCAGAGCAGAGATAGAGCCATTGATAGGATTCTTTGTAAACACACTGGTGATGCGCACAGACCTGTCAGGCAATCCCAGTTTCCTGGAGTTATTAGCAAGAGTGCGGGAAGTATGTTTAGCAGCCTATGCACATCAGGACTTACCATTCGAGAAGCTAGTAGAAGAGTTACAACCAGAGCGTAATCTATCTCGTACTCCACTCTTCCAAGTGATGATAGTGCTGCAGAATATACCTATATCAGATTTTCATTTATCTGATCTCACTATCAGTCCTGTAGTAATGGAGAACAGTAGTGCTAAATTCGATCTGATGTTATTGTTGGCTGAGAGTAAGCAGGGTGTAAGTGGTACATTCGAGTACAATACTGGTCTGTTTGATGAGACTACCATTACTAGACTGGCAGACCATTATGAGAATTTACTCGCAGGAATTATTAATCATCCTCAACACAATATTATGGTATTGCCACTGTTGAGTAAGGCTGAAGGGCATAGACTGTTAGTAGAATGGAATAATACTACCAATATAGAGTATCGTAACCAATCTATGCATCAGCGCTTTCAAGATCAGGTTGAATGTACTCCAGCAGCAACCGCACTGGTGTTTGAGCAAGAACGACTTAGCTATCGCGAATTGAATCAGCGTGCTAATCAGCTTGCCCATTATCTACGCACTATTGGTGTAAGAGAGGAAGTGCTGGTTGGCATCTGTATGCAGCGATGTAGCAAGATGATTGTTGCAATGTTGGCGGTGCTTAAGGCAGGTGGAGCATATCTACCACTCGATCCTGCTTATCCTCAGGAGCGGATCGAATTTATGCTTGCCGACACACAAGCTCCCATAGTGCTGACACAGACTAGCTGGCTAGAAACCTTGGGTTCACAGCCAGCACAGTTAGTCTGTCTTGATCGAGATTGGCAGATGATTGCTGAACAGCCTGATGATAATCCTGCTGTATATGTGCAAGCAGAGAATTCAGCTTATGTAATCTACACATCAGGTTCGACAGGTAGACCCAAAGGTGTAGTAATAGAGCATCGTAGCGCACACACCTTTATCAAATGGTCACAACAGATCTACACAAGCAAACAGCTTGATGGAGTATTAGCATCAACATCAATCTGTTTTGATCTATCGATCTACGAGATCTTTGTACCATTAAGCTGTGGTGGTAAAGTGATATTGGCTGAAAACGCACTCTCTCTACCACAGGTCCAGGCAGCCAATGAAGTGACACTGATCAACACCGTACCATCAGCAATGGCAGAGTTGGTAAGAAGTAGATCAATACCATTATCAGTAAATACAGTTAATCTTGCTGGAGAGCCATTACAGAATGCGCTAGTACAACAGATCTATGAATTGGAGAGTGTAGAAGCAGTCTATAATCTCTATGGACCATCAGAAGATACTACTTATTCTACTTATGCAATGATAAAGAGAGGAACAGAGACCGCTCCCACGATCGGCAGACCTATTGCCAACACTCAGATCTATATATTGGATAGATTAATGCAGGCAGTGCCAATCGGAGTAGTAGCAGAGCTTTGCATAGCAGGAGATGGATTATCAAGAGGATACTTAAATCGGCCAGATGTGACAGCAGAGAAGTTTGTTCCCCATCCCTACAGCAGCCAAGCAGGAGCAAGACTCTATCGCACTGGAGACTTAGCTCGCTACCTAGATGATGGAAACATAGAGTTCCTAGGAAGACTGGACCATCAAGTTAAGCTAAGAGGATACCGAATTGAGTTAGCAGAGATAGAGTCAGTGCTGAGGCAACACAGCAGTGTGCAAGAGTGTGTAGTGATTGCTAGAGAAGATTCAATTGGAGATAAACGGCTGGTAGCATACATTGTGGTTGTGAATGCAGAAGAGTTCACGCTTACAGAGATGCGACAGTATCTCAAGCCGCGATTACCAGAGTATATGATACCAGCGGCGACAGTGATAATGGAGAGGCTGCCACTGACACCCAATGGTAAGCTTGACCGTAAGGCACTACCTGCTCCTGAGCAACAGCATGGGCATGTTTTTATCGCGCCACGCGATGAATATGAATTAAAACTCGCACGTCTGTGGCAAGAGATTTTAAGAGTCGAGCTTGTAGGAGTTCAAGACAGCTTTTTCGAACTTGGTGGCCACTCTCTATTGGCTGTACGTATGATGGCTCAGGTTCAGGAGCTTTTTGATCAGCATCTACCATTGTCTATTCTGTTTCAAAATTCAACTGTGGAGCAATTAGCTGCTATTTTGCGAAAGCTGACTAACAATTTGACAACTTCTGTGCTAGTTGCGATTCAGCCACAAGGAAATAAGCAGCCTTTCTTCTGTATACACCCAATAGGCGGCAATATCTTCTGTTATGTTGAGCTGGCAAGATGCTTAGGTTCTGATCAACCCTTCTATGGAATACAATCTATTGGTCTTGATGGGATATCTATGCCTCTTACCAGTATTGAAGAGATGGCTGCATTATACATTACTGAGATGCGTACGGTTCAGCCAATAGGACCTTATTGTTTAGGCGGATGGTCTATGGGTGGAGTAGTAGCTTTTGAGATGGCCCAGCAATTGATTCGCAATGGAGAGCAGGTTAAACTGCTGGCTTTATTAGATAGCACACCACCAACAGCAGATCAGGAAGCAGACCATTGGCAAGATAGAGAGATTCTTACAAGATTTGTAGTCAATCTTATTCCGGAGATCGCAGGACAATCGTCTCAGTTGTATCAAGAGTTGGAGAATCTTAGCTTCGCTGAGCAATTGAATCTTATCTTGACGAAAGCTAAGAGTACTCATATATTGCCTGTTGACACAGGATTTTTGCAATTTAACCAGCTTTATCAGGTCTATAAAACCAATACACTAGCTTATCAGCGTTATCTACCGCAACTCTACCCTCAACAGTTGACATTGTTCAATGCCAATGAGCGTTATTTTGAAGCTCAAGCCGATCGCAGAAAAGTTTGGAAGGAATTAGCAGTAGCGGTAGCAGAATTTCAAATACCAGGTGATCATTACAATATACTAACAAGGCCGAATGTTGAGATTCTTGCTAAAGCTCTTAAACACTGTCTGGACGCGGTGTATAGAACGGAAAAAAGTCATGCTCCAGCAACTTTATAATTATTGGATAAACCCGGTTGTGTATGACAACCGGGTTTTGAGATCGTTGCTTAACGACGTTTTTCTGCTCCAGGATGGTAGCTACGTTCAGTATGGGCTTTAATATCAGAGAAGTGAAACCAGGCTGGCCGGAATTGGCTTTTCAGGTAGAGCTGAGTTTGATCCTGATAGTGAGGTGATTTAGGATCGCTACTGGTACCGAAAATGGATATCGAGTGGGTTCGGATTTGTGGACCAAATTCTATTAAACTCACATATGCGTGTCCTAATGTTCCATATTGTCGTTTCTGTCCCGCTGCTGCACGACTAATGAACACAAAATTGATTCCGATTTGAACCGGTCCACCTGCAACTGGTAGGCTTTCACGCTCATCACTGAACTTCTCTTCTTTGGTAATATCGATGCGTTGCAGCCTATTGACATCGCCCCAAGCCACTCGCCAGTTTCCATAAGTCTGTTCAAGATTTTTGATAGCTGCTTCTAGGGCATCGAGTCTGTTCAGTTTAGCAGTGATCCCGCTCGGTCGCATATCTTGATAGGTAGGCACATAGAGTTCTTCATGAGCTATTTTGTGCCAGAATCGGAAGAGTGTCATTGCTGTTGACTGTAGACTGCTCTTCTGATCCCAAGCTTTAAGTTCTTCAATCGCAGGTCTGAGCTGTTCTGCACGGGATGCATCGGTCTGTTTTAATTTTTCCCAATCGGCAACAAGTAACGAGATCTCCTCTGCAGCAATTGGTACATGGGTATCGAATGCTATACGCATAAGATCTTCAAAAGAGAATTTTGCACGACTTGACAAGATATCACGTATATGGCGTGCGCGGGCATTGTCCATATTCCCGACCATATATTTAGGATAATCAGTCTCGACTGGATTGCCC
Source organism: Acidobacteriota bacterium (assembly GCA_040758525.1). Classification (GTDB taxonomy): domain Bacteria; phylum Acidobacteriota; class Blastocatellia; order Chloracidobacteriales; family JADJPF01; genus JBFLVQ01. The sequence goes on from JBFLVQ010000379.1 coordinate 4,288, forward strand.
TCGGTTGTAGCACGGAAAGGGGTTGAATTGCAGTTAATAAGGAAACCGCTTTTAGGATTGAGGACTTGAGGCAGTTCGTCAATGCTATGATAGCCTTGCCATTCTGTTTCAGGATTGCTGCCATCTACCGGTTTAGACCAATCAAATTTAGTATTACGGCGTGGGACAATGCCATTGTAGAGATAAAAAATATTTCCTTTCCGATCTGCATACATTATATTTTCCGAATTGAATCTTAATCGTGATATCGCAGCTTTGAACTCCTTAAAAGAGCGGGCCTTGTTCATCTCATAGAACTGATCGAAGATTCCATTCTGTTCTATTTTTCCTATCCTGACTGCTAGCGCCTTGCCATCACGCAGCGCGACAATTGGGCCATGATGGGTTTTACGCAGTCTAAACGTTTTTGTCTGCATACCCTGATCAGTCTTTACCTTGATCGTTTCGGTCCATTCTGTTGCGATACGGTAGCCATTGCCATATCGATAAGCCAGTGGATTCTCTGGATTGTCGAATGTCTCCAAGTAGACATCGTTGGAGTCTGGATGATTGGTAGTGACTGACCATCCTAGATATTTATTGTGTCCAAATTCTGGCAGTGGGAAACCAAAACTGGTCGAGCCTGACATGTTCCAACCTTCATTGCTATGTACCTGAACCTCATAACATTGATCAATACCTAAGAAGCGTACATGAGGATTGATAAAGAGCATTGCATAACCAGAAGCACTTTTGGTGGGTGCGAGTGCCCACATATTCGAGCCTCTGGATGGCTCCGCCGCTTTTTCAGGTATGGCTTGACGTTGTTCTTCCTCACTAACATCGATTACCGAAGAGAGATCATTATCCCAGTAGAACCTATAAGCAGCCATCAAATACCAGGGTTCAAAGTGTGTTAGCAGCTTAGGCTGGACGTTATTGTGAGCCAGGAAATAGTTGAGTCCCGCGATATAGCCATTACAGATTGCTAGCAATCGTGGGGAAAGGTTTTTATAATCCGCCATTGCTCTAGTAGGAATCTCCATTTGGCGTACCTGCAAGTCATCCGCAAGTGAATCTTCACCATAAACTTCTGCGGCGCGACCGAGCGCATGTATATAGACCTCTTCGATCATAGCGAAGTTATCTTCGGCTTCTGCGTAAGCAACACCAAAAGCACAACTCGCGTCGGTTGTACCATAAATGTGTGGTATACCAAAGGTATCACGATGGATTGTGACCGAGCGTGCTAATCGCTCTGCCTCCCTATTAGCCAAATGTGCACCGACAACCGGGGTACTGAACAATAAGACGGCCAGCAGAACAACGGTAGAATGGCCAATAAGACGAATCTGAGATGACATTGCCAAATACTCTCCTTTTTTCAATAATCTAAAATCTCAAAATAGTATTCGACGAAACTAGCGCGAACCAATTAGTGACACGGCTAGCTTATCTGAAAGGGGCTTGGCTACCTGATAAATTCTGATTCACTACTGGGATGATAGATTGCAAAACCAGACTCGTTGGTAATAACAGACGGGTCTGGTTTTGACAGGCTTGATCAATTTGGACTAAAAGTTCATGCGTACAGCAAGCTGGAAGGAACGCGGGCCACCAGTGCCAAACACACCGCCCACGACCGACCGTTTTGCACCAAATGTGCTCGATCTAAGAAAACCAGGACTGTTAGGATTGGTGCTATCTCTCACCAAGGCAGATAAGAAACCGCTGCTATTGGTTGAGGTAGTTCTAACATTAGTTACATTGAAAAGGTTAAAGGCTTCTGCTATCGCTTGTATACTAAAGCGCTCGGTGAGCTTGATCGACTTAGCGACTCTCAAGTCAAGGGTTGTGAAGCCATCGCCCAATTTGAGATCATCGCGCACAAATGGTAATGGATCACCATCTACGCCACCACCAGCATTAATCTGGCTGATGAATGCATTCAATTCCCGTCCGGTCTTGAATTGGCGGCCACCAGCATTACGTTGAGCAAAGGGTATACGGTCAAGGTTACTGGGAAGATTGATGTTAAAAGGTAATGCTGACGCGATTGTGACGATTGGTGACAACGTTATATCCCAAGGCATACTGAAGGTACCAGCAAATGAGAAGCGATGACGCTCATCAAAGATCGCATGTCCCTTCTCACCGCGAATATTATTGGGATCTAACACTGGGAAATTGCCGCCAAACTGGTCATCAGTATTATAATTGAGCGCCTTCGAGAAAGTGTAGGAGGCAATAAAATTTATCCGTTTGGATGCACGTTTCTCCACATTAACGAAGAGCGCATCATACCAGTTCTTTGCAGAAGGTTCATTAATCGATACGATCGTAACATCACCAATGGCAGGGTTGAACACTTCGCCAACATCACGGGAGATACCAAGCTTGTTACCAAAGGTATGTATACCATCGATCGTAATGACCAGATCACGAATCAATTCATGTCTGATACCAAAATTGAACTGTTGGATGATGGGATCCTCAAATTTGTTATCGATCGCATAGATCCCAAAATCAAAGGGGAAGATATCGCCTACAAAGGGATTTTGCAGCGTGGCGGTACCTCTAACAAAATTGCCATCATCGTCTAGTTCAGAACCATCCCGATCTACAATCAGTGAATTGCGGCCATCAAATCTTTGCTCAAAATCGAGTGGCAGCAGCACAGGATGGGCATAATAGATTCCATAAGCGCCATGAACGGAAGTACGTCCATTACTGAAAATATCCCAGTTAAAGCCGATACGTGGACCGAAATTATCTCTATCCATTTGGCGGCCACCAGGTGCAAGAAAAGGAAGTACAATCGGGTTAAGCTTATCGAAAAGATCCTTACCAGTACTGTTGGTATTTAGATCATATCGTAAGCCTATATTGAGAGTGAAGTTTGGTCTAATCTTCCAGTTATCCTGAATAAAGAAACCAAAGTAGTTATTATCACTGCTCAATTTCGGGACGGCAGTAGTAACCACTTCTGATAGTGAGAGAGGAATGTCAAAATCGTCAATTTTGCCGTCACCATTGCGGTCACGAGTAGCGAAATTCTCTCTCAGAAAGACGCTGCCATTGCGGCCTGCATCAGTGTCGAAATCTACTCTGACACGTTGAAACTCAAAACCAAACTTGATCGAATGTGCGCCCGTCAACAAGCTAACATTGTCACGAATTTGAAAGCGATTCTGATCTGTTGCTTGTGGAACAAGCGCGCCGCCTCCATCAACAACGGATGGAAAGAGTATATTGAGTGAAGTTGAAAGTGGTTTAAGGTCATTTTTGAAGAGGCTCTCTTGAACCGTAAAGTCGTTGATCAAGGTTGGCGAGAAGGTACGAACATAATTATAGGTAACAGAGTTGTAGGTATCCAATGCCTTCTGACGATGCTGCGCAGTAGATATACGATTGGATCTTAACGCTGGTGTATTGGATAAGAAATCATCATCTTCCAAGGCATAGCGAAGCGTCATACGATCCTTTGGCGCAGCTTGCACATCTACTCGTCCTAAGAAGAGTAGATCATTAAGAGGAGCACCAGAATAGCTATTCTTGATGGTTCTGCTACTTAAATCTCTTACTCCAGTCATTGAGATCGAATCTTGATCACGATATTCAAATGCAGAGAAGAACCAGGCGCGATCGCGCTTGATTGGTCCACCTAAGGAGAGAGCATACTGTTCACGATCAAAAGGTGGGCGGCCAAGACTCTTAACAATATTACGGTCGAGTGTCGCTGGTAATGCTGAAAGATCATCACCACGGTAGAAGAAGGCAGCCGAGCCATGGTACTCATTGGTGCCGCTCTTGGTAATGATGTTAATTGCTGAAGAACCTGTGCGATTGATGTCGGCAGCAGCTTGATTGGTGATAATTTGGAACTCACGTACCGCATCTTGAGGGAAATTCTGTAGATTGCCACCGACAAAATCATCGGTATTTTCTGCCCCGTCAATACTAATGTTGCCATCACGTCCACCTTGACCAGCAGAAGCTACTTCAAGCGTATTGAGCTTGGTAAGGTCAAATGCTGGTTGTGGGACATTGCCTGGCAATAGGAAAGCCAGCTCTATGAAATTACGTCCGTTCAGTGGGAGATTCTGGATTACACTATCATTGATGAAGGCAGTCACTTGTTGTGTCGTAGTATCTACTCCTTGAGCGTCGCGCGCGTCCACAACCACAACTTCATCACTGATTGGACCAGGCTTAAGCACACAGGTCAATGTTACCGTTTCACCTACGCGAAGCGACACATTGTCAATATAAACCTTATTGAAATTGGGTGCCTCAGCCGTCATCTCATAGAGTGCGGGAGGAAGATTGGTAACTGTAAAACGACCATCTTCTGAACTTACAATCTCTCGAACTTGCCCAGTAGATTTATTCTTTACGGTAATGTTTACACCGGCAATTACCGCGCCGGTGGTATCTTTTACCGTGCCAGTAAGACCCGAAGTGCCAAGCTGAGCGAATACCCCTTGTCCGCATACAAAAATCAACATAAGGGTTAAAACTAGCTTGAACATTCTCTCTAGAAGCATTTTTTATCCTCCTGGAACTTATAATCTATTTCTATCTAGGGGCTACTTTCGTTAAAAGCAGTTCCGTAACACTGGTCTTATACCCAAACGTATAGATTTAATATCGTTAGGGGTCGAAATGCTTATTCACCAGTTTTACTTAGATCAAACCTGAACTTGTTGAACTATCGCGTTTGTTGTTACCCTCTTACTAGTAAGAGCCTTGCTACCAGTAATGCCATTGCCACTATGGCAGGGTTATAGAAATAGAGTTACTACTAAACCAACCTATGAAAAATCTACTGTAGTAGAATCTATTTCTAAGGCTAAGCCCATGCGACTCTGTGCCGATGATATTGTTTCTACCATATTTATCGGCTGGCGTCGATTATTGTCTCAGTAGTTTTTACCGATTACTCTACCA
>JBFLVQ010000380.1:0-9209 GCA_040758525.1 Acidobacteriota bacterium
GCCGTATTTCAACCAGTGCAGATGTACTGGAAGAGTTGGCCACACGTTATGAGCTGCCTAGAAAAATACTTGAGTATAGAGAATTGGCCAAGCTTAAGAGCACCTATATAGATGCACTACCAGCCCTCATCAATCCTGCTACTGGTCGTGTGCATACGACCTTTAACCAGACAGTAGCAGCCACAGGGCGGCTCTCTTCTTCAAATCCCAATCTGCAAAATATTCCTATACGCACAGAAGTAGGTAAACGTATACGTTGTGCCTTTATTGCTGGTACCGGCTATCAACTACTCTCTGCTGACTATTCTCAAATTGAGTTACGATTGCTTGCACATATGACAGACGATCCGATTATGACAGAAGCATTCCAGAAAGGTGAGGATATACATACCAAGACAGCAAGAGAAGTTTTTGGAGCAAAAACCGAAGAGGAATTGAAAGCGGTACGTCGGCTCGCCAAATCTACCAATTTTGGTATTGCCTATGGTGTGGGCGCTTTTGGTCTTGCACAGCGTGTTGGTATTAGTCGTCATGAGGCCAAGGAGGCAATCGAAAATTACTATGGCACCTATAAAGGGGTGCGCCGTTATATGGAAGAGCTGCCTGCACAGGCACGTCGTGATGGCATTGTACGCACACTCTTTGGACGTATACGCAAACTGCCAGATCTCAATAATCAGAATCATAATCTACGTTCCAGAGCCGAGCGCGAGGCGATCAATGCACCAATTCAGGGTACTGCCGCAGATCTAATGAAACTAGCAATGATCAGAGTCTATCGTAGACTACGCGCGGAGCAGTTACACTCCCGCTTATTGCTACAAGTGCATGACGAATTACTGCTGGAAGTACCACCTGAAGAGACAGAAGTAGTTAAGAAGATTGTAATGGAAGAGATGGAGAATGTGCATCGCCTCAATGTGCCACTTGTGGCAGAAGCGCGAGTAGGTAAAAATTGGATGGAATTAAAGTAGCAGTTAGAGCCAGGAAATTTTTTTAAGGGGACAGTATGGATTGGTTGCTAGAACTTTTTCATAAGCTCACAGATGTGCAGGGGCTGATTCAATGGGGCGGTTATGTAGCATTGGTTGCAATCGTATTTAGTGAAACAGGATTGATGGTGGGATTCTTCTTACCAGGGGACTCTTTGTTAGTAACGGCAGGGCTGTTTGCTGCCAAAGGCGATCTGAATATCTGGTGGCTCAATATACTGCTTGTCATTGCCGCCATTGTAGGTGATGCTACCGGCTATTACATAGGCAAACGTGCTGGACAGGCGCTCTACTCACGGCCAAACTCACGCTTCTTTAAGCGTGAACATCTATTACGCGCAAAAGCCTTCTATGAGAAGCATGGTGGTAAGACAATCATTCTGGCTCGCTTTGTTCCAATCATACGTACCTTTGCGCCTACTGTAGCAGGTGCAGCAGAGATGCCTTATCGTAGGTTTGCCAGTTACAATATAATTGGAGGTATAGGTTGGGTGACCAGTATGACGCTGCTAGGCTACTTCCTAGGGCGTGTAATTCCCAATATCGATAAACATATTCATATAGTGATTGTAGTAGTAGTGTTTCTTTCCATACTGCCTGCTGTGATCGAATATTTGAAGGAACGCAACGCAGAGAAGAAATCACAAGCAGGCGCGTAATAACTTTCTATCAAAACATATCTCGTCGAGACAGTGCCTGAGAGAGAATCTCTGGAGTAACATTGCCACCGCTCAGTACTGCTATCGTGTTCTTATGGGCAGGAATCTTACCCATTAGCAGTGCTGCTACCGCGAGCGCGCCGGTTGGCTCAACAATGATCTTGCTATGGATGGCAAGCAGACGAATGGCACCTAATAATGCTTCATCAGGCACCGTGACAATGTCTTCAATACGTTCGCGTATAATGGAGAAAGGTAACTCACCAATTGCTGTGGTGCGTGCGCCATCGGCAATAGTTTTGGGAGGATCGATTGTCACGATCTTGCCAGTGTGTAGCGAGCGTTGCCCATCATTGCCTGCTTCTGGTTCAACACCATAGATACGTATCTTCGCGTTCAGTTCTTTAAGGGCAAAGGTGATGCCGGAGAGTAGACCACCACCGCCCATTGGCACAACTACAGTATCAACCTCTGGCCATTCTTGCATTATCTCTAAACCAATTGTTCCTTGGCCAGCAACAATAAAAGGATCATCAAAAGGTGGTACAAGAGTTGCGCCCGTCTTATTAACCAGATCGCTAGCTACCTGACTACGTGTAGCAGCATTAACACCTGCTTGCACAACCTCAGCACCATAGCTTTTCGTGGCACTGACTTTAATTGGTATGGCATCTTCCGGCATTACAATGGTGGCTTTAATACCAAGTAGACCAGCCGCTAGCGCTACGCCCTGAGCATGATTACCAGAAGAGAAGGCAACCACACCACCACTACGTTGGGCAGTTGATAGAGAGAGTAATTTATTCATTGCGCCACGAATTTTAAATGAGCCGGCACGTTGTAGGTTCTCAGCTTTTAATCTTACCTGACTACCAACCAGAGATGAGATTGTACGACTGGTAAGCAGTGGAGTGCGATGAATGTATGGCGCGAGCTGATGGGCAGCATTCTCAATATCATTCAGTTTCATAGTTTTTTCATAAGTATATAAAAATGAAAAAGAGCGCCTTAGCGCTCTCAATAAATAGCGGGGGGGAGACTCGAACTCCCGACCTTGGGGTTATGAATCCCACGCTCTAACCGGCTGAGCTACCCCGCCATACCGCTAAGTTGCGGAAAGGCTAGTCTACTGGTGTGCTGCCTGAGCTGTCAAGGCTGTCCCGACAATTCTACCTAAAGAGGCTTATTAAAGTTTAAGCACCTGAGTATACTTCGATTCTTCAAAGTTAAATTTAAAGATCCCTTTGAATTTACTTACATCTGATACGCCGCCACCTTTAGCATAGGTAGGCATACGATACTTACCTTCAAATTCTGAGAAGTCAACCGTAGCATAGACACTCTCAAGCTTCTTAAGCACTTTATCAAGCACCTCTAGATTATGTAGTGAATCGATCTTGAGTGTGAGTACAGCGCCGGTTTGAGGATTGAGATAGACTTTGCCAGATGCCAATGTAACACTGGTTGAGCCAGGCTTAGGAAGAAAGCGGTAGAGCTTCTCACCTTGGCGATCGCTAACAATCTCTTCAAATTCATAATAGGAGATCTTCTCTGGCAATAGTGGAAAGAAGATCAGATCCAGAAAAGCACCCGAAGCCAGACCGGTGCGTGCTTTGGGATCGACATTCTTCTTAGGTTTGCCTTTATCATCAGTATCTTCAACAACCCGCGAGAGCACTGGATACTTCCCCGTCTCGTCGATATTTGTAGATGGCTCGACAACCACAGTAGTCTCGCGCACCTTATCTAGATCTCCTTCTTCACCACCTTTCTTTTTCTTGAAGAGTTCTATACGTACACGTTGTTGATAGCGGCAATGGTCGCGTAGTGTCAGTGAGAGGTCCTGGTTTTTGGCAGCCAGGCAGATAAGTTGCGGGGCATTGCAGCCACCTGCTTGTGCGCTAGTGCGTGCTGGTAAGGCGCCCGCGAGCGCGAGCGTAAGCATGCAAATAAGACCAAAGAGTAGCGAACGATTAATTATCAACTTCATATGCTGATTCTCCTAGGGAACTGCGTTTTCCCGCTAAAATGGCTTGCAAGGGGATACTTAAGCCGCGAGTGCGCGTCTTACATAGAGGTTAAAATTATACGACTATTTGCGATCTGCGCAAGCACTAGGCCAGTATCCTCGCCGTCACCACATGGTCGCCGAAGCTTTGACGCCTGTAGATGAAGAAAGGGTTGCTAAGACCTAATTGTCTTGATGTTCGTATTGCAATAGGAAAATACTAATCTTACACGGTCAATTTAATTGTATACTTGAGATTGGTAAATAATGGTTTTAAGGAGAACCTGATGCAGAGCAAACTCTATTCAATAAGAGACTTGAAGTTGGATGCGTTGCTGCAGGAGCTGGAGAATTTCTTTCGTCAGCAAGGACACGAAGTACAGGTATTACCGATCGCTGGTGGTCAAGTGTTGCAAGCACGCAAAGAGTCCACACTAAGCACGCTGATGGGCCATTCCTCCGCCCTTACCGTCAAGATCACACCAGAAGCAAATGGCACACGTGTCGAGATCGGCTCTTCAAAATGGCTAGACAAAGCCGCTGTGGGTGTGATCGGTTATGTGCTTATGCCTGTGTTGGTGCTCGTTCCTGTAATTGGTATGTACAATCAGTATCGTTTAGGTGAGGATGCTTGGCGTATAGTTGATTCCTATATAGCGCGCCATCATTCTGGTGCCGCGCCGGCGGCTGCTTGGAGTGGATCTACAGCAACAAAAAATTGTTCAGGGTGCGGCGCTACTCTATCGCCACAGGCTGCCTTCTGTTCTAGTTGTGGGGCAAAAGCTACCACTACACCAAACTGCCAAAAATGTGGTGCCGCTAATCAGTCTGGCGCACGCTTCTGTCTTGCTTGTGGAACGCGTTTGGAATAGCAGTGTTGTTCGCCTCAGCAATGAAATCTTAACAAGTCTCAATATTGTCTGTTATAGTGCAAAGAAAGGTAGGATAGTGGGAGGATGGTCATGAGTAGCACCTCAGACAATCAACTCTACATAGGTATTGAACTAGAAGGTGTAAGAGTGAAGGCCGCGCTAGCCAATAGCAGCGGGCAGATCTTAAGTGAGCGTAACGAAGCCACTGACCGTAGCAGTGCACAAGCACTGACGGCACAGTTGATCGCATTGCTAGCGGACTTAAAGCAGCTAGCCGATCAGCAAGGCAAGTTGGCTGCCGCAGGGATTGGCGTGCCTGGTCTTATTAACCTACAGACAAATAAGATTGAAGTATTACCAAATCTACCTCAAGTCTCTACCGCGACACTCTATAACGACATCATGCAGACCACTGGTATACAGGTAGTATTTGATAATGATGCTAATGTCGGTGCCTACGGTGAATGGCAATGTGGTGCAGCACGTGGCTACCGCAATGTGATCTATGTAACGATTGGCACAGGAATTGGTGCAGGAATTATCTTAGGTGGGCAGATGTGGCGTGGCTCAACAGGATTTGCTGGTGAGGTTGGCCATATCACAATCAATGTAGATGGTGTCGAGTGTGTATGTGGCAATATAGGTTGTTTAGAGACAGTGGCCTCAGGACCGAATATTGTACGACGCGCTCAGCAACGGCTCTATCGTGACCGCACCTCTTCGCTTTCAAAGCTAATTATCCCGCGTGATCGCGAGATGACTAGTGAGGACATTGTACGTGCCGCGCTCTCTGGCGATGAACTGGCGCAGGTCGTCTTTGAGCGTACAGGCATCTATATAGGTATTGCCGTAGGCGGCTTGATCAACTTGCTTAACCCGGAGATGATTGTCTTCGGTGGCAGTATGATGGCGGTTGGCGACATCCTGCTCAGGTCGATCATCGCGGAGACGAGACGGCGTGCTTTTGCCCCCTCGTTCGAGCATTGCCGTATCGTTGCAGCCCAATTGGGTCAGTCGGCTGGCGTCATTGGTGCCGCTATGCTGGCGCGCGACAGTATAAATATCCAATCAGCGCGTGCTTGACAGGCGGATCTTGCAAAGGGTGTTATCAGGCTATCATGCTCAACCATATTCGTAATTTTTCTATTATTGCACATATTGATCACGGAAAATCGACACTTGCCGATCGTCTGCTCGAACATACTGGCGCACTCTCAGAACGCGAGATGGCAGCCCAGGTGCTTGATGCGATGGATTTAGAACGCGAGCGTGGCATTACCATTAAGGCTCATGCTGTGCGCCTCAACTATCGCGCTCTTGATGGTCAGGATTACATACTCAACCTGATCGATACTCCTGGTCATGTCGATTTCTCTTATGAGGTCTCACGCTCGCTCTCGGCCTGTGAAGGGGCATTATTGGTAGTTGATGCCTCGCAAGGTGTAGAGGCACAGACATTGGCTAATGCCTATCTGGCGATTGATAACAATCTTGAGTTGGTGCCTGTTATTAATAAGATCGATCTACCTTCAGCCGAGCCTGATCGAGTGAAAGAACAGATCGAACATGTAGTTGGGCTGGATGCTAGTAATGCAATCCTGGTAAGCGCAAAGACAGGGCAGGGAACTGAAGATGTGCTAGAAGCGATTGTTGCCAATATTCCTGCCCCTAAGGGTAACCCTCACGCACCCCTAAAAGCTCTGATCTTTGATTCCTGGTTTGACAACTATCGTGGCGTGATCGTGATGGTACGTGTTATTGATGGTGAATTGCGACCAGGGATGAAGATCCGTTTTATGGCCACCGATCGTGAGTATCAGATCGATACTTTGGGCGTACTTACTCCCAAGGTACGTGAGATTGATGCGCTTGGTGCTGGCGAGGTAGGCTTCTTGGTCTCTAATATCAAAACAGTTGCTGATGTACAGATTGGTGATACTGTAACAGAGAGCGCACGACCTACCGCAGAACCTTTCCCAGGCTTTCAAGAGATCAAGCCGATGGTCTTCTCTGGTCTCTATCCAGTTGATAGCGATAAATACGAAGAGCTACGCGATGCCTTAGAGAAGCTACGTCTTAATGACTCTTCCTTTTTCTATGAACCAGAGACTTCGCTGGCGTTAGGCTTTGGCTTCCGTTGTGGATTCCTTGGTCTGCTACATATGGAGATTGTGCAGGAGCGACTAGAGCGAGAGTTCTCACTTGAGCTAATCACAACGGCGCCTTCGGTACGCTATCGTGTCACCAATACTGCTGGTGAGATATTAGAGATTGATAGTCCTGCCAAGCTGCCAGAACCTGGACGTATTGCTAAGATCGAAGAGCCTATTATTACCGCCACGATTATGACCAATGTTGAGTACTTAGGTCCAATCCTTAAACTGCTTGAAGAGAAGCGCGGGGTACAGAAGAAATTTGAATATATCACCACGACTCGTGTGATGCTCACTTATGATCTGCCACTTAATGAGATCGTTCTAGACTTCTATGATAAGCTGAAATCGGCTTCACGTGGTTATGCCTCACTAGATTACCATCTTGCTGGCTACCAAGAGGCTGATCTAGTCAAACTTGATGTGCTCGTCTCAGGTGAGCCAGTAGATGCCCTCTCGCTTATTGTGCATCGTGAGGGTGCATTTGTACGTGGGCGGGCATTAGTTTCAAAGATGAAAGAGTTGATTCCGCGTCAGCTCTTTGAGGTGCCTATTCAGGCTGCGATTGGCAATAAAGTGATTGCCCGTGAGACCGTCAAAGCAATGGGCAAGAATGTGCTAGCAAAATGCTATGGCGGTGATATTACTCGTAAGCGTAAGCTGCTTGAGAAACAGAAAGAAGGCAAGAAACGCATGAAGAAGATCGGCCGCGTTGAGATTCCTCAAGAAGCCTTCCTAGCCGTTCTGAGAGTGAGTGAGTAGATGGCATTGGAAAATCCTTTGACGACTCGGGAGCTACCTCTCTTTCCCCTCCCTGTAGTGCTTTTGCCAACTGCATTGCTGCCTTTACATATCTTTGAGGAGCGCTACAAATTGATGATTCGCACTTGTCTAGAAGGGGATAAGATGTTTGGTATTACCTATCACACAGAACGTGAAGGTTGGCCGCCTGCGCCTGAACGAGTTGGTGCAGTGGCGCAGATAATCGCCGTTGTACCGCTTGAGGACGAACGTATGAATATCCTCACGGTTGGGGTTGCGCGTTATCGTGTCAGTAAATATCTGGAGATGGAGCCCTATCTCAAAGCACAAGTAGAACTGTTTCAAGACGAGCCGGAAGAAAAAGATCCTACACCTCTAATGGAAGAGGTTAAGCGACTCTATGAACGTGCTAGTAGCGCATTACGAGAGTTAAATGAAGAACAACTACCAGCCGCAGAATTACCAGAATCTCCTGAAGAGTTCTCCTTTGCTGTTGCTGCTCGTATGAAGCTACAGTATGAAAGAAAACAGCATCTGCTAGAGCTACGCTCAACCCGTATGCGACTAAATCGCTTGCGACAACATATTAATAAGATTGCCGACCAGTACGAATTGCGCGCTGAGTTACATAGTCGTGCTAAACGTAATGGCCATGGTCTCCCTTCTGTCCTTGATCAACTTAAGAACGAATAGCTGTTTATATAGCTGCTAGAAGAAGTTGCCATTTGCTTAAGGCTATGATAGCTTAGGCAACCTTTTGCCCCCCTCTAGGGGCATAAACTCTTAGCCTGCCTAAGTAGGTGACACTGGAGCCAGCTTAATGAGAAGAAAGAAAGAGACGAAAGAGGTCACTTCCCCAAGCACGACTGGGAGGACGACATTAGGCTTGCGGCAACGCCTGTTGCAACGTTTTCATATTACCAAGCTGATTTTAGTACTGCTCTTAGTCATGTTTGGTGGTGCCATTGTTTGGATTGGTCAGCAATTATTTGGATCTATCGAACAAGATCAGGTGCGGCAGGAGAATCGTCTACTGCGTGAACAGAATCAACTTTTTCAAGAACAGTTCAACGAACTGAAGAAACGTGTTAACACAGTTGAAGATCTCTCCAAGGAACTCTCCCAAACTGTACAAGGCGCAAGCAGCACAAGTATTGGCGTGGGTGGTCCTAAACCATCTACTGAACCACGTATGATCGATGAATTGATGATCAATACTACACAACTAGAGACTCAACTACGCGACCTTAAACTGCAATTGGAACATGAGCAATTAGTAGAAGCATCAATACCCACAGGGTTGCCAGTAGAAGGCTTATTAACAGGCCGCTTTGGTAATCGTAGAGATCCTTTTGGTGATGGTGAGGAGTTCCACACCGGTCAGGATATTGCAGTAAATTTTGGCGTGCCAGTACACGCGACTGCTGATGGGATTGTTATTTATGCTGCTGCCCAAAGCGGTTATGGCAATGTTGTAGTAATAGATCATGGCAATGGTATAACTACTCGTTATGGTCACCTTTCGGCAATCTTAGTACGCTTTGGCCAGCCCATACATCGTTACGATATTATTGGGCGGGTTGGTAGTACAGGCCGTTCTACTGGTCCACATCTACACTATGAGGTACGTAATAATAATGTCCCTCTTGATCCCCTGAAACACTTGGGCCGTGCTCAAAAATAGAGCAAAGGAGGCAATGGATAAGGCTGTTTGAGCTTAATATAGATCTATTTAACTGATCATATAATAACTAAAAAAAGCT
>JBFLVQ010000381.1:0-9201 GCA_040758525.1 Acidobacteriota bacterium
TGAGAAGATCTATTTTTGCTGGTCTTCTTACACCATTGTTGAGTACTATGGATATGCTAATTCAGTTGACAGCTTGGAGGTTTGCTAGGAAGCCTCTCTTGCCAAGCCGTGCGATTGCTGCTGCAGCCTGTAATTGTGGACAGTCGATTGCTGCGGCAAGCGAGTTTACATCAAAGCAAGCAAGCCGTGTCACTGCTTGCAATACTACGCTATCAAAGCGCAGATTCTGAAACTCACCATCTAATACATTATTGATCTTGCTGATAACTTCTTGCGCATTCTTAGCGCGTACACAGAGACCTCCAGTACCTATGGCGAGTTGTGTAAATGATTGCACAGTAGCGGTTGCATCCTGCATACAGAGGGCATGTAAAGTAATACGAGCCTTCTCCGCCGCCGCCGCTACTGAATTGGTAGTAAGACCGCAAGGACAGCCTGAAGGCCAAGCATCGCCCGGCGACTGTAAGCCATGTGGTGGTGAGTCGCCTACCAAGAGTGCAAACCGGCAGCTATGTGCGCGCCATTGCATCTGTGTAATGGCTGTTTGAATACCATCATAAACTGCTTCTGGTCCATCACCGCCACCTGTCGCTCGCAGACTGTTAATAGATTTCTGCATACTCTTTAAGTTGTTGGTGAGCGAGTAGACACGTGTAACGAAAGAAGTATCTTGTGGTGGATGATCGCGAAATTCTACCAAACCAACTTGTAGATCTATGCCGCTGTTGGCACTGAGCAGGCTTATCATATCAAGCAGGTGCTGCTGTGCTGCGCTAATGAACGAACCCATGCTACCGGTTGTATCAATTACAAAGCAGATATCGACATGGTTGAGTGTATTCAACATCTCAGTTTCCTCTAGTCGTCAACCAGAGGAGAAAAATTCTCTGGTTGACAACATTTCTGCTAGAAGTTCACCACCTGTTGATCGGTACGGACCGGCAGTGGTGTCTCTAGGATCTCCATTAATAGTTCCAGTCGCGATGGACGAGCCAGCAATGGTACAAGATTCGGTAGCGAGTAGTAGTCACCCTCGAAAGTGAGAGTCTCAAACATCACCTTAGCACGCTGTAACTCACGCTCTAGGTGATCGCTATGCTGACCAACCTTCACGATAATCACATTTGGTGCAACCTTCAGCTTCTCGCAGTACTGTGCATAGACAGATGCGAAATAAGGTGCTTCATTCTCATTCTCATCTGTAACGATAATGATCTGCTCAGCTACTTGACCCTTGATCCGCATAGCCTCCAATGGTGCACCAATGCTAGTACCACCATTTGGAAAGATATATTGGAATGCCTTCTCCCAATTCGACAACTCCTTACCTTGTGCAGTTACTGGATAAGCCAGCGTATCGAAGGCGTATACGAAGAGGTCTCCTTCACTAACACCAGAAACAAGTGCGGCGATCTGCTTACCTACTTCGATTGCAGCCGTCATACTACCACTCTTATCTACAAAGAGCGCAGTTGCCTTAGTAATCCTGCCACGCTTCTTCACCTGATGGTTAACGACCTTCTCTAAGCGTGCTGCAGTCTCTTCATCCAGCACAGCCGTTTCTGCTGCCTTTACAGCCTTAAAGGCCGAGACACGATCTGCTGCCATAGCATACGAAAGCTTTCCATCAATAAGTGCCTTAACCTCTTTATGTTCGAATGCACCGCGCGCCTTCAAGGAGTTGAGATTGTTAATAATCTCTTGTGGTGACATTGCGTTGATTAACGCTACGAACACAGCGGGAGTAAGCTTCTTCACTGCGCCAATCGCAATTGTGTAAGGGATTTTACCCTCAACAATCAATTCCGCCTGCTCAGCGGGCTTAGTTGCCTTTGCTAGTCGCTTAAGCATAAATGCAAGACTATCTGGCGGTGGCGAGTTCTTGAACAGTACAGCATCGGCACGCTCATTTGGTTTAATGTGCAGGCTAGCGTATAAGTGCTTGATCGCTTTGCGTGCACGCAATGCAGCACGATCAAAGAAGAGAGCATTCTGCTCACGGGTGCGTAAGTAGCGTGTTACCGCAGTTCGCGTCGAGCGCGGCAGCTTACCTAGTTGTCGCTTCATAAAATCGATAATACGCGACACCTGATAAGGTGGAAAATCCTGCAATAGCATAAAACCTGCCTCACGGTGTGCTGCAATGGTGCTTGCTAGCAGATTTGCGATAAACACTTCCTTGTGATCGCGTACGTCGCCGTGTAGTTGGTACCAGACTGCTAGATGACCATAGAAAATTGGATCTAGCTCAGCAAACTCTTGATGCAGTTCTGCTACCTTCTCCAATTGACGGTGTGGTGTAGTGAGTAGACTGTTGAGTATATCTAAACGTAGATCACGCTCAAATGGTCGCATGGTTGCTACCCCCTTTTGATATTTAATTGGGGAGAAAAAATAACGCCTCGCGTAAGTTGAGAAAGCGCAGGGTCATACGCGGGAGTTGAACCCGCTACCCCCAGGTTAAGGGCCTGGTGCTCTACCAATGAGCTAGTATGTAAGCTTCCCCAGTAAGGACGCGAGGCGAATCGTTCGTTTCGGTTTTATACGTGCCAGCACGCTGTCGCGCAAGTCCGAAAAGCCTTTTTAAGACGCCTCCATAAAGTGTGGCGGAGGCGTATAGGATTCGAACCTACAATCGATTTTAAGTCGATTTTTCCAGTATGTAAGCTTCCCTTGTAAGGGCGCGCATCGTACTGGCACGTATAAAACCGAAGATATTTGATCACCATTGCGCACAAGTCAAAAAAGCGTTTTTCACTTGGCGCTCTACCATTGAGCTACGGGCCGGTAGATAATCGGCCCGACGGGATTCGAACCCGCAACCTCCCGATTGATAGTCGGATGTGTGTAGGCTTCTCCAGTTAGGGCGCGCAATGGAGATCAAATTTTCAAAAATCAGCCGTAAACTGCCTCTGGTCGAATAATCAGGTCACCATTAGCAGTGCGATCAACAATATAAAACCTGAAGCGCTCTGCTGCTACGTCTAGGTGCTGCGCCAGTTGACGCTTGATCTCAGCATCTGGCAGGTTTGCCGCCAGCCGCAGTTGGTCTGGCGTAAAATCGTAAGAACGTCCCTCAAAGCGTACGTGAACCATTGGATCACCTCCTCATTCTTATTATCTTCTTATTCAAGCGATGCCGATCTTGGTCTCTTCTAGGAAGAGGTACTTGCGCCATTCTGGACGCGATTCTGCGGCATTGCGTAGCGCTGCTTTCTCAAGACCGTAGTAGAGCGCGCTTGGGTTAGCCAGTAGTGGCATACGTGCCTCTTCTGGAGTACGCTCACCCTTGCGTTGGTTGCAGGCAAAGCAGGCCGCGCAGAGATTCTCTGGCTCGGTACTGCCACCACGCGAACGTGGCAAGATATGGTCAAGCGTTAGATCAAAGGCTGTTCCTTTGATACCACAATACTGGCAACGAAAACGGTCACGCATCAAAATAGCAGTACGCTTGCTTGCCGAACGACGCTGGCGTGCCCGTATATTAATATACTCCTTAAGCCTGATTACAGATGGTGCTGCAAAAGTAAAGCGTTGCGAGCGCAATACATTGTCACCATCAAACTCTAATACTTCAGCGGCGCCTTTCCATACTAATCGTACTGCGCGCGGCATACTTACAATTCCTAGTGCCTCGTAAGATGCATTTAGTAACAGTACTCTGCGGTTGATAACCATAAAAACTCCCTAAATGCTGAGGGTGACTGAAGGGACTCGAACCCTTTCTGCTCGGGTCACAACCGAGTGCTCTGCCGCTTAAGCTACAGCCACCAGATTATTAGAAATGGTCGGGATGAGTGGATTTGAACCACCGACCTCACGGTCCCGAACCGTGCGCTCTACCAGTCTGAGCCACATCCCGAAAGATCTATACAGTTGTTTTAGTATTTCCATAGCATAGCTGCTATGGATGTCTGTTAGTTGCTTTTTTTGTTGATTAATGGCTGTTACCCAACGGTCACTAGCCAGCTTTAACCAAACTAATATCCAGATAAGCATAACTGACCACCTGCTGATAGTCGGGGCCGGAATCGAACCGGCGACGACTGGTTTGTAAGACCAGTGCTCTGCCATCTGAGCTACCCGACTATGGTAATTTTGGAGCGGGCGACGAGATTTGAACTCGTGACCCTCAGTTTGGAAGACTGACGCTCTGCCAATTGAGCTACACCCGCCCATTCAATTCGACGATCTATCAATCTGGAGCCGATGGAGGGGCTTTAACCCTCTACCTACTGCTTACTAGGCAGTTGCTCTTGCTGTTGAGCTACACCGGCAAGATGGACCGACTGAGACTTGAACTCAGACCCCCTGCTTGCAGGGCAGGGATGCTCCCCTTAACACCATCAGCCCGTACGGTTGGGGACGGAGTTGAACCGCCGACACGCGAATCTTCAGTCCGCTGCTCTACCGACTGAGCTACCCAACCAAACTTGACTGTAAGAGCGGGATTCGAACCCGCACCTTGACGATTAACAGTCGTCTGCTCTTCCAATTGAGCTACCTTACAAAGAACTTTCTGACTGCGGAGCTAGGGGTCGAACCTAGATTCTCTCGGGTCAAAACCGAGTATGTTTCCATTACACCACTCCGCATTCGTACCTGATAGCTGAGGGCGGAATCGAACCGCCGACCAAGGGCTTATGGGGCCCACGCTCTGGCCAACTGAGCTACTCAGCTAATATCGGGGTGAGTGGATTTGAACCACCGACCGCACGGTCCCAAACCGTGTGCTCTTGCCAGACTGAGCTACACCCCGTTAACAATGGAACCGGCGGGACTCGAACCCACGACAACAAGTTTAGGAGACTTGTGCTCTTATCCAACTGAGCTACGATTCCAAACAATCAGATATATATAGGGCGTACGGGATTTGAACCCGTGATCTCCACCTTGAGAGAGTGGCGGCTTAGCCACTTGCCTAACGCCCCATTGCTATTATGGGCTTGAGTGGATTTGAACCACTAGCCGCACGCTTATCAAGCGTGTGCTCTTGCCAATTGAGCTACAAGCCCAGGGCTTTCTCTATCTACTGCGGTGGTAGGATTCGAACCCACAAATGTTCGGTTCAGAGCCGAGTGCCTTTACCAATTTGGCGACACCGCAATTTGAATTACTATGAGCCAGACAGGGCTCGAACCTGTGACGCCCTGCTTAAGAGGCAGGTACTCTACCAACTGAGTTACTGGCCCATTACGGAACCGACGGGACTTGAACCCGCACTTTCTTGATCGACAATCAAGTGCTCTAGCCAAATTGAGCTACGGCTCCAAGTGCCGGAAGAGGGATTCGAACCCTCATGGCCACTGCCAGCGGGTTTTAAGTCCACCGTGTCTACCAGTTTCACCATTCCGGCGTAAGCACGCGGCCGGATTCGAACCGGCGATTAATGGATTTGCAGTCCATCGCCTTAACCAGCTTGGCCACGCGTGCAGCTTTTACTATTATTTGATTTTCAAAAGTGGGTGACGAGATTTGAACTCGCAACTTCGAGTGTGGCACACTCGTACTCTGCCAAATTGAGTTACACCCACAAACCTTATTCCTTATTTCCTTTTTGTTTGAACCTTTTGTCTTGCAGCTTTCCATATATCAACCTCTGTGCCAAATCCTTATAAACTACCTTCTCGTTAGATCAAATCGTTGTAGATAACTTACTTATAGGATTTAGCTCGATTCTCGACAATAGTTATAGATAGAAATTGTTATATTGTTTGATATTTGGCTAGATTATTTTCTAGTTATCTTATTAAGAATAATTTTTCCGCTAGTGCTGTAACCTATCGGTTTGCAAAAACGTGGTATAGGTAAGAATTTTGAGAGGAGCATAAACGATGCAGACAAATAAAGAGCAGTTTGATGTTGTGATAATTGGCGGTGGGTTAGCAGGATTAGCAGCCGCTGCCTATTTAGGGCGAGCGGGAAAGCGTGTTTGCCTCTTCGAGCGCTCACAAACGCTAGGTGGTCGTGCTCAGACCGAAAAGAGAGAAGATTTCCTTTTTAATATAGGTGCACATGCACTCTATCGAGGTGGCTATGCAATGGAGGTATTAAAAGAGTTGGGCGTTGTACCACAAGGAGCTATGCCATTACCATCAGGTGGATTCGCTATCAAAGATGGTATCAAGCATACCTTTCCTACTGGGCCTTTCTCTTTACTTACTACGGGTCTGTTCGGTCTAGGAGCAAAACTAGAGGTTGCACAATGGTTAGGCACACTTGCTAAGCTTGATACCGATTCATTAATGGGTATTACGGTGCAGGAATGGCTTAACAAACAGTTTGTACACCCTGTAGCAAGAGAGCTGTTGCTAGCATTGATACGTGTTTCAACATATTCCAATGCACCTAAAGAGATGAGTGCTGGTGTAGCTCTAAAACAGTTAAAGCTGGCAGTAAAAGCGAATGTTCTGTACCTTGATGGAGGCTGGCAGACACTAGTAGAAGGATTGCGCCAAACAGCGCAAACCGCAGGTGTAGAGATCAAGACAGGAATAAAAGTGGAATCAGTTATTCGTAACCACCTAGGTGGTGTCGAGGCAGTAAAGATTGCTAATGGAGAAGTCTATCGTGTTGATAAAGCTGTTATTGCTGCTGGTCCTGTGGAAGCTTTGAAGCTGTTAGAAGATGGGCAGACAACATCATTAGCTAAGTATGCAAAAGAGGCTATTCCAATCAAAGCTGCTTGTTTAGATGTAGCTTTGCGTGAGCTGCCCAGACCGAAAGCGACCTTTGCTTTAGGTATCGATAAGCCATACTATTTCTCGGTCCATTCTGCATCTGCAAAACTCGCACTGGGAGGGGGCGCGCTCATTCATACACTAAAATATCTACCACTTACTCATAATGATTCTCCTACATCGATAGAACATGAACTAGAAGGAGTGTTGGATTTAATGCAGCCAGGATGGCGCGAACTGGTGGTAAGTCGTAAGTTTTTGCCAGCAATGATTGTTTGTCATGCAATCGATACAGCTAAACAGGGCGGCTTAAAAGCAAGACCAACGCCCACCGTCGAAGATGTACCAGGACTATTTATTGCTGGGGATTGGGTAGGTGATAAAGGTCTACTTGCTGATGCCAGTCTGGCTAGTGCTCGTGATGCAGCGAACCTAATAATCTCTTGTCAGAAGGACCGACTCGCGCTTGCGGGTTAATTATAGGAGTAGATCAATTGGCCACGATAGCGAAGCTACCTACAGAAGTTTATGAAACACACCGTTCCCTGATCTGGGCTTTGTGTTATCGTATGACTGGCAATAGTGCCGATGCTGACGATCTAGTTCAAGAGACGTTTATACGAGCACTAGAAAATCCTCCTGCGCGACTAGATGAACCACTACGCCCATGGCTGGTACGAGTGGCGATAAACCTCAGTCGAGATCATTTGCGACGACGACGTCGTCATCACTATACCGGTCCATGGCTACCGTCACCAATTTCTACAGAAGACCTGGAATCACCTGCATCTTATGAACCGATCACCTCACCAGAAGAATCACCAATGGCACGCTATGACATGCTAGAAAGTATCTCTTTTGCATTTCTAGTCGCTTTAGAGGCACTAACGCCGCTTCAGCGTGCCGTACTGTTGTTACGTGATGTCTTTGACTATTCGACCAGTGAAACAGCCGCTGCCCTAGGTGTAAGCGAAACCAATGTCAAAGTTACATTATTACGTGCACGGCGTACTATGTATGATTATGACAAAAGCCGTGTACCATTGAAGGTTACTCGCCAGGAATTGACACAGCGCGCGCTAGAACAATTCCTATATTGTATCAATTCTCATGATGTTGAAGGACTGAAGCGGTTGTTGGCTGAGGATGTGATAAACATGTCGGATGGTGGTGGTAAAGTAGCGGCAGCGTTGTTACCTATTTATGGCCGTGACCGGGTTGTACGACTGATTATGGGCCTATCTGCGAAGTATGAAGATGATTTACAGATCCGTCTCTGCTCACTCAATGGCTTGCCTGCAATAATTGGAGAACATGAGAGAGTATGGAAAAAACGCGCACCACGTTGGACATTACAGCTAGAGGTTGATCAACATGGGCGTATATACAGGATTTATAGTGTGCTGGCACCAGAAAAACTCTCTGCACTGCCATAATAAAGATTATTACCATAGAGCACAGAGAGATTTTTGTGTTCTATGGTAATTGCAGTAGTAAGTTTCCCGTTATTAAAGCCGGTTGCCGGATTCGAACCGACGGCCTACTGATTACAAATCAGTCGCTCTGCCTACTGAGCTATACCGGCCTGTATCAATATCAATGGTGTATTGCCATAATCGGAATGCCCCCGCCTCGATTCGAACGAGGATTTTGCACCAATCTAGTGCTGGCAGAGTATAAGTCTGCTGTGTTGCCAATTACACCACAGGGGCTATTAATAATAGGGCGTGCGGGATTTGAACCCGCGATTTCCTGCTTGAAAGACAGGCGGCTTAAACCTCTTGCCCAACGCCCCAGATTATGCGGATGAGAGGAATCGAACCTCCAAGGGACTGCTGCCCACGACGCTCTCGACGTCGCGCGTCTACCTGTTCCGCCACATCCGCAAATGAGTCGGGTGGGACTTGAACCCACAACCGGTGGCTTAAAAGGCCACTACTCTTCCAATTGAGCTACCGACCCAAGCTTGCTACTTGATTGATGCCGAAGGAGGGATTTGAACCCTCAGGGCTTTTTGCCATACGTCTCTGAAACGTACGTGTCTACCAATTCCACCACTTCGGCGCGATTAATAGTTACGGATCCGGCAGGACTTGAACCTGCGACAACAAGTTTCGAAGACTTGCGCTCTTCTCCAACTGAGCTACGGATCCATATATGCGGAAGGCGGGATTCGAACCCGCACCCATTGTTCGGATCAGATCCTAAGTCTGACGCGTCTGCCAGTTTCGCCACTTCCGCAATACTTAAATGGGTCCGGTAGGATTTGAACCTACGCCCTCAGGTTCCGCAAACCTGCGCTCTGATCCGTCTGAGCTACGAACCCGTCAACAATGAACGGAGGGTGAGAGAGTCGAACTCTCATATGCAAAAGCACGACAGTTTTCGAGACTGTTGCCATACCAGTTAGGCGAACCCTCCAAGACAGAAGCGCCGGGATTTGAACCCAGATCGACAGTTTTGGAGACTGCTATGCTAGCCGTTGCACCACGCTTCTATTAACCCTTATGCTTGTTGCCAT
>JBFLVQ010000382.1:0-9196 GCA_040758525.1 Acidobacteriota bacterium
GCATTTTGTTCTGTTCCTGTTTCTTGTATAGAGTTAGGATTTGAACTAGCACCATTTTGTTGCACTACATGAGCCAACTCATGAGCAAGAAGCGCATCACCAACCATAGTGCCAGGCTTATATTCACCTGCGGCAAAAGCTATATTATTTCCAATGGTAAATGCACGTGCATTAAGGTTAGCTGAGAGGTTGCTGGCTTGGCTGTCAGTATGCACTCGAACCTGAGAAAAATTATAGCCAAAAGCTGATTCCATGCGTGATCTCACACCGTTATCTAAACTATTACCGGAGTGGAGCCGTGATTGAATGGCCATTGGAGCCATAGCACCCTTCATGCTACTATCATTACTTTTGAGCTGAACCCTTCTTGATACAGAAGTGGAATCACCCTGTTCTGCGACGGAAGTAGTTTCAGGCGGGCTTAATGATGCTCCTTCTGGAACTCCTGTGACCTGTCCTGTAACTGCCCATATTGAGATTGCACTCCTTACCCGCTCTACTACTATTGGTATATAATCACTCGCACTCCTTGCTCCTACTGCCCCTGAAACATACTTTCGCAGTGCCCGTTCCACTTGGTTACTACTGCGTGTTCGGTAATATCCTATCCATTTCTCTATGTATGGACATCCTTGTGTGTTTCGCCCTACCCCAGCAAGTTCTGCATCTGCGACTGTGCAAATTGCTGCTTGCAATTGATCCAGAAAATCACTCTTCTTCATTTGTCCTGAACCTACTCTTTCCACTTCATCTTCTACAATTAATCCATTAGCAGAAGTCTCTTCACTCGCAGTAGCCGCTGATGTTGGCAATGGTGGCTCTGTTTCGGCGCCCGTCGCAGCCCTATCAGCGACTTGTCGCTGGATCAAGGGTTGTGAAGCAGATAAGGTTAGGGAGTGTTGATCCGTTTGTGAAATCAATGGCGTAGAAGTTTTGACAATTTGTTTGGCTATGCGATCCGCTTCTTTCTCATATTCATCTTCTGTTCCACTTATATTGGATTTGGTCTGAACTGTGTTAGGTCGGTGAGCAAAAACTTTTATCTCACCAAAGTTATAGCCAAGATTATTAAGTGAGCGAGGAAGTATCAGTGCAGTTACTCGATCAACTGAAAATCGCTGCAGATTTAAATCTCCTTTTTTGCACTTCTCACATTGTCCATCCATACCGGCAACTCCACCACATTCACACTTGCGCTGCAACATACCAGTTTGTGCAGATGTTAGAGATGGCTTTACCGACGCGGCTTTTACTTGGGATTGCAATGGTGCACTCACTGATTCCAACCTCCTATATATTGCTCGCTACAAGCTAATAACCTGATAACCGGGACTAGGCACAAACGGAATCGCCATACAACTATCTTTCAAACTCATATACACGGAGTTTTTATTGCTAGTTGCAGATGAATGTTGTGGTATATAAACTAATTCCTGGTCAATTATACGAACATAATTGTTGTAGTCAATAAATGATGGGGCTTAGTAGTGAAGCTATTGTGAGACTATCCGTTCCACTACACTTCTTCTGTTGACATTCATAGCAATTGCGGTTTATTCCACCTATGTAGTGCTAAGAATAGACGAGACTGATAGATTGTCTTTGCCTATTCCAGCAAACCGTTATATTGCAAGTCCGTTTGTTATTGCTCTATTGTTATGGTGATCTATGGCGGGTTTTGTACCTTTGTTGTGTTATACTCGCTCAAAGCGATTAGTAGTACTGCGTATCAATACTAAATCACTATAACTAAAGCATTTTTACTATCTTGCACTTGGCTTTGCTATTTTGTAACCTTTCACTTGATTATCCTGTACCATTAATAAATTCAACGATCAATAGTATCAACCGTATCTCCACTGGAGGAAACCTAAATGATAGAAAGAGTATTGGAGACCCGTCCAGCAACGGATAGTGACTTCGACTTTGCCTGGAGGATCTATCTGGAAGCTGTCAGACCTATGATCGAACCAAAACTCAACCGCGCTTGGGATGATGCTGACGAACGAGAACGATTCCGAAGCATTTGGCAACCTGCCAATGCTCATGTCATTACTCTCGACAACCAACCCATTGGATGGGGTTCAGCCAACATCTCTGACGATAAGGCTGTCATAGACCACCTCTACATTGAGGAGCAATATCGTGGGAAAGGTTATGGTACAAAATTGCTGTCGGAGTTGCTTAATTTATGGAATAGCCAGGGGAAGGCAGTACACGCTTCCATTATTAAGGAAAATCGTGCCATTTCCCTTTCACATCGACTTGGGTTTGAGCAAGTGCACGAAGATGCACTTGCCATTAATGTAATTTACAATCTGTCTAAATCATAACATATACACAGTCCTTCATCACCATCACAGGGAGAATAAACATGTCTGCTAATGCAGTTCCCAAATTGGAGCTTAACGAGAAATTGAATGGATTTAAACCTGACGAGGTCTTTTACCTTTGCGATGTGGAGGTGGAAACCGTACGTCGCGCCGCTGAAGAACGCGGTCTCTTCTTTGATCCTAACAAAAGACGTTATACTGGCGAGGAGTTGTCAAAATATGGACTTATTCGTGAAGGTTACAATCGAGAGGAATTGAGAGAGCGCGGCATCGTTCCAGGCTCTGTATCTTCTTTGGATTATTCAACAGCAGAAGCGGAGTCTACTCTACTACTTGGGACACCCTTTGCAAATGGAATTGAGAAGTTTCAACTTCCAATTGATATGTTGCCGATACAGGTTGCTAAGATCATCTTACCTCCCAATTCAATTGTACGTAACCATGTGCATCCTCCTCACAGTAAGGAGTCGCCAGGAGGTGGCCTCCGAATCATTGTTTCTGGAAGAATCTTTTTCAAAGGGCGGGAGTATGGCCCAGGAGATTGGTTCTTTGTTTCCAACGGCGAGCCCTATGAATTCACGACTGATCCAGATCGGATCACTATTGTCTTCTACACTTATCGTTTCTTCGGGGTCGAGGATGGCAACCGCTTCTCTCATCCGTTTAAGGTATAGATACACTTTATCTCGCCTTATCTCTTCCCAAGATCATGTGTTGATATGATCTTGGGAATACGATCTTGTCTGTTTTTGCCTTTTCCCTTAAATCAGTATATTCCAACCTAGCTGTGAACAGGAACGGAATGAAAAGTGTCGTTAAGAACTGTGCGTATAAGAAAATTATTCTGCAAAGTCACAGCTCACTTGCAGCAAGCTTACCACTTACCTTGCCTTATTCTCGATACATTTCTGTTCATCCATTTTCGAACAATATATTTGAACAAGAACTGCCTAATTCCACCAGCAATTCTCAATACGGGAACTCGTTCAAGCTGAAGACAATGGAGGGAAGCCAGACGTAGATAACGGTCTTCCATGGATTTAAGAACAAGAGTAGAAAAAAGATTTCGTATCGAGGCCCAGAGTTTAACTTTGGTATGTAAAGTTTGAAGTAGAGTACGAAAGAAACGGCAACAGCGTTGTTGAATTTGATCAATAGTAAAGGCGAGAAACATCAATAGCGCCAAGATTGTTGCCAGATGCTGGCTACCATGTCCGTAGTTGTGTTCAAAATGATAGCCCTGATTCTTAAGCGTATTGAAAGTTTCATTCTCAATCTTGCAGCGTGCGCGTGCGGCGCGCATGACCTTTATGACAGAGCGTTGTGACAATATGAGATTGGTGATCCAAGTCCAAAGAGTTAGGCTGCCATCTTTGTCAGTCTGTTCATAAAGCAGATAGTTGACATTGACATCGATAGCACTGTCGTTGAGCTTAAAATTGTTGGTCCAGGCGAAATAATGTTGTAGGCCCTGTTGGTCAGTTAAATGCAGTTCTTTGATATCTGCGCGCGCACGCCGACCAGCAAATTGGTTCTCCAGACTTTTGTGGGAATCAGGCTTGACGTTGAGGATGTAGCTCCAGCCGTAATCGGTAATTTGTCGGATATGAGGCGCGTTGGCGTAAAGCGCATCTTCAACCAGGATGATCTCCAAATCTGGATAACGCTGGCGTAGCGCCGCACACAATCTTTTCGCGGCGTTGCGTTCACAGTCGTTCTTCTGCGCGCCGTCTTCGTTGAGAATGGGTTCGAAGTCGAGTGGGATCACTTCTTTTTGCTGCGGATGCACGAGCAGGGCGGCCAAGCCGGAATGGTGATAAGAAGTTTCTCCATTGCGATGTTTGCGGGTAGTGCAACTCTGACAATGCACCTTGGTAGAAGAGAAGAGCTCTACGCCATCAGCGGAAATGACCACATGCTTGTTGTGATGTTCATACTCACGAATAACGCCAGCTTGTGAGAGGCGCGTCAAGCAGGTCTGAAACAGCGGGCGCAACAACTGCGGATCTAACGGATCCAGGATATCACGCATCTGATTATCGCTGGGTATCGCTCCTCGAATTCCATAGATGCTGTGCAGATTTTTTTCTTCTGCCGGGGTCTGTGTTTTGAAATCGAGTAAGGAAGGACTTTTGAGCGAAAACATTGCGAATGCTGCTTTCAGCACATCCGGCAACTGATAGTTCACGGCATTGCCGATTCGTTTGTCAGGAAAAGTTTGAAATTGCTCGTCGAGAAAGCTCATCAGTTCATCAAATGTCAGAGCTTGTTGGAGTTGACTGTAATTCTTTGGCATTCCCCAAGTTTACACCGAATCTAATTTTTCGTATTGAGAATTGCTGTGTTTTCTCATAATCTCATTCTAATTCAATGAGTTTTTTCTGCATTACAACTTAGTTTACGGAGTAATAAAGCTCGCGCTGGAATTGAAGGTACAATTTCTCAAGGTGCTCGCGTAATGGATATAAAGCAAGCAAGATATAAAGGTCTACCAAAAGTTGAGCTTCAACATTTTGCTACTGCTGCTATCAATGTTGTTCGTTTAGGTGCTTGGTGGCTGGGTCATCCTCGTGAGAAAATCCGCCTTTCTCATTTTCAAAAACTTAAACAAATGGCTGCTTAAACTCGGTTGCAGGGGTTTGCCAGCAGTATCGATGTTGAAGCCCAGTGCAGAGCAGACATGGTCCTATAAAGATGAAAGTTTATCTTGATGATGAGCGGGAATGTCCGCCATGCTGGATTGCAGCCAGATGACCGGATGAAGCAATAGAGCTATTAAAACCGGCAGGCCTGCTCGCCGCAAATCGTCAAACATAGCATTAGAGCTTTCTGAACCATCATAGCCAATCAACAGTCTCATCTGCTTATCCATAGAACCTCCAGCTGTTCTATCGGACTACAAATAACGTTTGAACCATGCAGTCGCAAGTTTTGCTACCTCTTCGAGCTTGCCTCGTTCTTCAAACAGGTGCGTTGCTCCCGGCACGATCTTTAACTCCTTTTTGCATTGCAGTTGATCGTAGGCATCCTGGTTCATATCGATCACTGGTTCATCATAGCCGCCTACGATGAGCAGTGTTGGCGACTTGACTTGTGATAAGGATTCGCCGGCAAGATCCGGCCTGCCACCACGAGAGACTATCGCGCTTACACGCTCGCCAAGCTCAGCAGCTGCAACCAGTGCAGCTCCTCCACCAGTGCTTGCTCCAAAATAACCGATTCGCAAGCCGCTGGTATTCTCCTCGCGCTCAATCCATTGAGTGGCGTCTATTAGTCTTTTCGCAAGCAGTTCAATATCAAAACGAAGATGGCCTGTCACCTCGTCTATCTCTTCTTCCTCACGAGTGAGTAGATCAAAGAGAAGAGTGCCAATACCGGCTGCTCGAATAACATTTGCCACATACTGGTTTCTCAGACTGTGACGACTGCTGCCGCTCCCATGCGCGAAAAGAACAACCCCAGTGGCTCCTACAGGAATTTTCAACTCACCTTCCAGCCATGCTTTACCAGATGAAATTGAGACATTTTGCGCTACGGAAAGCTCTCTTTTATCTTTTGGTTTGCTCATATCAATACCTCACCTTTTGCCTTTATAAATTAAATCCCTCAACCATTGATTAATCTCTCCGCCACCAAACATGTGCAAGTTTATTTTCATGCGAGAAGTCATAGCGCACTTTGCCGCAATATGCTCTCTCAAGCGCATGGCCAAGCCTCTGTGCAAGATGCTCCGTGGTTGTTTCGACGGTTAGTTGCTTTCCGTTGCTTTTCTCCCATTTCATAATTCGGGCTAGAGGATTATCTTGTGCTGCTCTGTCGGCCTCATTGCTTAAGAGCCTTTCTATTTCATCACGATGCTCAGTAAAGAACGAACCGTCAAGATGAAGATAACCACCTGGAACACCATTGCGCTGCTGTTTGCAGGCTGGACAAATAACCAGTTGTACTGGACCGAATCGCTGATGCTTGATAATTGCCGATTTGGAGTTGGCCATTATCCAACGTCGATCAATGTAGAGAGCCCCACATTCCTTACAAACTCCGGGCTCAATGGCTGCGCGTAAGGTATGGTGGCGACCTGCTTTGTGATCAACCCTTTTAGTGAAAGTAGTGTTCGTATACCGTTTGAAACTACGCATGGATAACCTCCAGGTATCAATTGCTATTTTTGAATAAAACGTGTACGGCACATGGGTTTGTTATTCAGCGGATCTTCTTTCCCCAAACAATGCTCCAACCATTCCCAAGAAATATTAAAAGAAACGACCATCATTATTGTTTACTGAAAAGACCGGGTTTTCTCACAATTTCAACCGAGCAATGGGCGTGGGTTGCGATGCGTTGAGCAACTGAACCAAGAAGAAAGCGCGAGATGCCGCGCCCGCCGTGCGTTCCCACCACTATCAGATCTGCGCCCCAACGTTTAGCCTCATCGAGAATCTCCTCGGCAGTTACACCCTGGCGAACAAAATGGGTAACATTCAACCCTTTGCTTTTTATTCTGTTAGATGCGCTGTTGGCTATCTGTTCGACAACGCTGCGTGCTTTAGCCAGCGTTTGATCAAGTGGTAGCGCATATACGTCAGTTGAAACATAAGGAAATGGTGAGGACTCCATTACCGTTAAGACACGGAATTCACTTTCTGACGGCCAGGGTCGTTCAATTACCTCATTGACAGCTACATCACTAAATGGAGAACCATCGGTGGCAATTAAGATTTTCATAGCTCTTTTCCTCGGTTCTGGTAAAGATCTCATAAGGATTTCGACGGTGATTTGCTTTCAAGGGCAGTCTGACAGGCAAGGCAACGTGAAATAGCAGGATCTGTTGCTAAACGCTTCTCGTCGATTTTAGCTCCACATTCAACACAACGGCCATAGGTATGCCTGCTCAATCTGATCAACGCCTCTCGAATTTGGGCCAATCTGTGGCGCAAAGCTTCTTCATAGTTAAGAGAGCTACGCTCCTGCCAATCGTCGATTATCTTTTCCGATGAAAATGCTTCGGCAGCAGCAAGCGTTGCATTCAGATCATCTTCTTCATCTCGTAATCTTTTTGCTGCTTCATCCCAAAATTTTGACGCATTTACCTTAACTTGCTCAGGTTTTCTCTTTGTGGACATATCTCATCACCTCAACCTTTTTGGTTATGCAATGCATATGCCCTTTTAAATGCCTGGATTGGCTAGGAGCTTAAATTATGCGGTTGGGTAAAATTTCGCATTAATAGCGGCTGAGGCGGGAAATATTCAACGCCGGAATAGATTGTTAAGTAGTAGTTTTTTCAATTGCAGGTCTTTGTTAATGGCATATAGGTTGCCACTCTCTATAAGAGCGGATTACTTGAAATCTGATTTGCCGGTTGAAGAGCTAAAGAGGTGAAAAGCTATGGATAATTTCATTCTACTTGCCGGGAGAGCACATCCAGATCTGGTTAAGGCAATCGCCGACGAGTTGGGCTTAAAACCTGGGGCTTGCGCTATCGAGCGGTTTCCTGATGGCGAAGTTTCTATAAAGCTTCTTGAAACTGTGCGTCATAAAGAAGTTTTTATCGTGCAGCCGACCTCCCCTCCGGTCAACGAGAATCTTGTTGAATTGCTGGTGCTGGTAGATGCCTGCCGGCGCGCTTCGGCTAAACATATAACAGCAGTTGTGCCTTACTTTGGTTACGCTCGCATGGATAAAAGGCATGGCCGTGAGCCGATCGCTGCGCGCATGGTTGCTGATCTGATGCAAAATGTCGGTGTCGATCATGCTATTACGATAGATCTCCATGCCGCGCAAATAGAAGGTTTTTTTCATATTCCGGTAGATAACCTGACAGCAGTGCCGGTTCTTTGTAATGCACTGCGAGATCGGCTGCCAAAAGATTTTGTTGTCGTTTCTCCTGATGCCGGCGCCATGAAGATGGCAACAGAATATGCGCATCGGCTTGGCGCTTCAGTCATATTGATACACAAGCGACGGGAGAGCGGCAGCAAAACTCATGTTACCCACCTGGTTGGTGATGTCAGTGGCCGGGGCTGTTTGATCGTTGATGACATGATTTCAACCGGCGGCACGATAGCTGAAAGTATTGAAGTGCTGCTTGTCGCAGGAGCGCGACCAGAGATTATTGTTGCTGTCACGCATGGTCTATTTTTGACAGGGACGCGTGAGAAGTTAGATCACGAAAGCGTGAGCACAATATTTACTACCGACACCATGCCGATGAGAGAACAGAACTGGCCTAAATTACAGGTTGTTTCAGTAGCGCCGGTGATTGCGTCAGCGATCAAACGCTTAATAACAGATGGTTCGTTGAGCGATCTGTTTTGAAGGTGCAATAGTAATAGAAACTGAAATTGATGGGAGGCGCAAAAATGTTTGGGAAATTTCAAGATCGAATAGAAGCCGGCCAGTTATTGGCGAAAAGACTCTCAAGCTATGCCAATCGCCCGGATGTTTTAGTGCTGGCGTTGCCGCGCGGCGGCGTGCCGGTAGCATTTGAAGTGGCCAAAGCGCTAAATGTTCCCTTGGATATTACGATTGTGCGTAAGCTTGGGTTGCCTGGCCAGCCTGAACTGGCAATGGGCGCAATCGCTACCGGCGCCGTGATTGTGTTTAACAATGACGTAGTGCAATACCTGCGAAATCCAGAGGAAATTATTGATGAAGTAGCGACGAGAGAGAGGCGAGAGCTTGAGCGTCGCGAGCTTCGCTATCGAGGCGATCGACCATTGCCAGAAATAGCCGGTCGCACAGTGCTCTTGATTGATGATGGCATTGCCACAGGATCAACAATACGCGCAGCAATAAAAGCACTACAGCAGCAGAAACCGGCTCACCTCATCGTTGCTATTCCCGTCGCTCCACCATCGGTT
>JBFLVQ010000383.1:0-9184 GCA_040758525.1 Acidobacteriota bacterium
TGATGGTTCCTTGGGCAATCTGTTCATCAAAGCGATAGCCTGGTATAAATCGATTGTTGACGCCGAAAATTGGCATACCGTGAGCGTTCTTGATTACTAGCCCTAGCACTGGTTGTAATGGCTTTGATGGACTGTTGAAATTGACCTGCACCGACAATGGCGCACCCATACGCACTGAAGTGACCGGCATATCCAATTCAGAAAATAATGCCACTGCAGTCATTATAGGAAACGAGCTATGTGTGCGTCGGGTATGTGAAAGCAGCGAGACATAAGCAGTATCAGATGCAATATCAGAACTCAAATATTGCGCGATTATTTGGCTAGGCTCGCCCATTGCTGTTAACCGTCCTTGTGAAAAGAGCAGGCAACGATTACAGAGCGCTTCAATGGCTGCCATATGATGGCTGACAAAGAGTACTGTGCGTCCACCTTTGGCAACATCGCCCATCTTACCTATACACTTCTTCTGAAACTGGGCATCGCCTACTGCCAACACTTCATCAACTACCAGTATTTCCGTCTCTAGATGTGCAGCTACGGCAAAGGCCAGTCGTAGATACATTCCGCTCGAATAACGCTTCACAGGCGTGTCTATAAATCTTTCTACCTCTGCGAAAGCGACAATTTCGTCAAACTTACTGTCAATTTCGCGTTTTTTCATACCTATGATGGCACCATTCAAGTAGATATTCTCGCGACCTGTCAGTTCTGGGTGAAAGCCAGTGCCAACTTCTAGTAAGCTGCCAACACGTCCATATAGTTCGACTCGACCTGTGGTCGGTTCGGTAATACGTGAGAGAATCTTTAACAGTGTTGACTTGCCAGCACCATTACGTCCGATTACACCAACAATCTGGCCTGGTCTAATCTCAAAGTTAACATCCTTGAGTGCCCATACCATCTCCTCAGTAGCACCTGAGCTACGTCGCAATAGTGCCAGCGGAGCACGCAAAATGCCCATTAACGACTCACGTAAGGTCGCATAACGCACCTCACGTAGGCCTATCGAGTACTGTTTGCTGAGATTCTCTACTTTAATGATCGACTTCATCAGGCAACTAGATGATATCTGCGAACTCCTTCTCCATACGTCGAAATGTATATGCGGAATAGGCCAGCAAGAGCAGTGTGATAACACCAGAGAGACTGAGCGCCAGCCAGTCGAGCGGCTGACCAATTAGTGCCGCACGGTATCCTTCAATGATGCCAGTAAGCGGATTGAGTGCCAGCAATCGTCGCCATTGGGCTGGTACTAGACTTGAAGGATATATAATTGGTGTAGCAAACATCCAGAGTTGTATAAGAAAAGGCATTGCGTAGCGTACATCGCGATACTTTACATTCATCGCCGACATCCACAAACCAACCCCCAGGGCTAGTAATGCGGTAAGCACTACGAGTCCAGGCAATAGCACCACATACCAACTCAATCCTATGCCGTAATAACCCATCAATACAACCAGTATCACAAAGGCAATAGCAAAATCGAGCAACCCGGCTGCTACGGCGGCGCCAGGAATAATTAAGCGGGGAAAGTAGACTTTGGCAATCAGGTTTGAGCTGCCGATCAGGCTGTTACCACTATTGGTCACAGCATTGGCAAAGAACGTCCATGGCAGCAGTCCAGCATAAGCAAAGATTGGATAAGGTATATTATCTGAGGGGATACGCGCCAGCTTACCGAAAAAGAGCGTAAAAATAATCATAGTAAAGAGCGGTTGTATAATCGCCCAAGTGGCACCCAGCAATGTCTGCTTATAGCGCACTTTGATATCGCGCCAAGTGAGAAAGTATAGTAGTTCGCGATAAGCCCACAAATCATGTAGATTAAGAGTAACCCGTCGTCGACTGGCATTGATTACGACAAGCGGGTGTTGCGGCAGCGTGTTCGCTTCTTCGCTAGCAGAGAGATTGACCATATACACCCAAGTCGCAGCAATCTGGCAGGAATTTAATAAAGTTATGCATAAAATAGTTTCGAGGCCAATTTTAACATAGAGCAATTGTAGAGAACAAAAGATTTGTCTGCACCAATGGTCACAGCTCAGACTGTCCTTAGGTGAGAGAAATCTCCAGTAGCACTTTACAGCAAATCTGTTAAAAGGCTAATATGTTTTTGTCATGGCGAGCATAGCTCAGTTGGTTAGAGCGCCTGACTGTGGATCAGGAGGTCGCGGGTTCAAGCCCCGCTGCTCGCCCTAATAAAATCAAACACTTAAGGCTGATTAATAGTCGGCCTTTACTATTTCTAGGTGCTACTAGAGCCAACAGAAGATTTCCTACTTTTCTTACTTAATATTTGATCAATTAGATCAACTGCTTCGCGCTTTTGCTCTTCGAGTACATGTGAATATATATCAAGTGTAACAGAAATCTGTGCGTGACCTAATAGATCCTGAACAGTCTTTGGTGAAACACCATGAGAAAGTAGGAAGGTAGCGCAGGAGTGTCGGTATTTTTAAGTATAGTACGTGCGAGAAACCAACTCTCCTCTGCTGCAGCAATCGCCTTAGGACGAATTGGCTTACCAGCTATTGCTGGATTTGTCGAACTGTTAGCTGACTCTGATCCAGAAGTGAGACTAAATGCATTGAATGGATTGGCAGAGATGGGGCAAGCTGCATCATCAGCAGTGCCGCAGATTACCAAACTTCTTAATGATACGGATAAGAGAGTTTGTAACGCTGCCGTGTCCTTACTAGGTAGAATCGGTCCGCCAGCACAAAGCGCTATCCCAGCACTGGAAGAGTTGCGCAAACAACCAGACCTTAATCCATTATTAAATAATGCCATCGACGATACGATTAAAAAAGTTCAAGCTAAATAATTTTATTGCAAGTTTACAACATCAGAAGCCGAAATATTGGTTAGCAGTTGTTTAGCAAGCTAGTGAAGTTAGGAGAAATAATTACCGTGAGACTAGGGTTAATACTGGCTATTACGATTTTATCCTCTCTGGCAAATACTCAAGATAATTTGCAATTGCCACAATGGCTTACCTCTGCAGAACGAAAAGCTATTGAAAAGGAAGATAAAGGAAAAGATCAGGTGGAAGTATTGATGGAGATTGCTTCTGCCAGACTTGCCATGGCCCGAAACAATATTGCTAGCCAACAATATGAACAGGCCCATAGCGAGATCAAAAATAATGGTGCTTTAGTTGCTTATACCTTCTCATATATTGACGCTTTACCGAAGAAAGATAAGGAAAAGCAGGGCATTTATAAGCTGTTTGAACTCAAGTTGCGACCCAACATTAACAATTTAGAATCAATGCGCTATGAACTGCCGGAAAAATATACTGATGAAGCCAACAAAGTTTATGAGCAAGTACGTAAAGTACGTGAGGCAGCATTAGCTAAAGTTTTTGGTAAAGAGTTTTTTCAACCTAAAGAGGGTGCGCAAGAACAATCGCCTCCATCAAATAACTCACAAGAAGAGTAACTGCTTATGTATTACCAAAAGTATATTTCTGTAAGGGTGTTTCTAATAGACACTTCCGGTTCAATGCGACGACGACTATCAACAGTCATCCAATCAGCTAAGACACTGGTCAACTTAAGTAAAAATGATGACGAGATTTTCGTTGTTGATGCAAAAGATTCCCAGAGCATTGAACTGCTAGAAGACTACACCAGCAATTTGGAAGATGTTAAGGATGCACTCGACAATATGATTGCTAGTGGTGGCTAGGCAATTCTTGATAGTATCGTAGTGTCTGCCGAATATGCTAGAAAAGGCAAGTATCGACGCAAGGCTCTAGTAGTTGTATCGGATGGTGATGATCGTGATAGCTCTTTTACGATCGAACAGACCATCGATAAATTGAGCGAATTTGATGTGCAGCTCTATTTTATAGGTTTTCCCGATGATCTGTCAGAAGATAGTGGAATATTTAAGCATTCACCAAGAAAAAAGGCCATCGAGTTGATCAATAAACTGACGAGTGAATCAGGTGGTCAGGCATACTATCCTAAAGAGTTAACTGATCTGGAGTCGATCGCTCAAAAAATCGGTACTGATCTTCGATCACAATACACAATTGGTTACTATCCCAGCAATCAGAAGCAGGATAGCAGTTTCCGTCGATTGCAAGTAAGATTAACAGATAACCGAGATCAGTATGCAATACGAACGCGTTCAGGCTATTACGCAGCCAAGGAAGGAGGCGGAGGGCGTATCGATAAATTAAATCGCTCAGAACACAACAAATAACTCTCTTTGAGGTTAATAGTGGTGATATGTATCATGCTGGTAGGCGTGCAGGGCTGCCTAACATCTGGCATAAGATTGCTGAAGAATTACGACATGTCTATGTGCTTGGTTATTATCCAACCAACGCGATAGAGAATGGTGGCTATCGCCATATACGTATACAACTCCGTCAACGTGATACCGGCAAAGTCCGTTATAAATCTGGTTATGCAGTCGCAAAAGGTGATAAGCAGCCGATTAAGCGAGTGAAAAAATAGCATAGGGTGCAAGCATTATGAAAAGCATTATGAAAAGATTGGCCATTATCCTACTGATACTTTTTATGGGGATTACTCCTAGTGTGTTGGGCCAGCTTCAACAGCACAATGCTAATGGCAATGATGAAGATGAAGCAGTGATTAAAATAACTACGACAAACATCAACTTGCCAGTCACAGTATTTAATGAGAAGGGTAAGTTTGTGCCGAATCTAAAACAGCAGCATTTTCGTATATTTGAGAATAATAAGCCACAACCAATAATATCATTTCATGCTGTTACTGATTTACCGTTGAGCATTGTCGTACTAATGGATACATCCACTAGTGTACGTAACCGCTTAGAATTTGAAAAGACTGCGATCAAGAAGTTTCTTACCACGGTACTGCAAGGGAGACGGGATCGGGTTGCTTTTTTCACATTTGATAATGCGACTAAAATGCGTTTTGATTTCACTACTGATCTGCCCATGATGCTAGACACTATCGACGATATAAAAATAATTGGTGGGCAGACCAGTCTCTATGATGCTATTCACAAGGTATGTCGTGAAAAGATGAGTCGTGCCAGTACAAACCGACGTGTGATTGTTGTAATTACCGATGGAGCTGATACCAATAGTACTCATACTTTGACAGAAGCGATTACAATCACACAACGGACAGAGACAACCATCTATGGGATCAGCACAAAAGGAGGTTCGGGTTTTCGTGTTGAAGGTACCCCATATCTCAACATGGATGAGCGTGATCTACGCAAGCTTTGCCGTGATAGTGGTGGTGAAATATTCTTTCCTGACAATGCTGAAGAGCTTACTATTGCGTTTCAGCTTGTTAATGATTTCTTGCGCAATCAATATTTGATAGTCTATGAACCTAGTTCAATGAATGATGAAAAGTTCCATGAGATAGAAGTGCGTATTGTTGGACAAAAAGGGCTTTCTGCTCTTACAAGGCGTGGTTACCTGGCTAAGTAGCTCAGAAGCTATTTTTAACCAGAGCAGCTATAAAAGATATCAATAATACTAGTGCTTTTAGGAAAACAACTATGAAAGAAATTAAATGGATACCATTAACCATTCTTTTTCTGCTATTAGGATTTCTCTGTGTTGAGATAACACAAGCACAGATTGCTACGGCGCAGAGTGAGCCCAGAGGGAATAAAGAGACTGTGCCTGAGAACCTGTTGAAGATCGATTCCAAATTCGTACTTTTAAATGTCTCTGTACTTGATGATAAACGTAACTTTGTGACGGGATTAAGCAGTTCAGATTTCCGAGTTTTTGATGATCAAGTTGAGCAGCGTATTGAACTGTTTGCTAAAGAGGATGTTCCTATCAGTCTAGGGTTGGTAATTGATACATCGGGTTCTATGAGATTCAAACTTAAATCGGTGCTGGCTGCAGCAGAGCGATTGCTTGAACTGTGTCGTCCAGGTGATGAGATCTTTATCGTAGATATGAAAGACACGACACGTATCAACTTTGCCCAGCGTTTTACTACCGATCTAGCGCGTGTAAAATCGGTATTGGGTGAAATGTATCCTGGTGGCGGCACGGCCTTATTAGATGGCATCGCTGTAGCTGGCAAATATGCGCAAACTAATGCCAGCAATCGCCGACGGGCTTTAATTGTGATGAGCGATGGCGATGAGCGCGACAGCACAATAAAACTTGATGAATTACGGGAGCAATTACGAGAACTCGATCTACAAGTTTATCTGTTAGGTTTTCCGGAAGGATTTATTGGCATTAACGGCTCATTTGCAGAAGCTACTACAAACAAAGCGAAAAAGCTAATGCAGAAGATCGCGGAAGAGTCAGGTGGTTTGGCTCTCTTTCCTCGCTCTCTTGATGAGATCGGACAATTTACATTAAAGATCGGACAAGAGCTACGTACCCAATATATGATGGGCTTTTATCCTAGTGCCGAGAGTCGTGATGCACGTTGGCACAAGCTACAGGTAAAACTTGTCGATAAGAAACGTAAGTATGCAGTAAGAACGCGTTCCGGATATTTTGCGCAGAAGTAATTACAACATTGTTTATATCTTACAGATGAGATATTCATTGTGGAACTATTTGGAGAGTGGTAATAAAGGAGATCATTTATACCAACAGGATGTTCACTCTATACATAATATCTCAATAGGCTTTTGCAATTATGACTCGATGATCAACTATTTCTCCAGTCAGTATACATTTTCCGGGACCATCATATTCGTCTACCAATGGTATGTTGCGCACACTAGCCTTAAAACCCTTGATATAGGTATCATTTTTCGGGTCATCTTTCAAATGTGCCATAATGAATTTCCCCCCACCCTTTTCAGCCGTGACATCTTTGAGAATCGATTCGACTTCTTCAATAGAATTAGCCAAAATTGTATTCTCCTTTAAGCGTTGCTTGGCCCTTTTGAAAAGGTCTTTTTGCATAGCCTCAAGTGTAGCAATAAGCTTTGTGGCAATGTCGGTTTGCGGAATGGTCTCTTTCATTCCTGAGTCTCGGCGCTTTATAACAATATTCCCATTTGCGACGTCTCGCGGACCAAGTTCGAAAACGACAGGTATACCGCGACGTTCCCAGTGGTAGAACTTTGCTCCAGGAGTTTGGCCTTCTCGCATGTCGATATGAGCACCTATCTCTTTGGCAAGTTTCGATGCGAGATCAAACACCAGTGTACGCTCTTCATCTTTTCGGTAAATCGGGACAATAACCGCCTTTTGCGGAGCAAGTTTTGGCGGTAACACAAGTCCCTTATCGTCTGAGTGCGTCATAATTAAGCCGCCAATTAGGCGAGTACTAGCGCCCCAACTGGTCTGCCAAACATAATCGAGCTTACCCTCCTTGGTTTGGAACTGAACATTGAATGCCTTACCAAAATTCTGTCCTAAATCGTGGCTCGTGCCTGCTTGAAGTGCTAAACCATTTTGCATCATGGCTTCAATTGAAAACGACTTCAATGCGCCTGCGAATTTTTCAGCTTTCGTCTTTAAACCTTTAATGACAGGCATGGCCATAATGTCTTCTGCTACTTCAGCATAAACATTGAGCATTCGTATTACTTCTTCCGTCGCCTCTTCGTGAGTCGAATGTGCTGTATGCCCTTCTTGCCAAAGAAACTCGCTGGTACGAAGAAACATACGTGTACGGAGTTCCCAACGTATTACATTCGCCCATTGATTGACCAGAATAGGGAGATCTCGGTGGCTCTGAATCCATTTTGAAAAGAAGTGACCTACGATGGTTTCCGAGGTCGGGCGAATAACAAAAGGCTCCTCTAGTTGCTTGCCTCCAGCAATCGTGACGATAGCTAGTTCTGGAGAAAAACCCTCTACATGTTCAGCTTCTTTCTGCAGAAAACTTTGTGGAATCAGAAGCGGAAGATAAATATTCTGATGGCCTGTTGCCTTAAAGCGATTATCAAGTTCTCGCTGAAGAAGCTCCCAAACAGCATATCCATTCGGTTTGATGACCATACAACCCTTGACTATTTCAGCAGGTTCGGCCATGTCACCTGTAAGGACAACATCTTGGTACCAAGCAGCAAAGTCTTTTTCACGAGGAGTTATTAAAGAGTCTGACATTAGATCTTTCCTATTTATTTGATAAGGCGGCGGAAGCTATTGTTTGGTTAATATATTTTCCAGCCAGAAACTTAACCTACTAACACAATTGTGAACCTCACCGGCCTAAAGTCCTATCTATTACCCACAAGTTTAAGAGGGTGTAATAAGAGCCAAGTATCAGCAATATCATTCAAACGTTGCCACCCACGCCAGATAACAGTAATACCTGGCTCACCATCACTTTTACGGCCTAAAAATCCACCTAATTGAGCGATCCACCTTACAACCTGACGAACAGTTGGAGGTTGTTTAGGCAGTTGTGTAGTTTTATTAATCCTGCAATAAAGAGCCTTCCATTCGTGCTCTGCTAAAACAGTATTGCAACTTGCTTGAGGCTCTTGACGATTAATATGAGTCATCTCATTAATGCCAAATACCTTTTAATGCGCTCTGCTGTTTCAAGCAAACAATCTTCAACTCTACATCCAGACTTTAGAACTTTATGCCAAAGTTCAATAGACCATCGCTTGCAATACCATTGTATTCTCTCTAGTGCATCATCAAAATTATTAACAGGTAAATTAGTAAGCAACATCCAATCTAATGGTGTTACTGATTCCGTTGCATAAATCTCTTTTACATAAATAGCCCAAAGAGTAATTGGTTTCCATCTTTCTATTCTTATCTCTTTAGGTCGTTGTGGTGGCCTTAATTCTACTTTTGCATATCTAACCGATACTTTTGCTGTGCGAGCAGGTTCATCTTTTTTAGCTGCAACTTCAACTTCAAGACGCCCTGATACTGGAGCAGTTGCTAACTCTTCCCAAAGACATCTTT
This sequence comes from Acidobacteriota bacterium, assembly GCA_040758525.1. Taxonomy (GTDB): domain Bacteria; phylum Acidobacteriota; class Blastocatellia; order Chloracidobacteriales; family JADJPF01; genus JBFLVQ01. The sequence goes on from JBFLVQ010000383.1 coordinate 8,882, forward strand.
CTCCTGCCATTAATGCTCTATTGCTCCTTGCTCTTATCAAATAATCTGCTCCTAATTGCTCAGCTCTAATAAGAAACTCAAAAACATCTGCATCACGATCTCCTACGGTTACTACTTGCACTCCTTTTGGTAGAGAGGCCATTGTTTGTTCTAGTGCATCAAGCCATTTCCCACTTTCTTTTTCTTTTATAGATACTTTTTTATGTTTATTATTTTTGCAGTCTCTCTTTTTGCCTCGCGCCAAAACCTTTTGAGTAAGCAATCCTAAAGGTAAACCTTCTGTAGTCACAGCTAAGGTTGTAT
>JBFLVQ010000384.1:0-9159 GCA_040758525.1 Acidobacteriota bacterium
AATTCGTTACGATAAGTAACAGTTGGACAGTTATCAGCAATCCTGCCAATTACCCTGTTTTTGATATTAAGCAGTTTGATATAGAGAGTTTATTAATTACACAGAGGGAATGGAACCACAGTTGCTGTAGTAACAGGCAGGTTTACCCTCTTAGCTCGAACATAGCTATCCTTTGGTGGGATCGGGTCAGCAATGGACCGATCCCAGTTTTTTTGCCGTCCAGTTACCAAAGGCGACACAAAGGATGTTTTAAGTGTATAATGACAACATCTTTCGCAGCTAAATCCAGGAAAATGGGGTCTAATTGATGATTGAGGTTATTGTCAAAGCAGGGCGGGGACTGGCTAGAGAAAAGGTCTTGCCCATTGACAATTTCGCCAAGAAAAAAGCCATTTTATCAAGGGCGCAAAGCTTGCCCCTGGACTCACTCCATTTGTGCGCCGTCATCTCACGACCAAAGACCTATATCATAGGAAGACAGACTGTCTTACCTAGTCACTCTTGCTCTTGGAACTATCAAAAAAGTTGGAGGAGCAGGCATGAACTGGCACGAACAAATTGTGATAGATCCTGCGGTAGCGCAGGGAAGACCAACATTACGTACTGCCAAGCTACCGGTACTGCCTTTAGTGGAAGCATTGCTTGAGGGTACCAGCATAGAGCGGTTGTGTGCGCAATATCCGCAACTTAATTGCTATGAAGTGGCAGCAATGATCAGTTATGCACGTACACTTGTGCTTGATCGTGAGCCAACACGCTTACAACAGCTAGCAATAATAACGGAAATGGCGGGGCTAATCTGTTTTGCCTTTGGCTATGGACTGTCACTAACCACGCTCTTCTCTTATGAAGTTGTCGGGTTTATTCTCCTTGCCTATCTGATTACTTGGCTTAGTCGCCGATTTCAATTACTCGATTATGCTGGCAAGTTAAGCAGTTTTCGGGTTAAACCATTATTGATGATAGGCGCTTGTGTGTTGGGGTTTGCCGCTTGTACGCTATTTGCCGAGCCGCCTTTTATTCCCACATTAATTTTAGGTGCGGTACTACTCAGTGTATCAGAACTCTGTAATGAGAATCGCTATTTACGTTGGTTGAGTTGGGGCAAATGGATCAACATTATCTTGATGGCGAGTCCTATATTGCTGTTAATCAGCTTTGTTATATTACGGCTTATCAATGGTGGTAGCCTGAGTCTTTATGACAGTCTATTATTGTTGGCTTATAGCCTTTTGGGAGCAATGATCACAGCACTCACCTATCGTCGTTTTCTTAACACACGGGTTCAAGGGATGGCAATCCGGCAACTGTTCTCCTGATATTTTGCTGATAGTATCAGCAGAGCAGGGGATTTTCTGCTAAGATAACTGCTTACGGTCAGTTTAAGGATAGGTAAACTATTTTCCATAGGTCCTTACAAGCATATGGCAGGTGATAGAAAGCATGGATAATAGAAGAAGACGGACTGGTGCGAAACCTATGCGGCCCGCTCCCCGCCCGGCGCCGCCGCGCTCGCTGTCGCCACACCAATTGAGATCGCTGCTTGAATACCTCGTCAATAGTTTAGTTGACGATAAACAGGCGGTGGTGGTGACAGAGCGCGAGAAACAAGGCAAAATCTACTACAACATAAAGGTTGCAAAAAATGACATGGGTAAACTACTAGGGCGCGCCGGCAAAACGATCAGTTGTGTACGTAATGTGATGCGTGCGGCCGCCGCCAAGGCTGGTGGGGAAGTGGTTGTTGATGTGTTGGAAGAAGAGCGGTAATACTACTGTAGATCAAGACCAGCCTGTTTAAATTGAGTAAGGATCTTTTGATAGGCATCTTGCAATTTGCTGCGTGTTGCCAGTAGATTCAGGGACATTTCAATGTCGCTACGTTGTCGGGCTAGCTGACTCATCGTCTCTAGCTCTCCTTCTGCACGGCGACTCTGCTCCATGAAATATATTGTTGCTGGCACACTGTACTGATAGCTAGATTTCTTCTTATTCATTCCTTCTGTATAAACAATGGCACTCTCTTGTAACTCGGCAATAAGTGCTATACAACGGCGTATTAAGTCGTAAAACTGGCGATGCCAAGCTTCTACTAAGTTTCCTAGTGAAAGCATTGAAGCCACTTCCCATTCACCCAATAACAGTACCGTACGCTTAAGTTGAATTACTTCGACACTAGAGCGGCGTGGGCGTGCAATAAGAATCTGTGCCAACTCCTCTATACGGTCCACGAGTTGTTGTTCCATTGCTCCTACATTGGCGTAATCAAGCACTGTAGAGATTGGTGCTAGGTTAGAATCGCGTTCAACAGTTGGTCTAGGTTGTGTCACCATTTGATTAGGTAGCTCTATTTCATCCTGGCAGTGCCGATCAAGGGTTTCTACGGCATTACGTAACCACTGGCCGATCTGTGCGAGTTGTTGTAGCCGCTGCATATTGGTTTGATAGTTCTGTTCTAATAGGCCATCTGCGCGCTCAGCTAGTCGCGCCGCTGCCTCTACATTGAGCACACCACTTTCACCTAATTTGCCAACTGAATTTATCCCTGCGCTAAGCAACTTACGGCAGGATTCCATAACAAACTGCCTTTCACTACTGAAGAGATTGCGAAAGGAGTTCTCTAATGTGAGATTAAGCGCACCAACCACTGACAGTGCCTCAGGGTGCCAGAGTGCCGAACCTAAATCCAGCTTAAGCCGACGTGCCCGCGCCATATATTCACCCATAATAAGTTGAGGAAAATCGCTGAGCGCTTGAATCTGTGCTGTTAGTGTGCGTAGCTGCTCCAATAACTCCTGTACAGCATAGGTAAGTTGCGGCGGTTCAGGAAATAACTCGGCAAGCAGACTATGCTGCTCTTGATTATTAAGGTCTTGACAAAGTTCAGAAAGCAGTAGTTCTAGTTTGCCACGATCGTCTATTAGGTTTGACTGTTTAGCGCTTAAGTAACGGGCAAACCCGAGCATATCACTCTGTTTCAGATCACCTTGATTAATGTATTGACGTAGCCCGTAAGGAGTCAGAGTATTGTTACACTGCTGTATCCATTCCTCATATTCACGCAACTGTGCTTCTATGGCAGATAGCTTGGCATTCATCAACAAGGGATCGCCGCCAGAAATAAGTGGTTTGAGCTGCTTAAGAGCAGCAAAGATTTTACTCTGCAGTTGTGTTGAACCAATCGGTAGATGACCAATCTTGGCCAGCGTATCCTGAGCGGCATGCAACTGTTTGAAGCGCAATACCAGCTTCTTATATTGCTGGTCTAGTGTTCCCTTCTGATCGCTAGCCATAGCCAGTATGGTAGATAAGACAAAATATAGTTATTTCGCAGTCCAGACTACAGAAGCTTTATTATTCATTAATCAATTCCAGACAGGCAAGCTAATTTTTACAAAAGGATTTAAACAAAGATTAAGGTTTTCTTTAGAGGCTTTCTTGCGGATAGCTAATTTCATTAAAATAACCGTGTTGATTTCAGCCTATAATGAAAAAGAGGTGTCTATGAGCGACCCTTGGGCTAAAGATTTAGCAGCCAAAATTGCTGCTGGTGATCTATCTACAGAAAAGACTAATGAGCGTGCTGTGCGTATCGTTAAGTATGCAGAGCGCGCGCGTGAGCAGGCGGCTGAGAGCCTTTTTCAATTGTTTACAGCAAGGATCGATGCAGTAGAACGCTATCTTAAGAGATCAGAAGGGGGAGGATTCTGGCAGCGTTGGCGCAAGAGCTCACCGCCATTACTCACTTATATAGTTGACCATAATGTGAGCATGCGCTTTCAGTTACATGAAGCTTGGGGTTCACGTCTAGTGATCGACTTCTTGCGTGGACAGCAACCGAAATTGACTGTTGATGTAGCCACAGCAGAATTGATACAAGGAGAGTATCTGCCGATCTTTCGCAATTCCGGGGCAATTGCTGGTGCGCAGCTTTGGCGCCAACGTAGTGTAGAAGGTAAACATCCAGAAATGATCGCCCGCTTACTATTATTACTTAGTGCTGCTGCCATTGATGAAGGTTTAACAGCAGACGAGGCGGTTAGTTGGGTTTATGAGGATGATCTACGTCCATTCACTGCCGCTACAATAGAATCATTGATTGAACAGTTAATTGCAACAGCCTGACTACTCCTAGGCTCTATTGCTATTTCGTTTATATTTTGTTAACAGTAATGGCGGCATTCTTCCCGAACCCCTTTATTTTTTTTGCCGTATGCTGGTAAAATAGCAAGGGTCTAGCACTTATTAGTGTTTCATGCCGAACCGTTCGTTGGTAAGGGGAACGTTTTTCAACCGCAGCCTGGTTTTACTTGTGGTGGAAGTTAAAAGTTCAAAGAGGAGAGTAAAGCATGACTAAGGCAGATTTAATTCAGGAGGTGGCTCGCGCCGCTGAATTGACCATTAAGGATGCAGAGGCGATAGTAAATGAGATCTTCCAGGCTATGATCGATTCGCTAAAAAAAGGGGACGAGATAGAGTTACGGGGTTTTGGGACGTTTCGTCAACGTGAACGTCGCGCCCGTCGTGGGCGCAATCCGAAGACCGGTCAAGCAGTCGAGATTCCACCTAAACGTGTGACTTACTTTAAGCTAGGCAAGGAGTTGAAGAACCTATTAGCAAAATCTGAGCAAGTCGCTAATCTTGAGCCACAGGTAAGTCAAGAATAGGATGATCGTGGCGAAGTAACTAGCTTCGCCACCGGCTTCGTTACCCGCCCAGTTCACTATGCAATATCAGGTCTGTGGTCAGGGCATACCACTGCTTTTAATTCCAGGATTGGATGGTACTGGCGAACTCTACTACCGACAGGTGCCAGAATTGGCCCACGATTTCCAGGTAGTTACCTTTGCCCTACGGGCAAAAGGCGATTTCACCTACGAAGATCTAATTGATGATCTAGTGAGAGTGATAAAGGAATTGGGGAGTGAGCGAGTATTGATCTGTGGCGAATCTTTTGGAGGTACATTAGCACTAAAATTTGCCCTCGCTCAGCCGCATCTAGTAGAACGATTGATCATAATTAACTCCTTCCCGTACTTTCGCAATCGCGCCTTATTGGCAGCTAGCCGTGTATTATTAGAGTTCACTCCCTTTGAATTGATTACTGCAGGTCGTTGGATTGCTGCCTACTTAGGTCTAATAGCTGAAGATCTCCCTGCTGAAGATCGTGATAAATTTCTTGCTATCACCAGCCGTGTACCAAAACTGGCGGTGATGCGCCGTATACAACTGCTCTGGAATTTTGATCTGCGCAATCAGTTAAGCCAGATCAATATTCCAACCCTGTTGCTTGCTTCACGACGTGATCGTTTACAGAATTCTATTGCAGAAGCTGAGTATATGGCAGCAAGGATACCCGCTGCTAAAATTCATATTATTGAAAGTATGGGCCATATGCCTATGCCAGCTCCCAATTGCTCGTTACGAGGTCTATTGGTTGAGGCTGGTTTTGGACCTAAATAGAATCTAAGCAAGTTGGGGTTGAAGAAAGATCTGCTGAGCAATGATATGGAAAGCGATCCAAGCCGTGCCCGCCGCCAGCAAGGCACGTAAGATATTGATTGTTATCTCCTGTCGCATACTCTAATTCTAATATAAACTATCTATTAATAAACTATACATGCTCCGTTTCGATAATCCATTGTTAGAACTGATCGAGCAAAAATGGCTTTGGCAGACTAAAAGCCTGATCTAACCAAGAGAGTGTCAATGGTACCGAGGCAGTATCTTTAATCTCAAGCAGACCGAGAAAATGTGCCCGGGAAGCGGTAATTGCTCCTGCGTAGAGTTGTGAGAAGATATCAATACCAAGATGGACCTGTGCCATTTCTCTATCTTCTACAAGATTGATAGTCGGTTGCCCCTCGGTCAATGTGAAACGGAAGCGACGACTGTTTTCAGGTATCTGCTCATCAAGAATTTGGAAACAGATGCTGCCATTCAGATGATGATAGTTAGGGCGCATAATCAGCGCCTGCTCGACATTGAGTACACGCAACATATAACTAAAGCCATATTGTCCTGCACGCGATACCATACTGGCCAACATAGGCTGTTTAACATCGCGTGGATCATTCAAGATATAGTGGAACGCTTCACTAGGCGATGCCCAATAGCGTATCGATGTTACTTGATCACGTAGTGTAGCAAGAAAGCCTAAGAGACCTTGATAGCTTTCCCGATCATCATAGATTAACTCTTCCACTGACAGTGTTTGAGTAAGCATATCGTGACCGGATTCAAAGCAAAAACTGAGATAACCTCTGATCTCGCCTTGCTGCTCATAGACCATTACGATCAACTTACGCTCAGTAATTCGCAGTTGCCAATCCTGCCATACTGATGGGGGACTTTCTGCTAAACAATTGCCACGTTCTACAAAGCGTTGGTAACAGGTTGCAACCGCATCGATATCTTGAGGACGAAATCGGCGTACATTACGCTGGGTTTCATAATGTGGGAGATTACGTGGATGAAAGTTGTATTCGATTAGCTCACCAATTGTGCCCCAACCCAATTTTCTGTAGAAGTCATAACGGAAAGGGTAAAGAATAGAGACAACAAAATCGCGTGCTCTACCACGTGCAATAGCAGCACAGCAGAGTGCTGAAGCATAACCACGTCGGCGTGCTTCTAGCGCGTTAACAACTGTGGCCAATCCGAGCATAGCCAAACGCGCTCCTCCAATCCAAATTGTATAAGGTATGGCACTGAGTGCTGCAACCATCTCACCATCCACTTCGCCTACCAAAACATCCTCCTCAAGTTTGCGACGTGTATGGTTACGATAAAGTCGAACCCGCTCCTCATAGCTATATCCTGAAGGGAACGACTCACAACCCATATGAGATAATCTTTCAATATCTGCTTGATTCGCCGTACGTACCTGCATTCGCTGGTCTCCGCTTAAAATGGTGAGATAACAAACTGCTAATTGAACGGAAGAAAATTGTATCACAGACAGATTCAAGCCATGCTTGCGAAAACCTGGTAGAGAGATTTTCTCTTAGTACAATGGTAATCAGTAGGAAGTTATGATAAAACCATCAGGCGTTATGCAGGTTGGGAGCGACTAGATTATGAGCCGCAAAAAGAGAAGTCCGCGCCGGCTGGTGCTGCAAAAGGTGGATGTCTTGTCGGTTAATGCTCGCACGCAAACACGAGTTGTGCTGGCGCTGGATGAACAGCATTTTGTTGGACGTGTCAGTGTTTGCCCAGATGATGAGGAACTAATCCGATCAACGGCGCTTGCTACTCTAGATGCGGTTCAGCATGCCTTGCCGCCTGGGGTCTCTTTTATGCTTAAGAATGCTGCTAAATTACGTCCACCATTTCTTGATGATCCTCTCTATGTAGCGATTGTTGATTGCCACTACCAAGATCTAGATCTCAGCCTCACAGGCGCCTGCATTGCCAGTAATGAAAAGACACTGGTTGGTATTGCCAGTGCTGTGCTTGATGCCACCAATAGATTGGTCCGTTTCTTGCTCGGTAACAATTAGACGTGCGCAGATCGTAATTGGCGACTTATTTGTCAATAGTTACACATCATCTATTCAGAGCCATTTTTATGGATATACAATTTATGGATATACAAGCGGCGCAGGAAGCTGAACAATTGCTTGAGTATGCTTACTACTGTTTAAATCGTGGTGAATTGGCCGAGGCTGAAGAGGCAGCGCAGGAAGCGCGAGATCTTTTTGATGAATTGAGAGTCGTTGCCGGCAGTGCTCAATCTCGTTGGCTACTGGGCTTCATACAATATAGTTATGGTGAATATAAGGCGGCATTGCCACTACTTGCCTCTGCTCAGCAGCAGTTTGCCTCCGTTGGCTTAACTCGTCAGCAGTGTGCCACTCTCTACCTACTAGCCCATTGCCATTTAGGACTAGCGCGTCCATCCAAGGCAATCTATTCACTTAAACTGGCGAAGACGGCTCTGCAATCTCATAATGAAGAATCCATACCATTGCAAACTGGTAATAACCGTTTTCTACCTGATATAAAAACCTTAACAGAATTAATTACTGGTCTGCTTTTAGAGCTTGAACAGGAGCAGCAAGGAGAAGATAGAGAATAGTGAGTTAGTTGTGATCGATTTAGCCTGAAAACTAGAAAAGGCAGCCACAGGCCGCCTCTCCCGATCCTCAATCCAAAGGTTTGCTTACGTCAAAATATCCAGAGACGCTTCAGTCCTTGCAACCATGTCTTTCCTTCCTGTTGTGAGGAAGAAGCCTCTTCTACCGATTTGGTGACAGCTTGAACCGGCGTCTCACGCGTGACCGGTGGAGTGATCGCTGAGCCACAGGTTAAACAAAACTTCGTGTATCGAGGATTTTGGCTTTGGCATCTTGCACAAAGTATTGCCTGCATATTATCTCCTCCTTGTCTAACCTGCTAAAAAGCCATTTTAATGGAGTCGACCTGAACCCTTAAACCGATTTTAATATTATCATAGGTCAAAAAGGAGTCAAGCATCCTTATCTGTCAATTATCGGCTCCAGCCATTATCACTAGGCCACACTATTGAAGCTAAAAAGCTCTTTAACAGGGTGAATTTTGTATTGTCATCTTGTACCAAAACCAATCAGTACCAATCTCCTGTCCTAGTTGATGGTTTATCCTGTAGAGAGTCATTCCACCTTTAAGGGAATGTAAATAGTTCAAAACAACCTCAACCATGGCAGGGTCAAGCGACGTTACGATCAGGTATCGGCAGATTGGGCACAACGGTTGCTCATAGGGCAGAGAAGAGGGTAGGAAGTTTTTTGAGGAGGTATACATTATTTATGATTAAGAGAATGCTCTTCTCTGTCATGCTGTTGGTCACTGCCTTTACTTGTCTAGGATTGGCCAACATTCCCACCTACCGATTGAGATTTACTGTTAATAGCCCTTTCCTGCTAGAGCATAATGCGAAAGTAGCATTGCCAGCGGGCGAATACTGGGTTAAAGATATAGGCACGGCGCCAGGCCATCTACTCTCATTACAGCGAGGTAAGGACCTGCGCCACCTTGCCTGGCTAAATACCGTACGTATCAATCGCCAACATCTGCAGTGGCGCGATAAGACTACTGTAGTATTCGATTTTGAGAACACAGAACTACCCGTGCTAAAAGAGTTCTATTTGCCGGGTACGGATGGTTATGAGATCCTTC
>JBFLVQ010000385.1:0-9149 GCA_040758525.1 Acidobacteriota bacterium
TACATTGTCAGTGGGCTATTAGGCAGTTTGTTACCTCACTGCTTACCGCCTAGGTTATTGCTGATGGGACAGCAAGTTTTATCTTGACATTAACTGTTAGGCATATTATCTTTCCTAACTGTATATGCCCTTGTAAAACAATTACTTACGCGACCTCACGTCGCTCATCGCCATTCACCCTGTATCACAAATGCCGCCCAGAAGTAGGGGGATGACCAGCGTTTCTGTTTCATCATTTCAAGTTGTGCTGTGCGTAGTGCTGCCGCTGGTTGTCGGTTTTCTTTCAGCATTGCTTGGTAAAAACGCTTCATTAATTCCGCAGTGGCAAGATCGTCAACTTGCCATAAGCTTGCGATAACACGTCGAGCGCCTGCATACATAAATCCGCGTGTCAATCCAACCAACCCTTCCCCTTTAATCTCTTTGCCCAAGCCTGTCTGACAGGCGCTTAGCACAACAACATCTGCTAGGAGTCGCAGATTGTAAATTTCATGCATTCTGAGAAAGCCATCCTGTGGGTTGCCGTTTTCATCAACAAGCGAAAGTACCAATCCAGATAGCTCAGGATGTTTACTGTTAAGCAGGCCATGGGTAGCAAAATGAACAATGCGATAGTTGCTTAGTTCACCGCTTAAAGCCTTAGCGCGGTTGGCTTGGAAATCGGTCGCTTTTAGAAGCGACTTGGCAGGAACGAGCGAAACAATTGCATCGGCCTCTTCACGTGAGAATGGCAAGCGAGAAAGATTCCCACGATCCAGGCTTCGTAGTGCACGCGTCAAGTAAGAATCATCCAGGTCACCGTGTATAGATGATGGAGTTTCTACAACTGAACGAGTATTAACACTGGCTCTCGGATGGCTGGCCTTTCGTTTCCTTGCTATCAACAAGCGTGGATCATTGGCATCAAAGACTGGATCGGCAAGCACGGCAATAGTTTTGGAGACAACCGCACGCCCAACCGTCTCGCGTCGAATCATCGATAAGACTGACGCCGATGGTAGATTGATAATTTCATGCTCAGCGATCAATGGTCGGTAGCTATTGTCGTTTAATGGAATCGGCAATGCAGCGAATGGCAGATATTCGAGCACATCCGAGGCAACAATCAGTAATCGCTTGTTTTTCCATTCTCCTTGCAGTGAGTCAGCAATGGGAGCAAACAAAATTCTGCTTAAGGCAGTGGCTTCAGTTTGAAACTTAGCATCTGCATCGCTGATGCGCGCAAGCTGCTCTGTCTCAGTCAATCCTGCTTTGGGTTGGCGCGCAGTCAACAATTCATAGACTGTGCGTGTAGCATTTTCGATCTCTAGACGTGGTGGAAGTGGATGGCTAATGATTGTGTTTGGTGTTACAGCCCATAGCCAACTATGCTTTTCGCCAAGTGCGAATTCCAACAAGATCGTGTTTTGATCAAGCAGTTGTTGAATCTCTGTAACAGCAAGTGGCTCTGGTCGAGTGAGGGCAGCATAGCGTGGGCTGGATGTACGAATCTGGGCTTCTACTTCGCGGTAGCGAGAGGTAAGCTCAGCAATCTCTTTATCAAATGCTGCTACTAGTGCTTCCGCTCCTTTTTTATCAAAAGTGTTTGTGCGAGCCACCGCCTTTGCATTCAACTGCTGTTGTAATGTACGTTCGCGTTCAAGCAGTTGTGGATCAACACCCTCACGTATATCAACGTTAGATTCGGCGAGTTGTTCAAGTAGGCTACGTGCTCGTGCACGTTCACTGGCTTGCAAGGCCAGAATATCGTGCCTTGCTGCGGGCTCTTTTTGATGTAATGACATCAATAGATCTATGTAGAGAGCAAAGCTATTTTGCGCGGAGGTGAAGAAAGTTGCACGAAAGTCTTTACTAGCGACATCAGCACGTAGGGATTCGATAATATCGAGTGACTGTTCGATCTGTTTACGAGCTTCGACTAGCTTGCCTAAAGAATAATTCGCTTGTGCAATACTATGCAATATGTTGGCTTCTGCTCTACGTTGTCTATTCAAGCGTGATTGATTTAACGCCTGGTTAAGAAGGTTTATAGCATTTTCCGCATCTCCTGATAATAAGGCAAGATCACCAAGAGCCCTGAGTGTACTGGCCACACAAATGGTATCTCCCAAAGTCTGACAGGATTTTAGTTGTGCGTTGTAACAATCTAAAGCTTTCTGCTTATCACCTAAGGCAAAATAGATATGACCACTATATCCAAGCGTACGCGACTCAATCTTTATATCACCAATCTCGCGCGCAAGCGCAAGCGCACGATTTTGGAATTCAAGCGCTTTCTGCATCTCCCCAAGTTTAAGATAAGCTGCTCCTAAGTCATTGAACGCCTTACATTGCATGGATTTCTGCTGCATTGATGAGAATGTTGATGCTGCTTGATGAAAATATTCAATGGCACGTTGTGGGTCACCTAATAGATGATAGGTTATGCCAATATTTTCAATCACCGTCGCCTCTCCAAAGCGAGCAGATAAGCTTGCGAAGATCTGTCTTGCCTGGTTATAAGCGTCAAGAGCTTTTTGACTATTTCCTAGGTCTTGATAGATATTGCCAAACTGCCCATTCAGATTCGCCTCTTGGTAGCGCTCGCCAAGAGCTTGTGCGATCTCAATTGCCTTATTGGCGTAATTGAGTGCAATTTGCAGTTCACCGAGTAGGTGGTATTGATTGATAAGGCGTTGCAATAATCTCAGTTCACTCTTGCGGTCGCCCAACTCGCGCCATAGACCCAAGGCTCTTTCATAGTGTGCAATTGTCTGGCGTCTCTGTTCTAACGTTACTGAGTCTCTTGTCTGCACCCCTTCCATTTCGGCTCTCTCAGCCATAACACGGATTTTGTCTTGAGGTAGGGCAGGACGCTGTTCTTCTACCTTGATTGTATATCGTTTAGATGTAACCTCCTTATTAGGAGCATAAATCTCCAATCTATAATTTCCTGAAGTCTCAGCAATGTACGAAAATATACTAATACCCTGATGAAAGTTAAGAACATTTCCATCTGCAGTGCTTAGCAGAGGCTTATTCCCAGACTGTCTGCTTTGATCGGGAGCAAACAGTTCTGCCATTACATTGATCTGTTTATGGTCAATAGACAGCCGCAAGTAGTCTCCTGAAGAGAGAAAGATCTGCCAGCTATGTGACTGTCCACTGGAAATTTCGCGTTCAACTGGCACATTGGACGTGAGTTCTTGTTGTATTGAGTTTGCAGAAGAGCGCCATTGGCCGAGCGCGAGTATTGCAATTGAGAACAGTACACAGAGAAAAATAATCTTTGGGAAAAATGTAGGAAGCTTGGCAGTGATCAGCTTCGTCATTTTTATATTATCCTTTCCAGTTCAATTAATCATTGGCTTTGATCATCTGTAGACACACCGAGATTTTACTGTCTTATTACTCTGAAAAAGTAGCGATTACTCTCTTCTGGCTCACCTCTCTGGTTGATTAGGGAGAGTGTTAGTATATAATCGCCTAGCACCAATTTGCTGGCGGGAATCTCAACTGTAATGACAGCGCCATGAGTATTGTCAATGTGAGGTCTGGTAGTTTGTTGTTTCCAGATCTGTTGACCTGCGACCATACGTACACTAGCTTGAAACCGCTGTGTATCGTTCTGCGCTACCTTCATCTGCAAACGCACTACATCGGTCTTGAGTGGTATTGTCAATGTTTGTGGATCGCCGCCGCTACGTATCAGCGTTGGTGAAAGCAGAAAAGAGAAGATTGTGGGGCGTGGGGATTGTGTAGGTAGTGTCTGGGCCGATTGTTGTGCAAGAGCATCCCGCTCGGCATTTAATCGTTGTAGTTCGGTAATCAATTTTTCGTGCTCGCTACGTGTCGCAGCAATCTGCTCATTAAGTGTCTGTTCGCGGCTCTGCTGTGCCTCAGTTGCGGCTTTAAGTTGTGCTATCTCATTATGTAAATGTGCTCGGTCAATGAAAAGCCAGAGACTGCCAGCCACAAACAACAACATTGCGCTGGTCAGAGCAAGCTGCCAAGATACCGGCGAGATGCCTAGCTTCTCAAACAGCCTGATCGGTAATGAAACTACTGGCTCGATGGTTGCTGCTAATTTTGACTTATCTGTCTGCTCAATCAGGTTTCTCGCGACTATGACACGCTGACGATGAACTGGAGATGCTAGATAATGGTGCTCAAATCTTTCTAGATCTTCAGGCGAAAGTCTGCCCCGAACATAACCATCAACCAGGCTGTTCTCGATCTCCCACATCTGCTCAAACTTTTCATCATCAGTAAAGAGTTGCTGTTCCAGTAAAGTAGCCTCCGCTTCCGGCAACTCGCCGAGCAGATATAGGCGCATAAGATTTTCCTGAGTATCTGATCTCATCTCTTCTTACGGTTTTGCGTTTCTTGCTTGAGTAGAACTATTCTGATACATTGTTCCAACCAATACTGGCAAAACTATCAAATCCATGTCGGTCGAGCTGACTATTATTTGTCCTCTGGCGAGGGTGGCTTGCCAAGACAATTTGTTATACATTGCTCCAGTTTATCTCTGATCCGTTGAACACGGCTGCGTAGCGCATTCAAGGGGATCCCTAAACGGTCGGCCAGCGCCTGTCTATTATTGATCTTGTCGCGCCGTTCGTCTTGGTAATACTGCAAGATCAACTGGCGAGTCTCTATCGGTAGCTTGCCTAGACACCGCTCAAAACACTCCTGCTGTGCATTCTCTTCCTCTTGTAATGGTGGCGCAGCAACAGAGTTCAACTCATCTAGACTGACTTTACGGTTGCTAGGTTTTTTGAGTGTCTCGAGAAAAACAAGTCGAGCGATGCCATAGCAGTAAGTGGGAATGTCATGAATTGTCTCGCCAGATTCCAGTTTACGTATGATGCGATTGATCGTTTCATCGGCACATTCTTCGGGAAAATGCGCACCACGCCAGTCGAAGACTTTCACCAGTTTCCGGCGGATTGCTTCATACTTTTCACCAGCGCGTTCTGTATCAGCATCAAGACAGGAGAGAAATCGCTTAAAAGCCCCTCCTGTCAATACAGATTCGGTTTGTGTGTCTCGAGCATCACTCACATCGTTTCGACTTTGGCTCCTAATGGAGTGTTTGGTAATCACACAAAAATCCTAGCATACCATGTCAAGCAGTAACGATGGTAGGGCTTTACAGCAATTTCCCACTACCAAGGTATGTGCTGCGCTAGACCTGATATAGTTGGATAAGATTACCACAAGTGTCGGAAAAGATCGCGATTGTTACCGGCCCGGTCTGGGTAGTCGCCATTGTAAACATCACGCCTAAACCCTTGAGTCTTTGATATTCTGCTTGAATATCTGCTACTTCAAAGCTTTAGCTGGATGAGTCGAGCCTGCTAGCGACTTCGTAGCAGGTGTTAGCGGGGAATAATGTAGAATGTAAGATAGTATGTCCTGAAAGAACCCCGGTATGCATACAATATTTTTCCAGCTTATATGTCGATTTTGGCAAATGTCGTTCGACGTATTAGTAGAGCGAGGCTGATACAGGTTGGATTCAACCACAAGCTCAGCTCTAAAATAAATTTTGAAGGAGAGTATGACAATGAGAGTGATGGTTATAGTTAAAGCCGATAAAAACAGCGAAGCAGGCATTATGCCAGATGAGAAGATTCTTACTGACATGACCAAGTACAATGAAGAGCTAGTCAAAGCTGGCATTATGCTGGCTGGTGAGGGGCTACATCCTAGCTCAAAAGGTAAGCGTGTTAAGTTCTCTGGTCAAAATCGTACTGTCATTGATGGTCCTTTTGCTGAGACCAAAGAGTTGATCGCAGGATTCTGGCTCTGGCAGGTGAAGTCAATGGAAGAGGCGGTTGAGTGGCTCAAGCGTGCTCCATTCGATGGCGGGACTGAGATTGAGATCCGTCAGGTATTTGAAGCAGAGGATTTTGGTGCTGAATTTACTCCTGAGCTAAGAGAGCAAGAGGAACGTCTACGTAAACAGATAGAGGCAAATCAGAAGCGCTAATAGTTATTGTTATGATATCTGAAACTCATAAAACGATTGACGCTGTTTGGAGAATAGAGTCGGCCAGGCTTATTGCTGGTCTTGCACGGATCGTACGCGATATTGGCCTGGCCGAGGATCTTGCACAAGATGCGCTGGTCATTGCACTTGAGCAGTGGCCAGAGTCGGGAATCCCGAACAATCCGGGTGCTTGGCTAATGGCCACGGCAAAGCATCGTGCAATTGATCGATTGCGGCGAAACATATTGTTGGAGCGCAAGCATGAGGAGCTAGGTCATGAACTCGAACTGCATCAGAAATTTGCTCAATCAGATTTAGAGACTGTGATTGATGATGACATCAGCGACGATCTGCTGCGCCTTATCTTCACGGCCTGTCATCCAGTACTTTCTACGGAAGCACGTGCGGCACTCACACTACGACTGCTAGGCGGTTTGACTACTGAAGAGATCGCGCGTGCTTTCCTCATTCCTGAGGCCACCATTGCCCAGCGTATTGTCCGAGCCAAACGGACACTTGCAGAGGCGCATGTTCCCTTCGAAGTTCCACGTAGTGAAGATCGCGTCGCCCGTCTGTCATCAGTACTAGAGGTCATTTACCTTATCTTCAATGAAGGCTACGCGGCAACTGCTGGTGAAGACTGGATACGACCGGCACTGTGTGAGGAGGCGCTTCGTCTAGGGCGTATACTGGCTGAACTTGTTCCCCAAGAGTCTGAGGTTCATGGTCTGGTTGCACTGATGGAGATACAGGCATCACGTATACGAGCACGGGTCGGCCCGTCAGGGGAGCCTATCCTGCTTCTAGACCAAAACCGTGCACGCTGGGATCAGCTTCTTATTCGCCGAGGACTGGCAGCGCTTGAGCGAGTAGAAAAACTTGGTGGTGCATTTGGACCATACGCATTACAAGCTGCCATTGCTGCTTGTCATGCACGAGCGCGTACCTCAGAAGAAACGGATTGGGCACGTATCTTAGCGCTCTATGATGCACTCGCCCAGATCGTGCCATCACCGATTGTAGAACTAAATCGTGCTGTTGTGCTTGCGATCGTGTATGGTCCAGCCGCAGGGCTTGAACTCATTGATACGCTAACTGCGGAGCCATCGCTAAAGAACTACCATTTACTGCCCAGTGTACGTGGCGACCTGTTGGTAAAGCTTGGTCGCCTTGATGAGGCCTGTGTAGAGTTTAAGCGTGCCGCTATGCTCACACAAAATGTTCGCGAGCGCAAACTTCTCCTGGAACGTGCCCGCGTCGCTAGTTTAGCTCAAGAATCATAACCAATTGTGTAAATAGTAACTTTCCCTTCCGACACAATTAAGACACACGATTATCGTCTCTTCTGCAGGCTCTCTGCGATACTGTTGATACTCTCCATACGCAACCGTATTGACAAAAGATAGATCTGGTTGTACCATACGGCACCGTATGGAAAATTCAAATTTAAGCAGAGAAGATTGGTTACGTGCCGCCCGCCTTGCCTTGTTAAAAGGTGGGCCAGCAGCAGTACGGATAGAGAAGATTGCTCGTGACTTAAAGATCACAAAAGGCAGTTTTTATTGGCACTTCAAAGATCGTGAAGAGCTTTTTGAAGCCTTACTACATGAATGGGAAGAAGAGAAGAGCCTATTGGTCAATGTTATTAGCAAAAATAATCTTGCCGAGGCAATGAGCAGCCTCTTTAATGAGTTGCAGCAACGAGTGATCTTGAGTGAGAGAGGTGAATGGCCGTCAGATGCAGCTATTTTTGCTTGGGCTTCAGTATCACCAAAAGTTGCTAAACGTGTCAACAAAGAGGAGCAAAGAAGAATAGAGCTACTCAAACAGTTGATAGGTGTACCGGAACTGGCTGAGTATATCTACATGGCTTATCTTGGCTTTATACTGCGGCGGCGACGTGTGCCGGCAGCGGTTAAGAACTTTCCTATTCTCGCCAATATTTCAACTGAGCTGGCCTTATCCTCTCAACCTAAGGTTAACACAAGAAAGGCTAAATCAAAGGTATATAGTGAGAGTTAAACGATAAGACACACCTAGAACAATGGTGTAATAGGGGAAATTATATGGTCTCTAAAGTGCTAGTCACTATTGGTATTTTAGTTTATGGACTGGTTGTACCAATGCTGGAATTAAACAATACCCATGTATTTAATCCAGATTGGGTTCCACATGCACGAATACATGAAGTTTGGCAATTGACCACCAATACCTCGGTAGCGCTGTTCTGCCTGTGGCTGGTTTGGATCAAGAAAGAGATACGGTTACCAAGTGCATTGGCTATGTTGATTACCGGAGGATTTCTTTTTGCCTACGCAATACAAGATATTTACGGTGGCTCAATGAAGCATTCGGATGGCAGCGAGAAGACTCTAATGGGTCTCAATATTGGTCTAGTCGGGTTCGGTCTCGTTTTTATTATCTCCATCATTGCTATTATTCTTAATAATCGCCGAAGGGTAGTCTGACAATGATAGCGATAAGGGTTTTACTGTTTAGGATGGCGTAAGAAAAACTCCCACATTAGATCGGTGGCAGAGATTTCTTGGGTAGGATCGTCAGCCCAGGGCAAGTATTTCTTACCACCAGGCCAGGCATGACCACCACCTTTGATAGTATAAAGGACAACTTCACTGCCATTACGGCCGCCAGAGTAGGTATCCATAACAATATTACCTTTTTCTATGTGCTGTGGCTTTGTTGCGCACTTATTGTGATCTACCCAAAAAGAGACAGCATAAGCGACAGAATTGTCTGTTCTAGGGTGAGGGTCGGCCTTTTTCTTCGGTTTGCCACCTTCATAAAGCACATGTTGGTCGGCAGTACCATGGAAAATGATCATCGATACTGGTTGAAAGGGAGCACATTCCAAGTTGAGTGCCCCAGCTACTGGCGCGATTGCAGCGATCTTGTCAGAAAGCTCACAGGCAAGGCGATAACTCATCATGGCACCATTCGATAATCCTGTTGCATAGATATGCTTACTGTCCACATTGTAATCTTTTTTCATCTTTTCGATTACCATACGCAGAAAACCTACATCATCAATTTTATTATCCAGTGCATAACCACAGCAATTACCAGCATTCCAGGTGAGTAGACGGTCTTCCAGTGGCCCTGTGCCACTGGGATAAACAACAATGAAATTCTCTTTGTCGGCCTTGTCACTGAA
>JBFLVQ010000386.1:0-9119 GCA_040758525.1 Acidobacteriota bacterium
ATTGAGCTTCATCCATTTATAAATCGGGGGGGAATTTTATGGAGGAAAAACTGATATCATACCTGCTAGGTGAACTGTCGGAAGAAGAAGAGAGTCAATTAGAGGCAGAGTATCTATGGGATAAGGAGAGGCGCGAACAGATTCTGCTAGCCGAAGATGAACTGATTTATGCTTATGTACGCAATGAACTCCCAGCAGTAAGACGTGAATCCTTCGAAAAGCATTTTCTTACTTCACCAAGACGACGTGAGGGTCTAAGATTTGCCCAAGCTATGGCAAGTTACCTATCACGTCAGTACACTATTGTTACACGCGAAACTGCTAAACCGGTAGCATCCGTCTGGCAACCCTACTTAGCACTTTTTGATCTTCGTCGTTACACTTTTGCACAATTAACGGCAGTCGCAGCATTGCTGATACTACTGCTGGGTAGTGGCTTACTAGTTAGAGAGAGTATCCAATTGCGACAGCAGATAGAACACCTACAAGGAGAAAACAGTACCCTTAAACAGCATCTACAACCACCTTCCACCAATGATCAAGAGCGTCTACACATACAAGAGTTGGCCAGGCAACTTGAAAACGAACAGAATCTACGCTCACAGTTGGAACGTGAGCTTGCTCAACGCTCAACGCTAGGGGCAACAATACCTTCCTTCACCTTGACATCAATCTTGGTAAGAGATAGTGCGCAGGAGATCACGATACCAGCCAATGCCGCTTTTATCAAATTGCGTCTAGGCGTAGACAATGATGAAGAGTATGGCTCTTTACAAATACAATTGTTACTAGAAGGAAGCAAAGAGATTTGGCGCCAGGGTTTGCTGAAAGTTCGCCAGCAAGGCGCAGCAAGATTTATAGTAGTGAGATTACCTACAGAATTGCTCCCCAATAATGATTATATAATTAAACTTTATGGAGTTGCCGCCAGTAGTGAGCAATCAGAGGAATTGGCAACCTACTCCTTCCAAGTGCGTAGAAAGTAACTCTTATCTACTAATATGGCTATTTGCTCTACTGACTAACGGCTGCTTACCGGTTGAATGGCCTGTTTTATCTGGACTCAATCCAAAACCGAAAAAATCTAGCACTGTATGGATCGCAAGTGTATGTAAATAGAAACTGACTGAATTACTCTGAGAGTATTTAAATGTTCTTAGTTCCTTATAGTCATCTTCAGCCAGCTTTAGTAACACACGATGCAAAAAGGCGCCAATGGTTATCGGCGTTAACTCTACCACGGGCAGGTATCGCCGACAGGTTTGTCTGATCCCTTCTACTATTGCCCCTTCATAACGGGCAAAGAACTCCCGCCAGGCTGACTGTAGATCTTCATTACTCTGCTCCCCAGTTGGAAACATCTGTTGTAATAGTTCTTTCTCTGTATAGTGTTTAAGATTCATAAGCGCAACAATTACCTGATAAGTTAGCCTTCTTGGCCTTCTGGGCTGCTGATACTATGCAACGATGATTCTCGTACTGAAGAGAAATTTAGCACCTTTATTGACTAAAATGACTAGCCTGCCGATAACGTTGCTCTCGCAGGATATCATCAGCGCTGAAAAAAAGAGGAGCTTAGCATAGAATCTATTTCCAGATAAACTGTAATAATACCTAATATTTATAAGAATTTATCCAACACCCTATGAGCCGCTAGCAACTTCCTAAAACCACACACTTTAGAAGATCTAGCAGCAAATTAATTTAATGTTATGGTCTTAACAAATGCTCACCAGTTACTGTTTACCCTACCTATCAATGTAAGCAGATTGGCAAGCGTAGTATCATTATGGTTATCGGCGGGAAAAGGAATTTTGTAGCATTACTATCGTTATCATAATCAAGTTTATTTTTAATAATCAGGCAGGACTATTCAAAAGAGAGGCTCTCTTGCTGTTTATCTCGCCATTGCGCGAGTTGTTTACGTATCACCTCAACATTGGGACTATTGAGCCATTCATAAATACCTAGAGATATTTCGGCATGCATAATTGCACGTTCATGCTCACCACGTTCATCAAGAGCAAGGCTTTTATTTAACAGGGCTTGTGCTTGATTGTAATGATCCCCAAGCTGCTTAGCGATTCTCAGTTGTTGTTCATAACAATCAATCGCCGGATCTATTCTCCCGATAGCTAAATAGGCATCACCGAGATTGTTTAATATCTCTTCTTGGGCATGGCCATCGCCTATCTGCTGAAAGATCGTGAGCGCTTCCTGAAAATATTCAATAGCCTGCTCATAATAACCTAGGTTGAGATGCAGATTGCCTAAAGCACCCAGTATGGTAGCTTCCCCAGCACAATTACCTATCTCTCTGACAATGGACAATACTTGCTGATAAAGCGTAATAGCATTATGCGCCATAAAAATCTTGCGAAAAATTCTTCGTTATTTTAGAGGGATCCCCCAATTAGCAGTTTACCATACTTAGGCTAATCAATAACTCTTATTTTTTAAATTAGCAAATTTGTTATTTGCTTTTAAGCTGGTCAAACTTTGTCTGCTCATCAAATGTAACACCTGCTGATCTTAGATACTCTGGTGATACTATCTCTCTTTGCAAATGATTATTATAGTATGCTAATCGTAGATCCGCATTACGTAGATTTGCCTTACTTAAAATTGCTGCACTGAGATCTGCAGAGCGCAAATCGGCGGCTGTTAATCCGGCGGCACAAAGGTTGGCACCCGCCAAAAACGCTTCCCTGAGATTGGCCATCATTAATTTTGCCTCATTGAGGTTTGCATCACTTAAAATTGCCTCTTTCAGGTTTGTATAATTGAGATTTGCTCCGCTTAGATCTGCTTTTGTGAGATCCGATTTACTAAGATCAGCTTTACTAAGATCGGCTTCACTGAAATTCGCTTTACTAAGATTTGCTCCACTTAGGTAGGCCTTACTAAGATTTGCTAAGAGAAAATTTGCCTTACTAGCATTTACATCTCTAAGATATGCACCGATTAGATAGGCTTTACTGAGATTTGTTTTAGCAAGGTTAGCCTTATTAAGATTAGCTAAACGCAAACTTGCACCAATAAGAATGGTGATACTAAGATTAGCGCCTCGTAGATCTGCATTACTGAGATTTATGCCAGTTAAATCCAACTTGGTAAGATTAGCATTACTAAGATCTATACTCGCTTCAGAATTTAGCTTGCGCCATTCGTTCCAAGCTTCTACCCCATCTTTTATTAGAGCTAGTTGATCTGCGTTAGCCATAAGCTTTCTACAAAGTGTGGCAAGCAATAAAAACGTTTATTGATACTATAAGATGTCTCGCCAGTTTAACATCATTGTTTTTCTTTGTCGATAATAGCCTATACCATTACTATATTTAATCTATAATAGATTGGTAGCGGTGGTTCGATCATTGTAGCAGTCAATAACTTTGCCTGTGTTGGCATCGATAAAATAGCGTAATCGTACGGGCGTATTGTCACGCCAAAGTGGTAACGTTACCAGGTAGGTGAGATAGTTAATGATACTTGATGGTTCTGGATAGATTACTAATTCGGCAGTATAGACATCGCTTATCTCAATGGCAAAATCATTACAGGCAATCTTGATTGCTTCACTATTACTTAAGCGTGGCTGTGTGCCTATTCCTACTACCCCTTCGCGATATTCGCCAGTAATATTACTTACTTCACCATCTTTTCCAATATGAACAATTAAATGTTGGCCAAATACCGATAAACCTTGGTAGCACTGTTGTAGTCGTAGATGCGATATGCCTAACTCATCCTTAACAAAATCGAGTACCTGAAATTCGGCAGTAGGATCAGCCACTGCTAATTTACTAGTAAGATAATTGAAACTCTTCTGCAAAGCTTCCTGTTTATCATCAATAATCATCTGCTTATCCTCTCAATTTACCTTTCTTGAAGAAAACTTGGTAAAACTTAGATAAGCGGTACAAGAGGCTGCCTAATACGCGATGCACGTTCAAAATGTGTGGTACCAGAAGAGATTAGTTTGGCAAATGGTTGCCATTTGGTAAAACGCCTAGAACGACGCTCAAGGTTCAATGTAAGGCTGCCAATCTCGCTATTAAGACAGAAAGTGCGAGCACCATCTGGATCTGGATATTCTACCTGAAGCATATTGTTGGTAAGAGCAGACGCTTCACCATACAGACGTATAAGGGAATCGCCTGTGGTAAACTGCCATTCAAAATCACCGAAGCGATTACGAGCCATAATTAGATGTCTAATCTTATTGAAATAGAAATGCTCACCACGATAGCGCAAGTAGGCAAGAGTAAGTGGTGGCATAGTAAAGGGTCCGCGTTTAGGACGAGCTGCTAATCCTTCGAAAACGGCATCTGGTTCGTTTTCAAAAAAATTGCAATGTGCCCAAGCCCAACTCTCAGTATGTTTACTTCCCCAAATATGCTGTTGACAACCAACGGCCTTTTCTAACTGGAACTCTTCTCCATTAACCTCGACACGACCAGAAAATTTTACTGCCAAGTTGGGTGCACAAATAAGCGTCTTAGGTTTGAAGAGATCGCGGGCGAGAGGATCTATATGTTGGAAGGTTTCTGTGGCAGGCTCTAGTTTGAGATCCCAAGAGATACTACGACCACCTTCAGCAAGCCGGCCATATAGACGACTATTATGTAGCGCATTCTGTCCTATACCTATGACTAACCCTTCTGAGGCATTAGAAGTCTGCCAGGCCGAGGCAGGAAAACTGCGTCTTAAGCCAAAGGTCTTATTATGATCATGAGCGTGAAAAAAACATCCCCATAAACCTGGTTCTGGTTGTGTTGTGCCTTGCCGCACATCTATGGTATAACGAAACCAGAAACCACAACCTGAAATGGGATCATTGAGAGTGATAAACCAAACTTCGTAATGGCCAGTACGCTGGCCACTAAATCGACACTCATTGTCAGCAAAATTTATATTGGTACGATTCACAGTAATCGACTGCCTGCCAGGCTATGATAATTGAAAATGATCTAGGTATAATGGTCTGCTTAAAGACACAGTCACCTTTCCTCATCTCTATAGCTAAAGCCCTTTTCCTAAAACATCTCTTATTCAATCTTTGTACGACGTATACTCTGTAAAACTAGTAGTAGTCCACCGATCAATGCCATTACAATATTAAGACCATAGAAACCTAGTGACATTGCTAATGCGGTCGCCTTATTCACCCCCACTTGACCAAATAAGAAGACATATGCTCCTTCACGCGCACCTAGTCCATTAATGGAAGGAAAGAGCAGTGAAGTAGAAATAAGCGGAACAAAAAGGAAGAAATACCAGACAGAAAGTTCAACACCAAAAGCTTTGGCAAGAAAAACATTAGTAATGATCAACTGAATGTTAAAACCGATCGATACTAACAATGCCTTGACAATCGAGCGTGTGCTATAAAGTCCAAAGAGCGAATAGAACTTATTGAAAGCCCGACCAAATCGATTGCGCGCAAAAGCAGGTAATCGTTCAAAGTTGATCCAACGTGCACCCCACAAAAAGATCAGCATCCCTAGTGTGCTTCCTAAGGTAAGTCCAGTAAGCATTAGAATCACTTCTATAGGCGCCAAATTCGGTCGTAAGAATAACGCAATCGTACCCATAACCAGTAAAGAGTAGAGTCCTGTGGCACGATCCATAAGAACGCTGTTGGTAGCTCGATTGCCACCAGCGCCATCTTTGGCAAGCGTATAAGCGCGCATTGCATCGCCACCAATACCAGTAGGGACAAGTTGGTTAAAGAAAAATCCAATAAAGTAGAGCCAGCTTAAGCGACCCAACCCAAGCTTAACATCCAACGCTTCGAGCAACCCTTGCCAACGATAGGCACGTACAAAGACAGCAACCAGATAGAGCAGCAATGACGATACTAACCAGAAAGACGATGCTGTCTTCAATTTCACAATCGTTTGTGATAAACCTGCCTCATAGAAGACCAGCGCCAGCAAACCAATACTGATTGCAACCTTTGCGATCGTACCAAGCCAACCTAAACTAGTCTGTTCAGTACCTGCTTTCTGCTCCGATATACTGTTGATCAAACTGCTATCCTCCATAGGAATTTTAGTGTTGTGTGCCCTCTTTATTCTCTACAGTAAAGCTGTTGGCGCCTTTAATGCGGTATACATTACAAGGAAAAGTCGAACTACTCACACCATTGTTTGTTGATGTAATTATTGCGTAGGGTTCGTAAAGCTCATCCATCCAGGCAAGCAATCTCTTCTGTTCGTAAACATGGTTTAGTTTGGCCAAAGAGACAAATTTGGGATGCTTCTGTTTTAATCCCATAATTATGCCATCAAAGCCACCTGGTTCAAGCTGACCTGCATAGATATCCTTACCGCGATCTAGATAGATATACTTATTTGCGTTGGGAAGGTTATAGAGTACCAGTAGATCCAACGAACCTTGCGCATAAACTGTATCTGATGGGGCAAGCTGAGCAACCACTTCCCGCCATTGCAACTCTTCATCCTGCAACGTAAATTCGGGCTTATAAGCAAATGCATCTGCGACCTTAAAAATCGTCACTAGGATAATTATTGCTGCCATCAGCTCCCGTCGTCGTGGTAAATATTCAACTATGTTGCTTAATATGTAAGCAGCATAGATCGATATAAATGGTAAGAAAAAGATCATATCAGGGCCGGACTGAAGATTTAAGGCGCTAAAGATAATATAGACTATTAACGCAATAATAGGCGCAAGACGCCAGCTCGCTGATAATAGATCTGCTAGCTGGTAACGGCGCACACGGCGAATAATTTCCACCCCATGCCATAGAAAACCCAAAGGAGCAAGCGCGAACCAGAGCCATTCATTGTTATAAGCTTTCTGTATTACTGGGACCACACGTTCTGCACTCTTCTCTAATTTGCCTAGTGAACGCACACTACTGTTTGAAGTAGTATTAAATTGAAAATTCCAGCGATAGAAATCGGTCCAAGCATGTTGTGCAAAGAAGCAGAGTCCACCCAGCAATAATGGTAAGAATGCCCCCAATGCAGTACGCCAAGCTTGTGGATGAAATGGCTTGGTGAGGAAGCGGCAAAAGACTAGCCCAGCAACCCCAACAAAGAGCAGGCCTGGCTGCCAGCACCAGAATGCCAGTGCTCCCCAACAACCAGCGATAAAAGCCCGTCCACGTGCCACTGAATAAAGTGAGAGTAGACCACAAAGAATTGCCGGTGTCTTTACTTGTGAACCAGAAGCATTCCAAATTGCGAAGGAGTCATAACTGAGCATCATTACTGCAGCCAACAGTGATACATCTTTGCGCTGCCAATAGGCCTGTGCCACTAAATAGGTCATTGCCACTGTAAGTGCAGAGAGAATTATATACAGATAACGGATCGCGATCAGATCGCGTACATCAATCGATCGTCCTACTAGAATAGCAATAGCACTAAGATAAGCCCCCAATGGCGTTTTTATATTCACTACATCTTTATAAGGAATCGCACCGCGCACAATAGACTGTGCCATATAGTCCCACATAGTAAGATCGCCACCGGTCGGTTGTTGCCAGGGACTAAATTGTAAGTAGATGATCACTGATGCTACGATCAACCCTAAGAAGATCGTGAGGTGGTGTCTATTATCTCTTTGCAATATGCCTGCAAATGGTGCTGAATAGACTTGCGCAGAAACATTAATCAAAGTCGCATCACCTCCTTATCACTTAAAATGGGGATTTTAATTCACAGCAACGATTATCGAAAGCCCACTACGCATTTGTGGTAATAGAGCCATCAAAGCTTCGTTCAAGGAATGATTGCAAATCTATGTTGAGTAGTTTGACTAGCCCACTTAATCTACTAAGAGGGTATCCAATTGGGATTCTCGATCGCTTGAAACCGTTCGTTGAACTTTCTGTCCAATTCATCAAGTGTACGTGAGAGTTCTTGTGCAGTAGCCTTAAGCGCATTAGCATCACTAACTTTTGCTACTAACTGCTGAACCTGAATCTTAATCCTCTCGACATATTCAAGCAGAGCAACATCAAAGTGGTAGAGTTGATCGAGTTGTGCCTCTCTGATCTTTACAACATCAAAAAAACCACTGTAGCCATAGCTAGCATAACGTATACGATTCTCAATCTTATCTAGTCTCTGTAGTACACGCTCTATAGGGCCAACTTCAAAGAGACGTCGATTATCACTCAATTCACGGATCACCCCATTGAGAGGCGCTTTAAGCTGATTGAGCATTGCGGCTAAATGTTCGCGGTGAAGTTTATCAACATCCCGACGAATCTCTTTCTCTAAGTAGCCCTTATAGCCTGGTATGGCACCAACTAAGCGCTCTAGCCAATTCTGTTCTGCATCAGCTTGAAATCTGTTGAGAGGCGTATATTCATTTACAAGCAGATTAGCCCGATCTCTATTCTCCTCAAGAGCAGCAGGCATGCTAGATATACCTGTCGCTGGTAACGTAGAGGCTCCCTCAGCAGATTGGGTAGTTTGAGAGAGAGGTGTAAGCTTTGTCCCACAATTGCTGCAGAACTTACTTGTATCTGGAAGCACTTGACCACATTGAGGACAGTTCATGGCTTGCTCCTTCAATCTAGTATTGCTCGATCTCTTCAGATCTAATCATGCTTATAAAGCAAGCGTCAACCATACATATTTCTTAAAATATATATCCTCTGTTCGCTTATATAAAAACTTATTTAGCATTCTGATAAATTCTTACAATAATTAATGATGAGATAATCTGCAAAAACCGCCATGAAAACCTGCGCCTACTGCTTGTCAGTCGAGCGGCTGCGTTTTAGAATGTCTATGTCATTAAGGCTACCGAGCAATTTCCCGCCGGGGCAAGATATAAAGAAGCTAACAAAGCGAGGGAGACAGCGAGAAGCAAGGAAGAAAAAGGGTAAGCTTGTGAGCTGTTGAGAGTTTTGAAACTTCCTAGATACTGCGTCGATAGCTAAACATCGATTGAAAACAATTGATAAAAGATGAGCAGGAAGAAAGCCGGAAAAAACGGGAAGGAAGTGGTTGACAAAAAAAGATAAAGAAGTAGAATAAAAATTTGCGCGCAAGCAAGGCGCAAACAATCAAAAAAAGACACGATGTTTGAAAACTGGATAGGAAGATAGAGAGACGTCAAAGCCTTTGAAAAAG
>JBFLVQ010000387.1:0-9095 GCA_040758525.1 Acidobacteriota bacterium
ATTAATGTAAGCATACGTCGAAAGGAGACACCAGCCTGTTTATAGCGAGTAAGAAATATCCCACCAAAGAAAGCCAATTGAGTAATCCAAGGAAGGTAATAGACAAAAAGCGTGAAATCACCAACAGTAAACGTTCTTGCTTGTATCGACTGGCCTGCAATCAGTAGGATAATGCCGATTCCTAAAGTAAAAGTGTTGGAAAAGACCGATTCCAACAGTTGATTAAAGAGTCGATCCTTCAAGGCTGCTTTGCACCGTGTTTCATTAAGTGAAGCAAAATACTTTACTGTATGCTCTTCGGCATTTGCGACCTTAATTGCTTGCACAGATGCAAAGATTTCACTAATAAAACTGGTAACTTGATCGGTTGCGCGGCGGTTTGCCTCACGATAAGCTTCTACTTTTTTACTCGTCAATTTTGTAATAGTGATCACAAATATTAAAGGTAAAAAGATCAGCATAGTAGCAGTGGAATTTATACGAATCAATAGTAGCATCGCTAATAGCGCAAATAGTACTATGCCAATAATATCAATAAACCAACTGAGATAATTTTCTATCTCATCAACATCATCACGAAAACAGTTAATTGCCTCTACAGAAGCAGGCAGCATACTGCGTAAGCCAAATGTAGTAAGGAGATGAGCAAATAGGTTTTTTCGTAGTAATGATCCTACGGTAAGACTAAGTGTTGAATCAACCGCCGTTCCACCTAGCATCAATAAGATAAATAGTACACTAGTAGCAAAGAAGAGTGTGAATGGAAGCCAGAGGGCCGGTTGAGAAGTTCCAGAACTACCCATAGCATCAAAAAATTGACGGGCTATAAGACCTGGCACTAGTTGGAAAATATAGATCATTACCCATACCAATGCATCAAGCATATATAGGCTGGGTCTATAACGTATTAGTTGCCAGAGCAGTTGTCTTGTCCTCATACCAGTATCTCTTCTATACCAGCGCGCAACATATGGCTAAAATAGGAGTCTTGATTACCAGCCAATTCACTACGTATGCCATATTCTCTAATAGAGCCATTGTCAAGAATAAGAATATCATCTGCGCGAGCCACGGTGCCTAAACGGTGAGCTATAATGATGGCAGTACAATCCTGCAATAATGTATCAACGGCTCGCTCAATCATATTCTCTGTGCTTGGATCCAAACGTGATGAAGCTTCATCAAGTACTACTAAACCAGGTTTTCTCAGCAGCACACGGGCAAAGGCTACTAGCTGGGCTTGTCCTGCCGATAATGCCTGTGAACTTAAGATTGTGTCTAGTCCATCTGGTAATGAGCGGTACCATTGCCAAAGTCCCAATTCTGCAAGCGCCGATAAAATTTGCTCGTCGCTGATTGTGCGATCAAAGATCGCCACATTGTCGCGTAAGCTTGCTTGAAACAGTTGTACATTCTGCGTGACAATACCAACACGCTGTCTCAGATTCGCTAGTGATACTCTGTTTATATCGACATCGCCAAGCTTAATCGTACCTGATTGAGGGTCATAAAGCCGAACCAGTAGATTTGCAAGCGTAGACTTTCCACTACCTGTACGTCCTAATAGACCTAAAACCTTGCCTGCCTGTACACGAAAAGAGATCTTGTTTAGTACTATCTTGCTATCATCATAAGCAAACGAGATATTGTTTACAGATACTGCCAATGGTCCATA
Source organism: Acidobacteriota bacterium (assembly GCA_040758525.1). Classification (GTDB taxonomy): domain Bacteria; phylum Acidobacteriota; class Blastocatellia; order Chloracidobacteriales; family JADJPF01; genus JBFLVQ01. The sequence goes on from JBFLVQ010000387.1 coordinate 1,676, forward strand.
GGGAAGACTGGCGGTTGGATACTCTTTCACATCACTATGAATATGGAATAGTTCTTGAATGCGAGTAATTCCTGCAGTAGCTTTCTGATAATCTTGCAGTTGATCATTAACCTGTCCAATCGGAGTACGTAACATTTCTGTATAGTGGAAGATTAGATAAACAGTTCCTATGGTAATCGATCCAGAAATATATAGATATGCCCCTACTAGTAGTCCAATCGCAGTATTAAGTGTCAACAGGCCAGTTATAGTTGCAAACATTCCTGCTCCTATCAACCTGGCTTTTCTATGCTTTTGCAGACGCGCACGCATAAACATATAGAGCCTATGCATGGCATAGGGAATGGCTGCATTAGCACGTATACTATTTATACCGGTCAACCCTTCTTCAATAAAGCCAAAAAGACTGGCATTGGTTTGGCGTGCTGCTAACCAACCCGGTACCGCAACTTGATGCGTTCTTTTTATTATGGTTAACGATAAAAGTAAGAAACCTCCAACTGCTAGACCGATTCGCCATTCTTCCCAAAATAACAATAGCAGCACACCAAATATTAATAGTGCATTGCTTAATAAGCGGCCAATAAATTGAGAGAAAAAGTTTGATAGTGTTGTTACATCGCCATCTATGCGCTCAATCAGCTCACCAGGAGTATGTCTCTTATGAAAAGAGAGGTCTAGTCGTAAACAGTGTAGCGATAGATGAGAACGTAGCGTGTTGGTTGCTGCCCAGCCTATCTTTTCACTGAGATAGACGTTTATCACAGAGATAGCCTGTGCTGTTAGTGACACACCAATAAAGAGCAAGGCTTGAAAAGTTAATCTCTGTTGGGTTGTGCCAGCAAGCGCAGTATCGATAAAATTGCGTAAGATTTGTGGGCTAATCAGTTGTAGGCCAATCTCAACAATCAACAGTGTCGCTAGTAGTAGCAGGCCACGCTGTTGGGTTCTTAAATACTTACCTAAGAACGTTAGTTGCTTGTTGTCAGGCAGTCTGGTATTCATCTCGAAAAACCCCTATAACATTTAACTTGTTCTGCTAAGATTGTGCTGAAGGTTTTTCTCCCATAGCATTAATTGGTAGTTCTTGAAGGACCGGCAACACGATCTTTTTTGCCCTGATATCTAGTAGCCAAAAAGATTCTTGGGTAGGAATCGTTAAGGCCAAATATTTGTTACGTTCGTAATAGACCAATCCTTTCTCAATTAATAGATTTAGATCTTGTAAAACTTCTTGTGCAGTAATAGCTTCGCCATTGAAAGATCGCTCTGCCAGCCTCGCCAAGATGCTATTTAGATTACTAGGCTGCTCTAAAACTCTAAGTACATGAGAGGCTCGTTTAGGTAATAGATAGATATCCGAGAATGTTGGTCTGCTGTCGCGAATAGCAACTTGGCCAGCAATGGTAAGTTCTGCCCTGAGATTAGCTTTTGAGTTACGCCAGGTGTAGATAGCCTTCTGTAAGTTATCTGTGAGAGTGTCAAGATCACGATATTCTGGCATAACAAAATCTAACTCAAAAGAGAGATCGCGTATCTCATCTTCAGGGAGGTTCCAGATATATAGACTTCCATCCAGGCAGCCTTTTACTTTGATACCATAACGCTCAGGTTCATCAAAGAATGGGCTGAAGCGGTGCAGTCCGAAACGAATCACATCTGGGCAAGGCAGATGGAAAAACTGAGGAAGTTCAGCAATCAGTCGGTCATACCATTGGCGATCTTCTCCAGGAAAACCATGTAGTAGATTCCAATAAGGAGTGATGCCAAATTCTACACACCTTCGTAAGAAACAGAGATTGATTACCGCATTGGTGCCTTTATCGACCAGATGTAGCACCTCGGAGATCATACTCTCTATACCTGGTTGAACATGGACAATACCTGCATCTGCCAAAGCCTTCATCTGATTGCGTTGCATAGTGACACGTATCTCGAAGAAAAACTCACAATCAGGCAACTCTTCTCGCAAAGCATGTGGCAGTGTATCTACATGATCCTTATCTAAAATATTATCCATTGCGAAGAAAAAATTGACATTATAACGAGCGCGTTGGTGTAGCAGTTCATTAATCACTGCCTCAATTGGGCGAGATCTTTGTGCCAGCGTCTCGCCATTAAGCCCACAGAATTTGCACTGTTTTACCGTTGCCCACCAACATCCTCGCGAGGCTTCGAAAGGCAGGCGTACTTTAATCTGATCACTTGATGGCCTGCGCGATTTTTGTAGAAAATAGTCTTCATATTCAGGTGAGATATACTCTTGCATATTGGCAAGACGAGGTGCACCACCATAAAATACCTCTCCAGTTTGGCTGCGCCAGTGTAGTCCTGGGAGTTTAATATTATCTTGACCATCAAGTAGCTGCTTTATCAGAGAGACAATGATTGGCTCGCCTTCGCCATCAACAACTCCATCAATAAAGGGAAAGTTACGATGTAATGCGCGACCCATAACTGCTTGACAACTGGCACCGCCAAAGATGATCTTCAGGTGCGGGAAGCAGGTTTTAAGTGTTTTTGCCAGTGCTAACGCAGGCATTGTTTGTAGCAACGTAGTAGTAAAGCCAACAATTTTCGTCTTTTGCCAGTTTACTGAAGCGACACACCACTCTAGTAGATTCCAAACTAGTTGCTTAACTTGTGTAAGCTCTTGTAATTGACGATCAGAAACGCCACGTCTACGAGCAAATGTAAAGAAATCTATCGATTCTGGTGATGGTGGATTGAAGCTACCAAAAACAGTTTCAGAAAAGACCCACTTCCCGAATATAGTGTCATACTGCCCATACTTTTCATATTGATCTAGGCCTATATCTTCTGAGAGCTTGAGATTTGGATAGAATGACTTAACAGAGATTCTTGCAGTGCGCAGTTGCGCAGTTAGCAGCCCTAGTTGGATCGATGGCTGTTGCACAGTTGCCCAAGGCATACAGACCAGGATAACATCGGCGTCATCGACTAAAACTCTCTTTAATACCATCATTAAATCCTTTCAAGCTCCTGATGCCGTCGCCGTATCTGAACCAGGAATCGCGAATAGACTCGTATAACGCTGATAGAACTCTGGTTTGAGGATACCAAAGGCATATACATCGCGTAGCTGACCATTGTGGTACTCGTGTTTGCGTAGTATGCCTTCCTCTACCATTCCTACTCTACGCATTAGCCTAATGGCACGCGAATTGAAGGAATAGACGTGCGCATAGACTTTTTCCAGGTTCTCAATATTAAACGCGTAATCCAGCATAATTTGTGTCGCTAAACTGCCGATACCTGAGCCCCATTTGCTCTTATCGCCAATTAACAGACCTATGCCAGCATTGCGATCACTTCGATTTATCGTGTAGAGTTCGATTCTGCCAACTAACTGTTCATAGGCTTCGATAGCAAAAACCACCAAATCGTTGGGTGGTTCTTCTAAAAATTTCCGGAATTTTGTGTCGTAAGTAGTTCTAGATTGTCGGGGTCCCCAACTGGAGTAGATCTCCAGTTCTATATCTTGGTGCCATTGATACATCTGATCACCATCAGAGAGATCTACTGGTCGTAAAAGGATATTGTTTAAAAGAAACATATTTTGCTACTCCATATAGAAGGAAATCTCGCCGCTTCGCGGCTGAAGATCTTTATTTGCACAAGTCGAAATATTTTGAAGCAAAATATACTATCAGGTCCATTACTGCTGTGCTAGCGTTTAACTCGTGAGGAAGGAAAGTAATGAATATAAATAAACAATCAGACCAAGATAAGCAAGAAGATGCTGAGGAACTATATTGGCATTTAAATCATATAAATGATCGGTTGAAATCGCTAAAACAGTATCTAGCTGACAAAATACCGGCGACTCTGCTGGTACTATTACAAGATCAACTAGCAGAATTAAACCAATCACTAGTGGTGCTTGAAGATAGCGCACGTTCTCCTTTATTGATATATGAAAATAGAGTACGAAGTTTGTACAAACAATTGGCACTAGCAGAAACAATAGAATCTTGGCACTCGCCTAGACTTAATGTAACCTTTCCGCTTGAGGATCTTTCTCCCCTTACAATTATTCCTGGTTATAACGATTATGAGCGTGGATTTGTCGCTTACTCGAAACAGTTTGCCGATTGGTTCTCGCATACCTACTATGGCAATCTCGCTAGCACAAAGAAGAGTCTACTTTTTTCCAGTGGTATGGGTGCGATCCAGACTACTTTGCAAGCGCTTGCGCATCGCGATAGTACTTTAGTATTAGGACAACGCTGCTATTATGAGATGCGTGGGTTGGTGTTACAACGAGGCGGAGACCTGTTTCGTACGATCTATCTGTTAGATGAAGCGAACCAGGATGAAGGTTATTTTAAAGAGCAACTTGCGCGAGCCAATCTACTCTATCTTGATACTACTACGCTTGATCAAGATGCTTTGCGTCCTGACTTGGCAAAAATCTTTTCTATAATAGAAGCGCACAATGATCTTAACTGTAATATCGTATTGGATAATACAATTCCAGGACCAGAACTTTTACTGCCAGCTCCACCTGGTAATGCTACTGTCTTTATTATTGAGAGCCTACTCAAGTACTATCAAGGTGGTTTTGACTTAGGCTCGGCGGGCGTACTGACACTTTACACCAACTATGAGAACCCCAAACTTTTCAACCGACTAGAATCACTACGGTCCGCCAATGGTACCAATATAAATCCCTTTAATGCACGTCTGTTGCCATGCATACCTGCAGAACTGGTGAAAAGACGGTTGCAACGTCTTAATCGTAATGCAACCATTTTTGCAAAATACTTATCAAATATTTGTCGTCTTAGCGTTTTGGGATATGGAGGATTGATCTTTGCTGAGACTGATCAGCCAGAGTTAGTTTTAGAGATCGCTAATTTACTTGTTATCGCATATCAACTTTACCTTATGCAAGGTACCAGTTTTGGGTTTAACTGTACCCGCATCTGTGTGCCTCCATGTTCTAATGGAATAATTCGTGTCGCTGCTGGAATGGAAGACTATCAACTTGCTAGTAAGATAGCAAAGTGTCTGAAAATGGCTTTTACTGCGGTAAAAGATGCGCAGGTTGTCGATTTAATACCATCTTGGCGACGCTTTTTTCCTGATTTTCCACAACAGATACAACCTCTTAAAGAGCAGCGTCTATCATTTCAGCACTTCCTAAAAAAGTTCACTCAGACAATAGAAAGTATTACAGATATTTCTCTCGCTAGTGATTAAAAATCAACTGATTTTTCGCGTTATTAATATGGACACGCATTGGGTAGAACTGTTTTCTAAATTAGAACCGAAGTAGTTTTACCAATACTTGTTTGTGTCAAATTAATTTCCCCTATTTAAACATAAGGAGGTTTTATGGCAGTAAGTATTGCCAAGGTCGATGAAAGCAGAAAGCTCGAAGAGTTGACAGCGACAGTTGAATATCTCAAAGGTGAAGTAGCACGACTAGAAGAAGAGAATGCGCGACTGGCTGCGCTTTCTGCTGAACCGCTTAGACAGGCTGAAGAGATTCTTGTCAAGCATGGCCGTAGCCTTTCGCATAAAGAGATAAAGGAACTATTGCTTAAGGAAGGCGTTTCTAAACCGGTTATTGATCACATTGTTGCACAAGTCAATAATGTTCTTAAAAAGGTGAAGAGCGCATCAGCACTCTCTTGGGATGTTGAAAAACTAAATAAGTAATTTTTCCTTGTTTTAAAGTAAAAGTAACGAATTCGGGCTCGCGAGAGTTCGAATTCGAACCTTTAGAAATAAATACTAATTAAGACAATATTGAAAGTTTGGGGTTGAATCTTATGCGTAATCTATTAATCTTTCCGCCTGGCTGGATGCAATTTGGCCCTTATCTTTCTCTACCGTTATTAAAAGGTTTTCTAAAAGCTAGAGGAATAGAGACCTCCATTCTCGATCTAAATTTGGAGTTCTACGATTGGGTGCTCTCTAGATCAGTATTAGAACAGGTTGAAGAATGTTTGAAAGCACGTGAGAGAGCAGACAAAAGCACCCTCTCTGCCAAAGAGATTGCCAAACTCTGTAAAGCATTGCTTAATCATTCCTATCTTGTTGAACATGTAGAGTCGGCCAAAAATACACTACGAACCGCAGAGCTTTATTTAGATGATCGACAACGACAACAAGCGAAGATAGATCTATGTGGCGCTCTTAATTTGGTAGAGTCAGCGTTTCCAGGCTTAACTCTTACTTTGAGTGAGATCTCTTTCTCCAATTGTGGCTTAGAACCAGACGAAGTCATTCCATTTCTAAGTTCCAATGAGAATATCATCAAATGGTTTTACGAAGATCGCGTCTGTAAGCTGTTAAAAGGTGAAACTTACGATTTTATTGGTTTTTCTCTGCCGGCTTGGGAACAGTTTGTACCGGCATTAACACTAGCAAGAGCATTGCGTGAGCGGCAGCAAGACTCTCTACATCTTTGTATGGGGGGAAACTATACCACACGATTAGTTGGCACTTGGGGTGAACAGGCACATCCTTACACTCAATTGATCGACAGCTTTAGTCTGTTTGAAGGAGAGGAGTCTCTCTTTCAATTACTCACTGCTCTTGAGAGTGGACAACCACTAGATGGCGTCTCTAACCTAGCTTTCCGACGCAAAGATAAGTTAGTGCGTACTCCTCTTGGCGGTGTAGATATTAATGCGATCCCTGTACCAGATTTCGATGGATTACCATTAGACAGATATTTTGTCCCTGAGCCAATTCTTCCTCTATATACTTCTAGAAGCTGTCCATGGAAATGTTCCTTCTGTACAATTCCTTATGCCAGCAGCAAGTTCAGACAACGGAAAGCAGAAAGAGTAGCAGAAGATCTCTCTACACTGAAACAGAAATACGGTATACGACTTTTCACTTTTGTTGATGAAACATTGACAGTACCTATACTAAGAAATGTTTCTCGGGAAATAGTAGCAAGAGATCTAGATATTCGTTGGTATGGTGAGACCCGTTTTCACGACAGTATCAATGAGGATCTATGTAAGCAGATGTTCCAATCCGGCTGTCGTAAGATCCAATTTGGTTTAGAGTCTTATAATCAGCGAATATTGGATCTAATGAGAAAAGATATTAAGATCGATTATATCTTGCCTAATATTAAAGCCTGTCTAGATGCAGGTATTGCTGTTCACTTATTTACCTTCTATGGATTTCCTGGTGAAGAAGAGGCTGAAGCACGCCAGACACATGAGTTTGCTCAATGGGTGTTAAAGCTTTCGCGTGATACATACAAAAATCCCTACTCTACAGTAGGGTCTGGCACATTTAACCTAGAGATCTATTCGGACGTTTATTATCATCCAGAACGCTATGGTGTTACCTTGGTTAATATAAGCGATCCTGATGCCAGTCCTTTCGAGATCAACTATGAAGTTAAAAATGGTTTAACACGCTGGGA
>JBFLVQ010000388.1:0-9080 GCA_040758525.1 Acidobacteriota bacterium
AACAAGCAAAAAAAGTTATTAACAGATTATCCAAACCTTCCAGAGTCTTATCTCTGGTCAGCCACAGGAGTGAAAAGTGAAAGCATTTACGGATGAAGGGAAATTACGCTCAGCGCGATTCATCCTGCCGGCGCGCACCTACACAGTGGCAGAGTTGATGCGTATTACCGGCATGACACGCCAACAAGTTAGTTACTGGGCCAAACTTGGTATTGTTGTGCCAAGTATCTCTCAGCAGGCTGAAGCGATCGGGCCTGGTTATAAGTCGCTCTATGCAGTGACTGATATTATCGAAGGTCTTATTGTCTCGGAGCTACGCCGCTCCGGTTTCTCCTTACAAGCGATACGCAAAGTGGTAAATCGCCTCAAGGCGGAAGGGATTGAGCTATATGAGTCGGCCCCCTACCTACTCACAGATGGCTGCTCAGTCTACTACGCCTATAGCAACAAAGAGGTTGTTGATCTACTACGCGCGCATCGCCAACAACTCTTGCTGCTCTCAATCGAAGAACAACTGGAGAAAGTGCCAGACATTCGCAAGGCAGCCTGATGGCTACTCGCTGCACTGCCTCAATAAAGGAGACTGTTCAATGTCCACCATCATTGCCATTGCTAACCAAAAAGGGGGAGTTGGCAAAACTACTACGGCCGTTAACTTGGCCTCTTTCCTTGCCCAGCAACAATTGCCTGCTAAGCAAGCTGCGCATGTGTTGCTTGTCGATTGCGATCCACAAGGACATATTGGCCGCTCTTTCGCGATCGATTCCAATGCCATTGAGAAGACCATCTATACTGTCTTATTTGGACGCTGTGAGCCGGCCGAGGCGATCCGCGAAGTCCGTGCCAATCTTGATATATTGCCCGCCAACCGTGAACTAGCGATTGGCGAGATCGAACTACGTGAGGTAATCAATAGGGAACGACGACTGCGCCAGATGCTCTCTGGTCTTAATGGTTATGACTACATAATAATAGATTGTCCACCAGGTCTTAATCTTCTTACCATTAATGCCTTGGCTGCCGCACAAGTAGTACTTATTCCTGTCTCGACCTGGCTTGCCCTTACTGGTATAGGCGACCTTGCTGAGGTGCTGGCAGAACTGGTGCGTGAGTTTAGTCTCAATGTCACACTATATGCTGTACAGACCTTCTTTCGCTCTGGAGTGCGTGAATCTGAATCACTCAGGGAACGGCTTAAAGCCGATTTTGGCGCCAATCTGCTTAACTCTACTATCAATCTTAATACTGCTATTGCTACTGCTACTGCAGAAGGGCGGCCAATTATAGATTATCCCAACACGCCCGGCTATATGGATTACGCCCGGCTCGCCAAGGAGGTGTATACGCGTGTCGCGAAAGAGTACAAAGCCGCCCGCAAAGTCCGAAAAGGATGACGCCTCGATTCGTAGCTCCCCAGCTACCCGTGCGCTACGCTTCCTGCTCGGCAAGCAGTCTCCTGCTCAGGCTGATCTCCCTCCGATCTCCCCAGAGATCGAGATCGCCGATCAGACCAGCTCTAATAGAGCTAGCTCAGAACAAGCTGGCTCAGTGAGCCAGCTCAGAGAAGAGCGGCAGGAAGCGCCCCAGCCCCCTGTGAGCCAGCCCGTAGAGAGCCAGCTCTTATCGAGCCAGCTCTCGCAGACCCCGGTTACCAGCAGTAGACCAGCAACCGCACGGCCATTCCATAGTGAGGCGCTAGTAATCAATTGGCGAGCAATCGAACATACACGTATTCCTCAAGTCGTCTTCGATGAGATCCTGCCGCAATTGCCACCTATGGCGCAGACTCCCTATCTACAATTGCTGCGTCTTACCCTAGGCTTTCAGCGTGCTACCTGCCATATCAGCCTAGAATCTTGGGCCGCACGCTGTAATCAATCACTGGCTTCGATTAAGCGTCAGGCGACATTACTACAACAACGTGGGCTACTACGCAAAGAGACGGTCATTTATGGTGGCGCAGCACGTGGCTCTTATTACCGCCCAGTTATTCCTGGAATCCTTAATGATGAGATGGCTACCACATCTCGTCAGCTCTCTACGAGCCAGCTCTCTGCGAGCCAGCTCAATTTGCGCCAGCTCGGAGAGAACAACATGAAAACAGATCATGAAGATCCAGGAAAGGAAACAGATCCTCATCAAAGCTGGGTGATGAAGATCTATACGGAGTTGACTGGCAATCGCGCGACTGCATCAGATCTAGCGGCATATCGTAAGATCGCGCACTTAGATGCCGCCACTATTGAAGGGCATATGCGCCAGATCTATCAACGTAGTACTGAGCCGATCGGCTCATTTGCCTATTTCACTAAGGGAGTATTAAAAGCTACTGCAGAAGGGGTAAATACCCGTGCCGCGCAAAAGCGTAGTCTCACTCGTATTATAGAGCGTATACGCACCAACAATGTAGGGGGAAGAGCCTCACTGGCGGATCTGATCGAGGAGATCAAACGGGCTTGTGCTCGCGACAATGTGATCTACAACACCGATCTAGTTAATGAGATTTTGGGATTATAATGGTGGCGGGCCAATATCTTTTGCATTGACGTAGGGGTATTTTCGAAAGAAGATAGATCTACTATACAATTCTGGGATTAAATAGGTGGTTGCTTGAGGAGGGCCAGTATGGCTGACAATGAGAGTTTTAAAGATCGATTCTTTGCCGATCTGCTCAAAGAGTACCAGCAGGTACCGGGCTACGAATCAGTCTACGAGCGTTGTCCAGAGTGTGAGCGACTGGTGCCGCGCTCTGAGATAGAGGCATTTGTCGGTATCTGTGGTTGGTGTCGAGGTTACTACTTACGGGAAGAGTTGAAATTTGACTAAAGGGAGGCCGCATGCCGGCGCATCACTTGCTTTTAATCGACACATCAGCACAGACCCTCAAACTTCTCAAACATGCTTTAGAGGCAAAGAACTACACTGTCTCGATCGCAAGTGATATCCATAAGGCTTTTGAGCTGATCCGCAAGCATCCTCTTTCGCTTATCATCACCAACACACGATTACCAGAGTTGATGCCATTTGAGATCTTCTACCAACTGCTTGAGGCAGCAGGTACACAACTGCCAATCATTGCGCTCTCAGATAGTGATACCGATCAAGAGCGGGCGATTGCAAAAGAGGCAGGCTTTGCTGGCTTTGTTACCAAACCCATACAGATCCGCGGTCTACTTGCCGCGATTAAAAGTGCCCTACAAGGCCGCCGCGCTCCGGAAAGGGGAGAAACACGCCGAGAGATAGGAATCGATGTATTGATCCATATACTAGATCACCGTGGCCGCATTATAGATACCGAGCGCACGATTACAGAAAACTTGAGCCGACGTGGGGCTTGCCTACTCACCCTCAACTCACTCGATGTAGGTGATACAATCTCAGTGGTTACCATTGATAATGCCTTCCAATCGCGTGCCATCGTGCGTGGCACCTATCTAGGCCCAGACCGTATACGTCGTATCAATATCGAATTTATTGATGAGAAATGGCAAGATGAATGGCTAATAAATAACGACTAGGTTGATGGTGTAGGTGTTGGTGGCGGTAAAGTATCATCCATTGGTAGCATTATTGAGAAGGCTGAGCCGACTCCTAGCTGGCTCTTGACCGAGATATTACCGCCATGCGAAGCAGCAATACGCTTAACAATCGCAAGACCTAGACCAGTGCTCAATTGTGCCTTGTGATTAGAAGCCTGATAATAGGGATCAAAGACATAGGGAAGATCTTCGGCAGGAATGCCTGGTCCAGAGTCGATCACAGTAAACATAGCATAGACAGGGTTACTGCCAATAAATTTCTCTTCTACACGCCTAGCTTCGAACCAGATCTGACCCTCTTCAGGAGTATATTTAATTGCATTAGAGAGCAGGTTCATAAGGGCACGGTGTAGGTAGTCGCGATCGACATTAATAAAGTTCATATCGGCGCCACAGCCAAAATTAAGGTTAATATGTTTACTAGCAGCCAATACTTGGCATTCTTCGACTACATTAGTGATCACATCACGTGGATGCACAGATATTTTGTTAAGTTTCAATTCGCCGTGCTCGATCTTGGAGAGATCTAACAGTTCGTTGATCATATTAACGATCTGCTTACAAGTTCCCTGTGCGCTCTCTAGTAAGGCTGGCAGGTTAGGAATCTTGGTCTCAGGGTTTTTCTGAGTAAGCATCAATAGTTCTAATGTTCCTACTACGACAGTGAGCGGTGAGCGTAGATCGTGTACCAGCGTAGCAGTAAAATCGCGTCTTAGCCGATCGATCTCTTGTAATCGCTCATTGGCTTCTTGCAACTCGATCACCTGTTTGGTTTCGCGCTCGGCTTGCAATCGTGCTTGTTCATATAGGCGAGCCCTTTGTGCATCGATCGAATACTGCTCGACGGCAAGGGCCGACTCATGTGAATAGAGTTGCAGTATATTGAGCGACTCTACACTAGGGCGCAGTCCATCTACAGGATCAGAGACATGTATAAGGCCAATCAAACGACGATCGCGCGCACGTAATGGAATAAGCAGCAGATCTAATGGGTGCCAACTGATATTGGCATCCTTCTTCTGACGATAGCTAGTCATCACCCAGGTACTATCAAAGAACTCTTCTATGATCGGTTGTGCATCGCTATCTAGGTAACGCAGATAGTAACAGTTCTCATATTTCCAATGCTCTGAGAGCATTTGGAAGATCTCGCCACGCCGCTCTGGTGTCATACGATCACTGAGCAAGCGACCTGCACGTAGCGCGTGTTGTGTATGTACAGCATGTTCTAGACGCAGTACCGAGTCATATAGGTAGAGTGAAGCTGAGCGCCAGCCAATATCAGTAATGCCATTTACAATCGTCTGTAACTTAGCATCAAAGGTATCTGCTTCTTGTGCGCGGCAACTAATATTAAAGAGTATCTTCAATTTCTCTTTTTCGGCGCACAATTCTGCATTTACATTGGAGAGTAGCCGGTCATTTTGGGCATGCTCAATTGCCTGTGCAATCTGATTGGCAAAGGCGAGAATAGGCAATATTGAGGTAGCTTTAGGGACAATACCAGATTCCGGGCAACCTAGTAGAATTACCCCAAAGAGCTGTCCACGACGGCTTAGGATCGGCATAATCACGCCATCGCCTGGGTGCCAAATTTCGCCAGAGAAGGATTCAATACTAGGATAGTCAAAATGGTTAAAGAAAGTGGCAAAACTGCCTAGGAAATCATGTCTAGGAGGAGGAAAATAGGCAGCAAAACCGAGTTCGTCAATCTTAATACCTACACCAGCTTCAAGAATATCTTTTACCTCTTTGGCTGAGAAGACCAACTCATTAAGGAAGAGTTTCAATTCTGGCGGCACTTTCTCAGAACAGACAACTAGGCGGGGTTGTGATATCGATCTCTCCGCCAATAATACAATCGCAACCATCTGAAAATCTGTGTACTGCGAGATCGAATCAACAACCTGACGCAGCAGCTTGGCCATCTCTTTACTAGCAGAACTGGTAGGGAATAAGAGTGTAGGCAACTCTTCTTGAGATATTACATCCCCAAGCTTGGACTGAGGAGGAACAAGCTGCTTTGCGTCAGTTGGGTTAGTCATCTATTCATCCCAACGAGAGAGGCTGGTACTTACTTCTCTTTAACCTCTTTCTCGCTGTTGCTGGGCTCCTTTTGTGGTTTGTCGGCTATGCCAGCAGAGCCGATCAACTCCATACGCACCTTACCAAAAGGCGGCTGGGCGGTGATCAACACTGGCAATCGACGATCGTCATTGGTAACCCACATGCGGATTGCGTATTTATCGCTTGGTTGTTTCTGATCCTGCAACTTGATCGCAAGCTGCACGGCCGGAAAACTCCCCGCTGCAGTCTTTACCTCCGCGTTCTCACCCACCTCTACGATCGTAGCGAACATCTTTTTTTCACCACTATTAAAAGCCTGGATCTTCTCATTGCGGTTCGCTCTTAGATCGATATTACGAATTGCCCAGAAAAGCGAAGCGATATCGTGAGTTTGGGGCGCAATCGGCACCGCCTCTGCATCAGCGACTCTGGCCAGGTGTTTCTCCTGATCAAAGGTGGTGGTGCCCTGCTCAGCCTTTGGCCCCTCCAAAATGTTACGTTCTGCGCGGAAGGGCAATAGCGTGCGGCCATCAACAAAGGCAATGAAGCGATCCTTCACGGTAACAATGTCTTTGACCACACCTACAGTATCGACTTTAACTTCTACTCGGTAAGCATGCGCTCGTTCACTATTGGCCTGCTCGGTCTGCATAATGACCTTAGCAGCATCTAGATCATTCCATTTGACGAGATAGGTGAGCTGTTCGCCGGCTAGCAGTACTGGAGTTGGCTTAGCTTTAGCCACATCATCCTTGCTGGCACCTGCGCGTGTGGCGCGTTGTGCCGCGATTGTCTGCCAAGCACTGACGAGAACTAATATTGTTAATAATAAGGAAAAGAAGTTCTTTCTCATCGTCTGTCTACATCCTTATGGTTTCTGAAGTTTATCAGTTTGTCATAGGTAACGGCAATAATATTTGATGCTTGGCGCAGATGTAGAGAGGGTCAGGCTAAGTCAGTGTAGCAATAATACGAGTAGCTGCCTGGACTGGGTCAGAATGCTCCAATATTGGTCGGCCAATGACTAGATAATCGGCGCCTGCGCGTAATGCCTGTAGTGGTGTCATTACCCTTTTTTGATCCTGGCTTGATGCCCATTCAGGGCGTAATCCTGGGGTAAGAATAATAAAAGGAGAATCGATGGCACTACGTACTAGATCGATCTCATGCGCAGAAGCGACCACTCCATTCAGGCCAGCCTCAGCAACAAGTCTTGCTAGACGCACTACCTGGTCATTAATAGATGTATTGATACCTAATTCAGTAAGTGAAGCCTCATCATGGCTAGTAAGCAGAGTAACGCCAAGAATGAGTGGACGCGCTAGCCCTTCGCGTGCTGCTACCTGCTCACAGGTTATGCGCACTTGTCGCATCATCTCTAGTCCACCTAATGCATGTACATTAAAGATCGAAACACCCAATCGTAGTGCTGCCGTAGCGGCCTGTGCTACCGTATTAGGGATATCATGAAATTTTAGATCTAAGAAGACACCTGCCCCACTAGCAACAATCTCGCGTACCAATTCAGGACCACAAGAGGTGAAGAGTTGACTACCAATCTTAAACATTCCTACTACAGGGCGCAGTTGCTCTACCAATGAGAGAGCACGTGTGCGTGAATCTACATCGAGTGCTACTACCAATCGATCTTGTGGCCGCAATGCTTCCATAAATCTCCTTCAATAAGTTTGTCGATTATACACGGGCAGTAAAACCGTACCAAGACAACCCACCCTTCTTACTTGCCGGGAAGCCGGTTTACAGGTAGAGTCTAAGGTTTGAGGTCTACTATGAATAAGCAACGACTCTTCCTCATCGATGGGATGTCTCTCTTCTACCGCTCCTTCTATGGTATAAGACATCTCTCTACCAGCAAGGGGCAACCTACTAACGCCATCTATGGCCTAACAATGACACTGCGTCGGCTCATCAATGAGGATAAGCCTGATTATTTGGCTTTCTGTTTAGATACCCCCGAGCCGACTTTCCGGCACGACGCTTATGAGAGCTATAAGGGAAACCGTGACCTGATGCCCAATGATCTAGTGAGTCAGCTCCCCTACTTAGAGAAGATCTGTGCAGCGCTACGTGTGCCGTTAGTAAAACTGCCTGGTTATGAAGCCGATGATGTGATTGGTACACTTGCCTTAGAAGGTGCCCGTCGTGGTTTGCAAGTGATGATTGTCTCTAATGATAAAGATATGTGTCAGCTCGTCAACGATGACATATGTATTATGAAGTGGGACAAGACTCGCTACATAATTTGTGATGCAGAGGGCGTCAAGAGTTGGCTAGGAGTGCTGCCTGGGCAGGTCATAGAGCTACTTGGTCTGATGGGCGATAGTAGTGATAATGTGCCAGGCGCACCCGGTATTGGTGAGAAGGGCGCGCTTCAGATTATCCAGCAATTTGGCTCAATCGAAGCCGCGCTGACACGTTGGTCAGAGGTAACCCGTAAGACTTATCGTGAATCTTTACGTGATCATGCTGAGCAGATAAAACTCTCACGTCAGCTTGTAACAATCGATACTGCTATTCCAATAAAACTTGAGCTAGAGTCATTACGCTGTAATACGCCTGATTATCGCGCTGCTTACACGCTCTTCTCGGAGCTGGAATTTGATGTACTGGTGCGTGAGTATGCAGCACAGGCAAATAGCATGAAAGTAGAACAAGGCAATACTGCGGTAGCTACTCAAGCGACTCTTGCCACTGCTATTACGCTTGATTATCGAGCAATTACTAATGATACAGAGTTTCGTAAACTGATAGATCAGATCTGGGCTAGCGATCGCTTCACTTTTGCAGTAACAGCAATGGAAGGGAATGGCAGTTTGCCAATAATTTCTATCTCTTTTGCACCTGGCAATGTGATCAAGATCGATCTTAATACACTAGGTCTAGAGCCAGCTAAGGTGTTAGAAGCACTCAGTGACATTTGGACCAATGGTTTTATTGGCAAAGCCACTTATGATAGTAAACGAGCACTGACACTGCTCAATAATGCTTTACGTGAGTTGCACCGATGTGCTGGGTTGGCTGCGCCTACTCCTTTCCATTTCGAGAATCTACAAGAGGATGTGCTACTAGCTGCTTACCTGATCAATCCAGAACAACCACGCTATGGCCTTACTGAATTAGCACGCGAATATCTCAATATAGAGCCAGACGAGACTGCCCATATTGATCCTGCTGATCTTACTGAGCGGCTTGTACCAGTGTTGCGTACACGCTTGGTTGATGATGGTCTGGAGAATGTCTATCTAGATATGGAACTGCCACTTGTAGAGATCCTTTATGATATGGAACAGGTAGGTGTGGCAATCGATACAAATGCGCTAGCAGAACTCTCGCGCCAGTTTGAAGAGATGCTTAGTAAACTGACCAGCGAGATCTATAGTCTGGCTGGCCAAGAGTTCAATATTAACTCCACCATACAACTTGGCGAGCTGTTCGAAAAATTGAATTTTGAAG
>JBFLVQ010000389.1:0-9065 GCA_040758525.1 Acidobacteriota bacterium
TGGTAGAAGGGTAGCTAGATGATGATGTTGTCATGCTAGCCGCCCCAGTTGAGCTTCTCGTGCAGGATCTGGAAGTAATTTTTGTTGTTTGATTGGATTAGTTGAAAGTACTGCTCGCTCTTACGTACACAGATACGGTCTCCACCTTTAAGGGAAAAACCGATCTGGCCATCGAGTGTAAGGGTAACCTCTTCACGTGGCGTCATCAGGATTAGATCTACAGGTGCCTCGTCAGGGATGACTAGAGGGCGGTTGGTAAGTGCATGCGGACAGATCGGTGTGATCGCCATAGCATGCATCCTAGGATGTATAAGTGGGCCGCCAGCAGATAGCGAGTAGGCTGTCGAGCCAGTGGGAGTTGAGATAATCAGACCATCAGCGCGGAAATTGTTAACTAGCTGATCGTTGATCCAGCACTCTAGCTCTATGATGCGTGCCAGTGCCGACTTATTGACTACTACATCGTTAAGTACACTTGCCTCAGCAATACATTGTTCATTACGTAACACACGCGCATCCAGTCGCACACGTATATCTAAGCAGTAGTTGCCTTCAATGATGCGGTCGAGCGTAGGGAAGAGTTCTTCAACAGAAAATTCTGTTAGATAGCCTAAGGTACCAAAATTAACACCCATCACAGGCACAGCATGTGCACCAATCAAGCGCGCAGTCGCTAGCATTGTGCCATCACCACCCAACACAATTATCAGGTCGGCATGCTGAGGGATCTCCTCGCGTGCCATAAAGGTCATAGCTCCTTCGACAAATGTATGTGCATGCTGTTCTACAAGTAATTCAATGCCATGTTTGATACTCCATTTTCCCATCTGAGTAACAACAGGCCAAGCGCTGGTGATATTCGGTTTAACTACTATGCCAATGCGACGTAGGGATAGAGTTTTCATGTTTCAATCAATATCATCATCATTTGTTGCGTCCAGTGTAGCCGTTTCGACCTCATCAGCTAGGCGCGATAACCATACTGGAATAGTCGCGTAATCAGTCTCTTGCTTGTTTCTATATACTTGTTCATTGATCTGCTCTATACGACGCTCAACACGTGCAAATTCGGCGGTGTCAGGAAGATCTTGCCAATTCTCATAACAGCCATGCTGTATACAAGGAGCAGGCTTGGCCTTCCAGTGCACTAAACAACCTATACCGGATTCATAGAGCGGGCAGGAATAGGTCTGACGAAAAGTCTCTCCTTGCGTGGTGAGCCGGTATTTCTCTACCAACTGGCGTGCACGCTTAATAATCTCATTAAACTTCTCTGCACTTATACGTGGACTGTTGGATAATGTCTGCCAAATTGCCCGCGCCTCTAGCCGGGTAATATTGATATTGACGAAGTGGTCATCAATACAGCAGATGGTTGTGCAGGTACGACAATCTACCGCTTTATAGGCATAGTTATCCTGAATATATTGGGCGAAACGCTGCTTGCTACGACGTAGCTGCACAAGCGCTTTAGCTTCTTCAAGATCTCTCATATGGTTTAGTAATGAGGGGCTGGTGATCAGTCTAGATCAATTTATTGTTAAGAGCATTCCTTTCTTTACTAATAGCTTCTCTTGCTATTCTAAGCCGAGCCGTTTTTTCTTCAAGATCAAACCCTGGCGTGTAAGGCCAAGATCCTTAGCAGCTCGCGTGATATTGCCATCATGACGCTTAAGCGCCTGTTCAATAAGATGGCGCTCAAGTGTATCTACGGCATCTGCAAGGGTAGTTTGAAAGCCCATTGTCATAATGCCTTGTGGAGTAAGGCCAGCCGATGGGAAACCCATTGTCAGTTTGGGTTGTAGTACATCTGGACTAAGATGTTCAGGCATAATCAAAGCACCATCTTCTGCCATAGCCGTCACGCCTTCTAATTCATTCTTGAGTTGGCGTACATTGCCCGGCCAAGGATAAGAGACTAGCATTTCCATGGTTTGGTCGGAAATGGCAATATGCTTACTAGCCTTTTTGGCAAAGTCGCGTAAGAAATATTGTACCAATGGAGGAATGTCTTCTTTACGTTCACGTAGCGAAGGTACGTGTATACGAATCACATTCAGTCTATGGTATAGATCTTCACGGAAGCCACCTTCCTGAACACAACGCTCCAGATCTTTATTGGTGGCGGCGACAATACGTACATCAGCACGTACAGGCCGGTCTTCACCTACTGGATGGATCTCATGGTCTTGTAGAAAGCGCAACAGTTTAGGCTGTATGTGCATTGCCAACTCGCCAATCTCATCAAGAAAGAGCGTACCACCAGCAGCTGCACGCACAATACCCTGACTATCTTTGTCGGCGCCTGTGAAAGATCCCCGCCGGTGGCCAAAAAGACGGCTCTCTACCAGTTCTGCTGGTACGGCAGCACAATTAAAAGGAAGGAATGGTTTATCCGCGCGATTGCTGCTGTAATGTATACTACGCGCAATCAGCTCTTTGCCCACTCCTGATTCACCAGTGATCATCACCGTAACATCTGAAGAGCGGATCTTCTGTATACGTTCAAGCACTTTGCGCATTGCTTGTGATTCTGCGACAAAAGCACTAAAAGCACGCTCACTACCAGACTTCTGCGCGCGTGTATGTACCGCAGGGCCTGTTCCCGTGCGTGTCATGCTACGCAATGTACAATTTTCTAATCCTTGCTCAACAAGCTTAAGTAACGATTCAAAATGGCCAATGCGAGCAGGATTGCTTGAGCGGGCCACAGTTGTGTAGAGGATAAAACGATTCTGGGGTGGAATATCACTTTGGCTAGTATGATCGGTCAGCAACTTAATCTTAGCGCCTTCAGGTAACTGATGACCTTTATTAAGAAAGGCACGCACCTCATCTGTGACTCGATCTACTCCTGACTGATCCACGCCTCGCGCAGTGATCAGTTTAATACTGTTATCATGGGCAATCTGAAAAACAATAGCTTGCTCGTTCAGTTCATCACGTATGATCGTAGCTAGTTCGCGTAGTAGCAATTCATGTGAAGAAGAGGCCGCAATTAGTCGTTCAACGACAAGCGCATCAAGAGTAAGCACAGGTAAGTAGAGCCGGCCCGACTGTGAATTGCGACGCATGTTCTCAATGGCGGCAACCGTCTTGGCACGCGCTGGCTCGGCACGTAGTTCTGCAAATAACCGTAAGGCTTTTTCTAGATGGCCTAAAGCGCGTTGGCGATCGGCTGTTTGTGCTAGTACTACACCAATCTCATAGTGAGAGAGTCCTGCTTCATAGTTGTAGCTGATCGATTCTAGGATCGAAATACTCTGTGCTAATGATGAGATTGCTTCATCCTGTGCGCCTCGGTGAGCTTTTAACTTGCCCTCTAGGCGTGTTACCAGTCCACTATGGTAGAGATTAGGATTACTGCGTAACAGCTTAAGCGCTTGACGTAGACATTCCTCGGCAGCATCCGGTTCAAGCAGTGCCAAGTAAGTATCACCCAAGTGGCTGTAGGTCTCTGCCATATCTACAACACGGCCAATCTTGGATTCGATTGCTAAGCAATGCTCGATATGTTTGACTGCTTCCTGATACTCGGTACGTGCATAGTAGACCATACCAAGCGCAAGCCAGCCGGCTGCCTCAAGCGATTTTGCGCCACTCTCAACGGCGAGCATAAGAGAACGTTTAAGATTGGTCTCAGCCTGTTCAAAGCGACCTTGTAGGCAATGCAGCTTACCCATTGTGTTAAGTACCGCGCTTTCGTCTCGTTTGCTTTGACTACTCTTTAAAAGCCGCATAGCCGACTGCAATGCTGATTCAGCGCGGTCCCAGTCACCTATTAGCAGCAGTGCATCAGCAAGATTATTGTAAGCCAGCGCAATAAAATTCTTATCCTCAACATGTGACCAATGCTCTATGGAGCGTTCGTAATTTTGTACTGCTTTGTGAATATTGCCCTCTTCAGTATCAATGAAGGCAAGGTTATTAAGCAGTTTGCCAAAGATAAGGTGATCCTGTACGGTAAGCTCTACGGCTTCCTTTTCAAGTAGGTCGAGTCCAGTTAAACAGTCCTGTTTAGCTTCATCACGACGGCCTTCAAGGCTATCGACGAGGGCAAGGTTCCAATAGGTTTGAGCAAGTGAGTGCGCATCGCCTATCAGGCGTTGTGATTCAAGCGCGGCTAGTAGATGATCGCGCGAGATCGCATATTCGTCGATCATCCAGTAGACATAGCCAAGTAGCGCATGTGCTGCTCCTAAGCCCGGATCATATTTTATATCTGAATAGATACGCAGACTGGTATTGGCGTAAGAGATCGCTTTTGGTGGCTCATTTAACCAACGATACAGACTAGCAAGACGTAGCCATACTTGCGCCATTGCCTGTTTAGGAATCTCAGCTTGTGCAGAGTTTGACTCATATTTTGAAATCGCTTTAAGCGCCTCTTGATAGCGGCCTACGCGCTCTAGCAATTCGGTCAATTGACATCGCACTTCTACTTCTTGCTCAGGTGTGACACGCTCGGTGACTAGTACCTCGCTGAACAGAGATATTGCGCGCTCGCTATCACCACTTTTGAGCGCAGTACGGCCAGCAGCCAGCTTCTCGGATAATTCCGCAGTAACTATCATCCATCGGCCTGTCGTCATCGTATCCCTCGGCGGGCGTAAGCAGTCGATAGTAGCAGGCTGCTCACAGAATTTCTCGGGTGCTCCTGCATCTTAAAGGTGCCAAAGAACTAAGAGCAGGCACTCCAATTATGCAGCCGCTTATTTCACATTTCAACATTTTTTCCGAAAAAGGAGAGCCTGCTTCGGTTTTATGCTACACTTTAGCAGGAATCGAGCGCTCCCCACAAAGATATAGAATAAGTTGGCCGGCGCAGCTCATCTATTATTGTCGCTGCGGCGGCACGCTCACGTTATTGGGATTGGAAGATGACGAAACCAAAGGTAATGATTGTCGATGATGAAGCCAGCTCGCGTCAGGGCTTGTGTGAACTAGTGGCTGCCTGGGGTTATGAAACCTCACAAGCTGTCGATGGCCTAGATGCTTTCAATCTAATTCAACAGCTTAAACCAGAGGTTGTGATCACTGATGTGATTATGCCTAGGCTAGATGGCTTTGGGCTGCTACGTGAGATACGCGAAGTCATGCCTGATGTGATAATAATAATCCTAACAGGCCAGGGTAACATTGAGATGGCAGTGCGCGCGATTCAAGAGGAAGGCGCTTTCTATTACTTGGAGAAGCCGATTGATCCAGTTAAATTCAAGGTAGTATTGTCAAAAGCAGTCGATTACTGTGCAACACGCCGTGAAAATGAGACGCTGCGCCGCCAATTGCGTGAGTATGGTGTCTTTGGCCATCTAGTCGGCTCATCACAGGTAATGCGTGAGGTATACACACTGATCGAACAGGTGGCGCCTAGCTCTGCCTCAGTTCTGATCACAGGCGAGTCGGGTACAGGAAAGGAGTTGATTGCACGCACAATCCATAATCTCAGTCCGCGCAAAGCTGCTCCTTTTGTCGCCATCAATTGCTCGGCAATTCCGGAAACATTAATGGAATCGGAGTTATTTGGCCATGAGAAAGGCAGTTTTACCGGTGCGGCAGAACGTCGTATAGGCTGCTTTGAACTGTCTCATACAGGTACACTACTACTTGATGAGATTGCCGAGATGCCGCCTATGTTGCAGGCGAAACTGTTGCGTGTGCTAGAAGACCGGCAGGTGCGTCGCTTAGGTTCACCTAAAGAGATCCCTGTTGATGTGCGGGTAATCGCAGCTACTAACAAAGATCCTATGGAGGCGGTGCGTAAGGGGGAGTTTCGTGAAGATCTCCTCTATCGCCTTAACGTCATCACAATTAAGCTACCACCTTTGAGGGAGCGACGTGATGATGTTCCATTGCTTACCCAATATATGATTGATGAACTATCACGTAAGCATAATCGCCCTGCGCGTATTATCTCCAACGATGCGCTGGATGTGCTGCTATGCCATCACTGGCCGGGCAATGTGCGTGAGCTACGCAATGTGATCGAGCGTGCTGTGATCATCTGCGATGGCGAAACGATCGACAAGCGTTATCTACCTCCTCATCTGATCAATCAGAAACCACAACATGCCACTGATGTAATGATGTTGCCGGTGGGGTTGCCGCTTGAAGAGGTTGAGCGCCGTGTCATCCTACAAACGCTTATTAAGACAGATAATAATAAGACGCGTGCTGCCGAGATCCTGCAGATTAGTCTCAAGACACTGCATAATAAGCTTAAGGTCTATCGCGAGGCAGAAGAAGAGCAGAGCGGCGCACAGAGCTGGAACAGTATGCCCGGACGATCTTAGAATTGCATATTGCCGAAATCTAAGATACGAAATTAAAAATGGTGCCACGGCGAACCATCATACTGCGGCAATTGCAACTGACTACGCTGCTCATTGCAGTCTTGGGCGGCGTGATGTTTATCTTTAATCTTGCCTACCTTACCAAGAGCCAACTTACTGGTGTGGAATCACAACTTACACTAGCGCGGGAGCAGATCTACCGTGCCCTAGAAGCAACAATAACACGCGAGAAAACATATTTGTCGGCTGCCTCAATCAGCAATGATATGAATGTTCGTGCAGCCTTACAGACAGCGGTAAATAGAGTTGCAGTGCTTAGGTATGCCGCGATTGTTGACCAATCTGGCAAGTCATTAGCGGCCGTTGATCTGGAACGCGATCGCCACCGCGAAGTAGGGCAGGTTGATATGCAGTCCCTGCTTGACCGTAATCCATTGATACAAATGGCAAGCCTTGCCTGGGGAGATGAGATCTATTTCTACTCTTTTCCAATCTCATTAGGACGCTATGACAATCAGCAGGCTTTAGGCATAACGATACGCTTTGGCGTACCCGCTTCCCAATTGCGTGGGATAATCGCAGACGCCGTTGGCATCAACATCTTTGTGGTTTTAAGCGGATTGGTGCTAGCAATCTTTGTTGCTTTCCACTCTGCCAATCTACTGCTACGGCCTATGGAGACACTTATTAACCAGATAGAGAAACTGGAGCAGGGTGAACTGAATATCCAAGAGGATCCTCAAAAGCTTGGCAGTGTTGCTGGTAGTGTTGTCAACAAGCTACAACTGCTTGGCAAACGACTGGCAGGCGAGCGTACCGAACTTGAGACAACACGTGGTCGTCTTACCCAGATCATTGGCAATATAGAGGAGCGATTATTACTACTCAATGCCGACCGACGTGTAATTCTAATGAGCCCTAAGGTTGATCATCTGCTAGGCGTGGCAGGTATTGATCTGGTAGGCGCTAAGCTTGAAGATATGATTGGCTCACATCATCCTCTGATCGAATTATTGGAACGTGTTAAGGAGTCACACCGCTCGATTGAGCATGTCATGGTAGTCAGCGAGAATGGTACCGGACCACGCCAGGTGCTCACTTCTGTGCAATATATAGAAGATAAAGGCGAGCCAGTGGGTCTACTGGTCAGTCTACGCGATTTCGACTCCTTCAAACAGTTCCAGTCCCAGTTAGACTATTCCGACAAATTGGCTGCGCTTGGACGTATCACTTCAGGAGTTGCTCATGAGGTAAAGAATCCACTAAATGCAATGGTGATTCATCTAGAGATCTTGCGGGCAAAACTCTCTCAACCAGTTGCTGATATCACTCCACAGTTAGATATCCTTAGCTCTGAGATCAAACGACTCGACCGTGTTGTGCAAACATTCCTTAACTTTACTCGACCAGTAAAAATTAACCTGGTACCCATAGACCTTAATGATCTAGTGCATCAGGTCACACGCTTGGCTGCTGCCGAGGCTGCTGCTCACCAAGTAGAACTATGTGAGGAGCTCAGCCCAGAATTTCTACGTGTCAACGGCGATGCCGATCTACTTAAACAGACGCTTCTCAATATTATTCTAAATGGTTGCCAGGCAATGCCTAGTGGTGGTCCACTACATATCAGGACTAAGCGTGCTGGCTCCTATGCATTGATCACTGTGTCTGACCGTGGTGTAGGTATTCCTCAGGAGGTGCGGGAAAAGATTTTCCAGCTCTACTACACTACCAAGCAGAACGGTAATGGTATAGGTTTGGCGCAGGCTTTCCGTGCCGTACAACTACATAATGGTCGTATTGAGTTCGATTCTGTTGTTGATGTTGGCACTACCTTTAAGATCTATCTACCAGAGGTTTGATACAATTTTATTGATAGGGAAAAGAGTAGCGGTGAACTCTTGTTAAATCCTCAATCACTACGGCCAACCCATTGTGGTTAAAGTGAATCCTAGTACAACCGCTATTGGTGTTAGATCTTGCACCAGTCTCTAGGCTGGCGTAAGATGAAGCTTATTAGGAGGATTAAGTTTATGTATGGACTGAAACCTTTCCGACTCACACTGCTGTTGGTGTTGGTGCTGCTACTGCTCAGCCAGGCTGTGCCGACGCGTGCTGAAGATGAGAATACACGTCCACGCCGTGTGCGCACTAGTTCTGAAGAGTCGCTACCTGAAGCAGAATCAGAATCACCACCTGAAGAGCGTCGTACTGGGGTCAAGGTTACCCGTAAGCGCCGTCATGGGGTAGCACGCCGTACCGCGACAGGTGCTGCTAGTGGAGTAGCAACAGGTGCCAAATATGCTGCCAAGGGTACCGCCAAGGGTGCCACAGTGGCTGGCAAAAGCACTGCTAAAGGTGCCAAAGTAGCCGGCAAGAGCACTGCCAATGCTGGCAAAAAAGTTGTTGACGCTTTCAAATAGGTCGCCAAGGCAACACCACCTGAATTGGGAGCATCCCAAACTTGCTCAACCAGCCATATCGGAAAGGTGAGATGTGTGCCCATGCAATGTCAAAGTTGTGGTTCTGATGTCAGGAAGGGTATGAAACAGTGTCCAACCTGCGGGGATGAGGTAGTGGCGGCCTTCACCGCCACATTACCTTCCCAGGCCGCCCGTACTGGCGCAATCGATTATGCCTTTATTATGCGTGATGCTGCCCCGCTAGTCGATCCAGCCGCCATTCCTACACCACCGCCAACAGAAAATAGATTAAATGGTGGCAATAACAGACCTGTTGAGGCTGCTTCTGCTAATCTTAGTATAAAACTGC
>JBFLVQ010000390.1:0-9049 GCA_040758525.1 Acidobacteriota bacterium
ATTACCGAAGGATGCGCCGCCACTTACAGAGAGTATTGAACTACTTAAACAATCCCGCGCTACGCTATTGGAGATATTGAGCAAAACCACGGTTGATGAGCTTGCTTCCATCTCTATACCACATCCTCTTAAATCGATTGGCAATATAACTGGTGTGGGATGGATCTCACTTATCGCTTATCATGAGATACGCCATATTAATCAATTACAGGAACTACGTTCCCAATAGCATATTTGTAGCATATCAACGCTGGGTTAATTGATAATAGGAGTCGTCCGGCTGAAAGTCTTTGCGTTGTAGCGCATAATATATTGTGTCCAAACCTCCTGCCATAATGCGCTTCTCAAACTGTAGGCCGGCCTTCTCCATTACACGAAACGAGGCTGTGTTGGGAGCATCTGCACTTGCTTTTACCAGGTCTAGGCCGATCTGCTCAAACCCATATCTAATCATCGCACGGGTCGCTTCGGTGGCTAGTCCCCTACCCCAATAGGCAGGACTAATACCATAAAGGAGCTCTAACTCAGGTGGCTCGTGAAAGTGTCGATAACCACAAAAACCTATCATTGCTTCTATACCACGCTGAGCCACTGACCATAACCCTGTACCATCCTCAGTAAAACGGGCCATACTAGCAGCAATCTCCTCTGCTACAAAGTCGCGTGCAATGATCTTACCATCGAAAATGTAACGACGTATCTCTACATCAATCCACAGTTGATGTATTGCATCTAGATCGCTCTCAGCAAAAGGGCGCAACTCTAAATGTGTTGTGTAAATCATTAAATTAACCATAGTGGCATTCTACATCAAAGCCTATATTGACAAGCAAACAGTATTGACCTGCTATTTAAAGAACCATTGCTATTTCGCCTATTTTTTGCTATGCTGTTTTTGCTGGTAACCGGCGAGAACAATTGGCTGATAAATGTTTAAAAGCGAAGTTACTACTAAATAATGTGCCCTCGCTGGATCTTTACCCTTGACTTAGGGGCGCTAGATCTATAGATTGGTGATCAGAGTTTTTATTCCCCAATTTCTAGTGAGCTGAAGGCTATGGTCTCTACTGCGATCACTGTTCCTTATCCTAGTACCAGAATATCGGAAGGACATGCCCGCACGCCCTACTGGTCAATAATGCATGGTGAGTTCCCCTGGTGTTTGGATGATTCTGAACAAGCTGGCACGCCTAGTGAGCTAATAGGTGGTTTTGATCTAATCGTAGCTGTACCACCACCTTTGATGCATTCTACGGGTGCGCGCATGCGCACGCCGCTAGATCGTTGTCGGCCAGATACAAGCTGGTTGCCATATGCTGAGCTTTTCTTGCGTATGCATGGTTCGCTATTTGTTTTTGCTCCATTAGAGGCAATCGGGGCTTATGTAAACGCAATCACAGAGGTAGGATTAGACTACCATACCACTTATCTTTGGAATGGTGGTACGGATGAGGCAGTAGCAGCGCTCATCTGGGCAGCTAAAGATACGCCTCTTGGTGGACCGTTGCCAAACGTCAATGGCTTGCTCAATATATCTACTAGCACCACACGACTTGCCGAAGAGCGCGAGGAATGGTTATACGAACTGCTGGTAGAAAATTTCACACAACCTGAGATGACCGTGCTTGAGCCATTTATGGCAGGTAGCCGGTTGCTCTCTGTCTGTCAAAAACGGCAGCGCTACTGTTTGGCAGTAGCACGTAAGCGCAGCCATATTAAACAGGCTGAACAGTTGCTGCTAGGCGGCCTTAAACAGACGGCCTGAATAATAATTGAGATTAACCTTAACAATGATAAGGTTGTAGGTAAAATCCCCTTAGATCGTTCTGATCTGTAAGTACTACACTCCGCTGCTTTTTCATAACCTACCCGAGAAATTATCAGGCAATGGTTAAACCCTGCTTGCACGTCTGGCAAACCAAGAAGATAATTAGTTATTGCACAATTAATAGGTAGCAGCCGAATTGAGAAAAAAGTCATTTGGAGAGAGCTATGTGTGCACGTACTGGTTTAGCGCGTCTACTGAGTCTTATATTTATCATTCTTGTGGCAGCACTACCTGTTCAGGCGGGTAGTGAGAAGTTTGATCATAGCCTGTTTGATCATGTTTTGCGGCAGTTTGTCGATGCACGAGGTTATGTCAATTACACTGCTCTTAAGGCGCAACGTGGCGAACTGGATGCTTACATAGAGATGCTTGCACGCACAAGTCCAACTAATGTTCCAACTCTCTTTCCTGACCGTGCCGCGCGTCTTGCCTATTGGATCAATGCTTATAATGCTTTTGTATTACGTGGTGTGATCGATAATTATCCTACCGACAGCGTACGTGATATCTATGCCCTCTATGGTTTCTTCTGGCGGCTTAAATTCGTTACTGGTGGTGAGAAGATCAGTCTACGCAAGCTGGAGAATGAGATCATACGCAAACAATTTTCTGAACCACGTATACATTTTGCTATTGTGTGCGCCTCTGAAGGCTGTCCAAGACTTGCTAATGAGGCTTACTTTCCTGAACGGCTTGAAGAGCAGTTGCAGGCACAAGCACACAAATTCATCAACGAAGAGCGTAATGTACGGATCGATGAGCAGCAGAATCGGCTCTATCTCTCAAAGATCTTTGACTGGTTTGAAAATGATTTTCTACACGTATTACCGGGTAAGGAGAGAGAGCGAAAGATCACTGACTATTTGAAACGCTATCTCTCACCAACACGACAACAGGCGCTAGCACGATTATCTACATTACGTATTGAGTATATAGATTATGACTGGCGCATTAACGATCAGGCACGTAAGGATGTTGTTGCCGCAAGCAGATAAGTAAGGATTAATATGCTTTCAATTGTAATACCGGTCTTCAATGAGGAGAACTCTCTAGGCCAATGTCTTGATACAATTCTTACACAGCCGGGTGATTATGAGATCATTATTGTTGATGGCGGCAGCAATGATAACACATTAGCGGTAGCACAGGCACGCACAGGTGTACGTATACTCACAGCAATCAAAGGACGTGGTAGTCAGATGAATGCTGGAGCACAAGCAGCACGTGGTGATTGGTTACTCTTTCTGCATGCTGATACTCTCATTGAGAAGAATACCATTGCAACGCTAACGCAGTTAATGGCAAAGGCTAGTTTTGAAGTAGGCTGTTTCTGGCACCGCTTTGATAGCCGTCATCCTTGGCTACGTATTGTGTCGTTGATTCATAATCTACGTTTTCGCTTTACCCATATAATCTATGGCGATCAAGGTCTACTTATCCGACGTGAGTTGTTTACACGACTGAATGGTTTCAAAGAATCGATTGTTATGGAGGATATTGAATTTAGTGAACGACTACGGCAGGTGTCCCGTCCTATCTGTCTACCCCTCTCGGTTATCACCAGCGCACGTAAGTTTCGCGCCATTGGCATCTATCGCGCCACCCTAAAGGTACTAGCGCTAATGCATGCCTATGGACGACATCGTAAGGACACACATCGAGATCTCTTCTTTTCTGATATACGTTGATTACTGTTCTAACCACTAACTCAGATAAGGCTCCGTAATACGGTTAGTGGCATCTAGAGTAGCTTTCACGACTGCTTCTACGATATCACCGGTAATACGACAAGAGCCTGGCATAACAATATCAGACTTTCCGTCATATGTGCTTATTACCACTACCACTACGCCTTCGCCAAGTCCTTCAAATATCTCATTAGCATTGATACCCTTGAGTTCAAAACTGATCGGCTTGATCAATGCTAATGTGATAGCATCAAGCGTTGCCTGTACTGCTAGAGTAAGCTTGGCATCTAAATCAATTAAATCAATATTACCAGTACGCTCACCATAATAAGTTTTATCTCTATTGGCAAGCGTCACTCTTATGCGGCATTGGCTCTCTGTCTCGACAATTTCGTCGATCTGTTTGATCTGCAGGCGTTGCGTGATATTTTCCATAAGTTATCCTTCTAGGGATGGGCCAGTCAATTATGGCTTCCACACTGTAGGTAGTCAAGCTGAACACTGTTAGGCTGCCGCCCTTGTCAGCAGGCGCTGAATTGGATACCATTTCCACCTTCAAGTATCTATTAGACCAATGCGGATTGTTATCTTACAACCAGGCTATCTTCCTTGGCTGGGCTTTTTCGACCAGTTGTATCGCTGCGATCGCTTTGTTATCTATGATGATGTGCAGTATACACGGCGAGATTGGCGCAGTCGCAACCGTATCAAGACGCCGGCAGGCGCGCATTGGCTTACTGTACCAGTGATAAATCGTGGTCGCTATCAACAGTTGATCAACAAAGCAGAGATAGATTATAGCCAGGATTGGGTACACAAGCATCTAGGTTCATTGAAAGCTAATTATATACATGCGCCCTTCTTCCAACACTATTATGCTGGCCTAGTGGCAAGTCTAGCAGCACGACCAGAACGCTTACTTGATCTCAATATCGCGCTGATCAAGACTTGTGCTGACTGGCTTGGTATCAATACGCCACTTATATTGGCCTCAGAATTACAGGTAGAAGGAAGCAGTAGTCTACGATTGCTAAATATCTGTCAGCGGCTGGGAGCAGGCAATTATCTAACTGGAGATGCGGCGCGTGATTACTTAGATGAGAAACTCTTTACCAGCGCGGGTGTTAATATTGAATATCATGGCTACCAGCATCCCTACTATCGACAGTTGCATGGTTCGTTTATACCATACTTATCGATAATCGACTTGCTGTTTAATCATGGGCCAGAAAGTCTCGCCATACTAACCGGCGAAAAGAGAGTGGAAAGCGAGGAATAAGCCTTTGAAGACAATCCTTATCACAGGCGGCGCCGGATTCATCGGCAGCAATTTTGTGCGCCACCTCTTCTACAAATACCCTGACTACCGGCTTTTGGTGCTAGATCTGCTCACCTATGCAGGTAATCCTGAAAATCTTCCCGATGAGATCAAAGAGAGTAACCGTTTCGAATTCTGGTATGGTAATGTAAATAACGGTGGACTGGTCGATATGTTGGTAGCGAAGTCGGATGCGGTGGTACACTTCGCGGCTGAATCGCATGTAGCACGCTCGATCTTTGATGATCGAATCTTTTTCGAAACCGATGTATTAGGCACACAGACAGTAGCTAGCACTGTGTTAGAGCACTCGCGGGTAGAGCGATTTATTCATATCTCTACTTCAGAGGTCTATGGCACTGCAATCACCGCACCTATGACCGAAGAGCATCCACTCAATCCTATGACACCCTATGCAAGTGCTAAAGCGGGTGCTGATCGGCTAGTCTATTCCTATTGGGCAACCTATGATCTACCTGCAGTAATCGTACGGCCCTTCAACCAGTATGGCCCTTATCAACACTTAGAGAAAGTGATCCCGCGTTTTATTACTAGCGCACTGCTTGATACTCCACTCACTGTCCATGGCGATGGCTCAAGTCGTCGTGATTGGACCTATGTAAGCGATACCTGCGAGGCAATCGATAGGGTTTTGCATGCAAAGCTCGACACTGTTAAAGGAAAGGTGATAAACATCGGCTCGGGTTGTGATCTAGATGTGCTTGCCATTGCCAAAAAGATTTTGAATCTGATGGACAAACCAGCCTCGCTGATTCAGTTTATTGGTGAGCGGCCTGGTCAGGTACAGCATCACATTGCCTCAACAGTTTGCGCTGAGCAGCTACTGGAATGGCGTGCTACTACTAACTTTGAAGCTGGTCTGACCAAAACTATCGAATGGTATAGAAAAAATCTTGATTGGTGGAAGAAATTGCTCTGGATGAAGCATGTACCAATTAAGACACGTACCGGTAAAGTGGAGTACTATTGATATGGAATCGCGTGCCCTGGCCTACATATGTATTTTTATCACGGTACTGTGTACGGCAGTTGGGCAACTAATGCTTAAGCATGCCACTAACAACCTTGGTCAGATGCCTGCCAATCTATATGATGGTGCGATCTTCCTCTTTAAGGCGCTGCTTAACATCTATGTGATCGCCGGCTTTGCGCTTGCGTTTATTGCTTCGCTGGCTTGGATTGCCGCCGTCTCTAAACTGGAATTGAGCTTTGCCTATCCATTCACGAGCTTAGGCTTTGTAGCGGTAATGCTGTTTTCTGCGCTCTTTCTAAATGAACCGATCACACCAACACGCTTTATAGGTGTCATTACCATCTGCCTGGGCGTATATCTAATTTCGAGGAGCTGATGAAAGTCGAATTTTATCGTCACAATGTTGGTGCTGCTGAGAAAGAGAGTATTCTTGCCGCCCTTGACTCGATCTTTCTTACTACTGGTGAGACAGTTTATCAATTTGAGCAAGCACTCTCCGACTATTTGGGTATTACTCGCAGTGTAGCAGTGATGAGTTGTACAGCAGCACTACACCTTGCCTTGCTCGCCTTTGATATCGGCCCAGGTGATGAAGTAATCACTACTCCCCTCACTTTTATTGCTAGTGCCAATGCCATTCTACACGCAGGAGCGCGACCAGTCTTTGTTGATGTCGAACCAGAAACAGGCAATCTTGATGTTACACGTTTAGAGGAGATTATTACTCCACGTACACGCGCAATTATTCCAGTCCATCTATATGGTCACCTTTGCGATATGCGTGGCTTACGTAGGTTGGCTGATCGTTATGGTCTAAAAATTATCGAGGATGCTGCGCACTGTTTGGAAGGAGTGAGAGATGGTGTACGGCCTGGACAGCTAGGCGATGCGGCCTGCTTCAGTTTCTATGCCACCAAGAGTATTACTTGTGGTGAAGGTGGTGCGATAGGAGTAAACAATGATGAGTTGGCCGAACAGCTACGTAAACTCGCCTTACATGGTATGAGTCGCTCTGCAGCAGATCGCTACAGTGGCCGCTATCAGCATTGGGATATGGAGATGCTAGGCTGGAAATACAATATGAGTAATATTCAAGCCGCGCTATTGCTCCCACAACTAGCGCGGGTTGAAGAGTATCTTAAGCGTCGTGAAGAGATCTGTCAGCGCTATGAGCAGGCTTTTACCGATGTGCCAGGATTAGCTTTTCCACGTGTGCTAGCCAATACTAAGAGTGCACGCCATCTTTTTACAATCTGGGTTGAACCAACCAAGCGTGATGAGATCATTTCCCGCCTACAAGCGCGTGGTGTTAGTGTGGCAGTCAATTATCGCGCTATTCACCTACTTAAGTTTTATCATGAAACTTTTGGCTTCCATCCAGGCGTATTTCCTATTGCCGAACATATTGGCAACAGCACTATAACATTACCTCTATATACAAAACTTACTGATACTGAGATCGATTATGTAATCGAATCAGTGAGAGAGGTAGTAACAGAAAAATGATTGGTGGCTAAACGGCTCGAAGACATCTGGGGCAAAGAGTATAATCTTGAGCAGATAGAGGCGATTATGACTAAGTTAAAGATTAAAACTCAATCACTCCCGACGCGTTGCGAAATCTGCCATCAAATGGATATGTTTGAACCTGAACAGGGTATCTGTCAGCGCTGTCAAGATGTCCCAGCACAGATTCTGATCCTACCCAATACCGATATGACACTATCGCAGTGGGCAAATCTACGTTTCCATCTGCTTGTCAATCTGATTGCCATTCGTATTAACCTGATTACCCGCCTACTACAACTGAATGTGTCATATAACTTTGTACGAGTTGCTTTTCTAATAGTTACTGGACTAGTAGTAGTGATGGGAACAGTGGCATTTTTTAGCATTGATATTAATCCAAAGATCTCAGTAAGGGCGATAGAGAGTCAAACAACTTTACCACCAGTTAAAAATGATAATCTAGCTGTGCCAAATAGATCAGTACGAGCAGAACCGGTTGATACTACCTATGTGCCGGATAGGTATGGGATCTTTTCCAGCAAAAATTCTGGTAATAAAAAAGTTTCTGGCGATCGGAGCGATAGTCGTGTTCCGCCAAACAAAGTAACCGATACCGAATAACTAGTTGGGTTACAACGGCTATTAATAACCCAACTCCATTTCCTGATAGGATTGATTGCTATGTTCATTAAAGTCTTGCGATTTGTTCGTCTACCATTGTTAATGATTCTTATTTATGCAATTGGCAGATTCATGTTGGGATTAAGAGGCGTTCCTTATACGCCACGTGGTAATGCGATCTTTTCCGTTGTTGGTATCACAATGATCAGCAGTATCTATTTTGGTGCCCTCTCTGGTCGTGTGGGTGGGTTCAATTGGCTAGGTGCAGCACTAGTTGGTGCGGTTATTGGCCTATTTGCGCAGATTCTGATCTTTTCCGCCACTTTTATTAGTTATGCCGCCAATCTGAATACCTATTTTATCCATTGGGATGCGTTGAATGTACCAGAAGGCACTGTGGTACCTATGGCAGATGCCTTGCGTGCACGTGTTGGTGGTCTGATCTTCGGTCCTTTGTTTGCTGCAGTGATGGCCTTGATCGGTAGAGTACTGGGAGTGCTGGCACCACAACCTGCCAAACCTTCGTAATCTTCTATCAAGATATGCTGTTGCCATAATATTGTGCCCTTCTCTTTGTTAGTTGTCTTTACTAGCTATGGCAGTCAAATGTCGAGTGGTTTGAGATCTGGCTCGATCCACTCCTGTTTGGCTTTTTCTGAAGAGAGGAGTTCTTTACTGTAATATTGGTAGATTATTTTTGCACTGCTGTATTGCTCAATTAACTCTTTAAGCAACTCTTCGATCAAGCCTGGAGTATTGATCTTGTCTCGTCTCTCACTAATAAATTTATAGATCAATCTTAACCAAAAGATAGTAATAGTCTCATGATAAGCCTTCAGTCCATAATGGGCAGCAAAGCGTAGAATATTGGTACGAAAGCGTACTGTGGCTTCTGACAAAGATTCTTGCAATAGATAGCTCAATGCCACGGTGAGGTGTGACTGATGGGTAAAATCAGCTGGCAACACGGTACATTGCTCAAATCCCTCTATAATTTTTTCTATCTCCCTTGACCGGATCTTCATACCTCTCTCCTCCTTTGGAAATGGGATAAAAAAATACCGCCCGCGTATCGTTGCGTATACGCGGGC
>JBFLVQ010000391.1:0-9042 GCA_040758525.1 Acidobacteriota bacterium
AAAGCCATAGATCATAGACTACTCCCATCAATAAAAGCTCTCCAGCAGCAAGCACAGGCAGCCAAGATCCATTAGTAGCTACTAACATCACAAAAGCAGTGAGAATAATTAAGAGTATTAGGCTGATCGATATAGGATTATATAAGCGTTGCAGATTGGGTTGATTAGCAAGAATAGTATTAGCAAACCGCTCTATATTAACTGAATCCGCTGGCTCAAAACCTTCCACCACAGCATTACCGCCCTGTGCTAATACATCATCAATGATAGCTTCACCAGGCCAATTCGAGCCATTAATAACTTCACGAAAGTATAGATTATTGTTGGCACCAACAAGAAACACAGTAAACTCGCCTACCTTAAAGCGACTACAAACCTCTGCCTGAGAATCGGCCAAAATTGGTGAAGGAAGCTTATACCTATCAAGGAATTCCCTACCCTGTTCAGGCGAGCCATAATATTGTATCCCTACAACACGATAGCCACGCTCACGTACACGTGTGGTCAAAGACTCCATCTGTGGCAGCAGACTTTGGCAGTGACGACAACCGCCAGCAAAAAAATAGACCAGGGTAGGATGACCGTCTCTTAGCTCAGAAAAAGTACGAGATCTACCAGACTCGTCTAATAAAGAGAAGTCTATTACCTCACCCATACCAACGCCCAGATTAGCCCTGCTTGTAATCGTAGTTCTCACCGGTTTAACAATTGCAGGCATTTTTTTGATAATCGTTTTATTTGAGCGATCGGCTATTTTTGCCCCACTAAAATAGGCCATCAATAAACAGGTAAAGGCGAGAAGCAGTTGTTGCCATCTATTCATAGCTGAACCTCGGCGTATATTAGATCTATTTTATAAGTATACTATCGCGTTCCGCTAAAATCAGTTCCATTTTAATCAAAAAAATGGCATCCCTAGGATAGCCAGTTTCATCATGGTTTGCGCCAAAGTAGATTAACTTTCAACGGAGGTAAAAGTTTGAATACACAGAGCAGCTTGGATGCACGAGTGGAAAAATTAGAATTTCAATTGATGCGTTTGGAAGGTCTACTGAAATGGATTATAACCCATAATGAATACTTAAAAATCCCTTCCCAAGAAGAATTATTGAGTCTAGAGGCTAATGCACGTGAACAGTTACTATCAACCAGGAAAAATATTGCTCCCAGCCGTCCTTTAAGCTCGCAACCGCGCCCAGGTCTGGCTGGTTTGAAACGTGACATGCTTTAACTATCAGTTGGTAAAGGGTGCTCTTTGATTTCAAAGCCAATTGTGTAGTCTGTGTTAACGCTCAGTAAAAAATTCTCCAGACTATTTGATCGAATATTAAAACAGGAAAAACGAGCCTCTATCTTATCATCAATATTTTGTAGACTAGGCGGGGTAATCAACTGAGCATACTGTCGCGGCTCTGGCTGTTTCAATTTAGTAGGGAGAGTAATATCTTCGATTCTCTCAACCATACGTCTATCTCTGGAAGGCGAGCCAATAAGGAGAAAAAGCGTCACAAGCGATCTTGCCGTCAGTCTCTTCTCTGCAAGCAGATTAAAGCGCCAAAGTAATTTGGCAAAATCATCCTTTACTAAAGAACAATAATATTCATCACCAATGACAATATAATTAATTGGTATATAGTCAAAAAGTCGATCAATCTGGAGAGAAAAATGTCTTATTCCTGCCGGTAAACCTTCTGGTTGAACTTCAACTAGTATTAGACGGGCAGCATATTCTGGTTTGCGGGATTTAGCATCGGCCAGTATTATCTCCTCTATACTCATCTTGCTCCTCAAAATAATGAGCCGCAGGCTGTAGGAAAACAACCTGCGGGGGAAAAATTAAAGCCCAATTACCAAATAAAGAAATCTACTCCCACATGCTATCCCACCAAGTCTTGGGAGCAATATCAGCAGGAATCTTACGCTCCAACCGGTTGTCTAGCTTAGCAATATTAAAAGCCTTCAAGTATGTGGTGTCATCCAATGTACGATCACGGTCTTGAACAGAAACAAAAGGAATAACACCTAAGACAAATTTTCCCCGCACCCCACTATCCAGTTTTTTCAGTAAGCGATCTCGTAGATCTTCTGGTGTTACCAATCTATTGTTACCAAGTAGACTATTGATATCATTCAAAACCTCATCATAGCGCGAAGAGGTTTTGCGTGCTTCTGCTAGTGGTTTATAAAAGCTAGCACTGGTATCCTTTGAAGACCTGCCTACCAGAGTAAGCCAGAAATTACGCATCTCACTAGGTGTTGGTGACTTACCAGTAGCAGCAACTATTGCTGTATATTGTGCGCTATATTCATCAAGAATCTCGGCAGCAAGATTCTTATCGCTATATTTAGCCCCTTCATACTCAACCTTCTCGCCATTCTTACAATGAGTGCAATTAATCATATTATGATCAATATGTGCTACTTCATGCGCTAAGGTTCTAATTAGGGCTTGATAAGCTTGTGGGTTATCGCTATAAGCATTTGCTGCTGTAATGGCAGGATTATTTAGATTAAGAGAGACTTCTCCTTTCAAGTTATCGGCTTGACCAAAGAGTTCAACATTATCCTGCAAGAAGCCTAACCTAATCGCTCCAGAAGTGAGAGTATCAAGAGTATTTCTGGCAACCTGATTATTTGGTTGACGGGAAACATGGGCAGAAAAAGCGGCAATAACATTTAACGCCGTGCTTCCTGTATCACTTTCCAAGCGGGTGAACTCAACATTCTTATTAAATTTCAAAAGATCTTCCAACTTAGCCTCTGGATGCAAGGTAAGCGCATTTCTTATCAGCTTCTTATCAAGATCACTAAGAGCATTAAAATCGCTTCTAACTTTACCTGTCAATCCAGCAATCTGGGTATCTGCCTTGTTAATAGCACTCTGAGGCGGATTGGCAATTAAACCAAACGATCCTGTGGTGGGATCACCTAATTGCCCACCTACATGGTAACCGCCACCTACATGATAACCACCACCAACATGGTATCCTCCACCCACATGGTAACCACCACCTACGTGATAGCCACCACCTACATGGTAACCACCGCCTACGTGATAGCCACCACCTACATGGTAGCCTTGGCTAGTGGCAGAGCCATCACTCTGGTTAACGATACTGGCTGTTTGAGGAGTTGTTTTTAATGGAGCAGTATTTTGTAACTGTCTTGCCAGTAGTCCAGCACCGATACTCAATTCACCGGTTTTACCTAATCTATTGGTATCGTTGTTTTCACTTGTGGGAGCAGGGGCGGTCTGGGTATTAGCTGGTACAACAGGAGCGCTGGTTGGGGAAGTTATGGAAAGATCCTGAGTATTTGCACCACTACCTATCTTGTTCACCATAGCTTGATATGACTCCAATTGCGCAAATGAGTTTATTGGTAATTTTGGGAACTTTGTCGCCAGTTGATATATGGCCGGCTCGTCAATTTATCGGCTCAAATTTGAAATAGTTGCGCAAAATACTTGAGCCTTAATTGCTAAGAAGCTGTCTCCAATATTGTCAGCAAATCGTAGACAGGCTGTTTATCTTCCTGAAATAACTTGAGATTAGCCCAATCAGGCAACTGTTTGCGAAGCTGCTCGACAATCGCTACGGCGGCCGTAATAGCCTGACGAGCCTCATTACGTCGATCTAGTGCAACCAGCATATTCGCCTGACCCAATAATGCTCGCCATTGATAGTCTAAATATGAGAGCTTTTGACAGAGTGTGCTGGCTTGCTGATACCAAACTAACGCTCTCTCCTTATCGCCTAAGCCTTCCAGCACTGTGCCTAACGCCCAATAGACCTCTGCTTCTTGATTCTGCTGATTCTGAACATGAAATAGTTCTAAAGCCCGTTCCAGCAGCCTCTCTGCCTCACTAAACTGCTTACGGGTAATGGCTACTAAGCCTAAATTTTGTAAGCACAAAGCTTCAACATACGACTCTTCGATCTGGCGGGCAATCGCTAATGCCTGATTATAGACCTGTTCGGCTTGGGGAAGATTTCCTTTCAGCCGATAAGCCTCTCCTAAATTAACCATCAATCCAATCTGTTGAGGTTTGTAGCCGATGGTACGAGCAAGCTCAATCCCACTCTCAAAATAGTAACTAGCGCGATCCTGATCACCTAGCATACTGCAAACAATACCTATTCGCTCCCAAGCATATAATTCGCTCACCTTATCTGAAGATGAACGCAGTAGTCGTAAGCCATTCTCGCTTAATTCCAGTCCTAATGTGCCATTGCCACGATAACAGTGTACCAACCCCAAAAATGATAATGCCCAACCACCAGGACGGCTATCGCCCGCGGCTTTACTCAACTCAACCGCTTTTACCAATGGCTCACAAGCAGCATCAAGCTGCCCAGTCGCCCAAAGTGTATAACCTAACTGTTGAAGTAATCGACGATGTAGTTCTAGATCAGGCTGAGAAGTATTTTCGATCGATTCTAGTCCTAGACGTGCTAGTTCAACGGAACGTTGAAAATCTCCACGCGAACGTTTTAACCGACTAGCCAGGAATTCACCCCAAGCCCGTAAAAGTAGATCCTGTTGACGGCTAGCTAATTCGAAAATACGAGTTATCTCGCCCTCTGCTTCTTCAAACTTATTTAGCAGAATTAAAGTTTCTGCTAATCCTGTGCGCAGTTTCCCTTCCAGTTTGGCATTAGTGGCAATAGCCGCCGATTGCAACTGCTCTAAAGCTTCTCGACCATAGTGAAAGTATCTCACCGCTTCATTAAATGATTCACGCTTACGGGCAATTTCACCAGCTCGTAAGGCAGGCTCAAAAGCTTGTTGCCATTCTCCCCCCCAATAGTAGTGATAGGCGATCTGTCCAATCACACGATCCTTTTTTGTACCATGCAACTTCTCTAACGCTTTGGCGACCTGCGTATGTACACGACGGCGATTGGCTTTTGCCATAGAGTTATAAAGCGCGCGTCTTAGCATACTATGGTGAAAGCGATAGAAATCTCCTAGCGCATTAGGTGTCTCTTTAATCACCCATCCCAAGATTCCTTCACGTAAAATACTATCTAGATCGTCTTCTTCTATACCTACCACCCTGGCAAGCGTGTCAAAGTCGAACTCATCACCAATCACAGAAGCATGCTTAAAGACATCCAGTGCCTCTTGACTGAATATTCGCAAGCGAGTGTTCACTAGACTGTTTACGGAAGGAGGCACTTCCAATTGCCCTATCCAATCACAGCGCCAGCCTTGGGAAGTACGCTCGATCTTTCCAACAACCATTAAATGTTCTATCAGTTCAATTAAATAGAGTGGATAACCTTGTGTTTCATTCCATAGGTAGTCAATTGCGGTTTCAGTAATCTGAATGTGGCCAAAAATCGCACTTAGTAGTGACTCTGCTTCACTACGAGGTAGCCCAGTCAGCATCAATTCCCGATAATTTCCTTGCCCAACCTGTTTGGTAAACCAGTCTCGCAATGGTTGTCCAGGAATTTTTGCTGCCTCAGTAAGCGCAGTGGCTACTACCTGAATCCTCAAGCCCGCCGTATTGCGAATAATATAAGCCAATAGTTCCAGGCTTAAACTGTCAGCAAAATGTAGATCATCAAAAAGAAAGACGAGCGGAGAAGATCGTGCAATACGTTTATAAATCTCTGTTATTGCTTCAAAGACACGCCATTTATCGGTAGTATCAGCAAGCGCTTCGGTCGTGAAAGCCTCGCCAGGTAGAGTTATCCCGGTTTTGAACTGAATAATTTCTGCTAGTTGTGCAGTAACCGAACCTTGTGTCTGTTGCTTAAGCGCATCAGCATCAAGTTTTTGTGTAATAGGTGGGAGACGCTCACCAAGCAAACATGCCCGTAATGTATCTAGGAATACTTGATAAGGGGCAAGCTGGCTACCGCCATAATCATAAAAGCGGGCTGGCAATACCACCGCGCTCTCTTGTTCTAGCCAACGTTGATACTGTAGTATCAGATGAGATTTACCCACGCCTGGCTCAGCAACAATAGCTATTGGTTGACTTTGCCCCTGAGCCACTTGCAAGAAGCTCTCTTTAAGCAATTCCAACTCACGTTCACGCCCTAAACAACAATCTAAATTGAGTGTTCCAGCTACGCCATGCCAACGAGAGACAGCAGTAAGATTATCTGTGTTAGCACGAGTAGCAATGGCTAACTCTTTTGCTAGCTCATCACCTGTATGGCGAGGAACAAATATCGGTCGAGCCCGTACTGTAGCATCAACTAATTGTTGGGCAAACTCAGCCGCAGAGTGTTGGCGTTCATTGCGATTTTTTGAGAGCGCCTGAAAAACAGCCAGTTCAATTCTGGTAGGAATATCTGGTCGTAGACCTTTCAAGGAACGTGGTTGCTCTTTTGCCATCGCAACCAGCATCTGTGCTGTATTATTAGCTTGAAATGGTAACTGCCCAGTGAGCAGTTCGTAAAAGATCACTCCTAAACTATAGATGTCAGAATGGTGATCTAACTCCTCACCGCGCACCTGTTCTAGTGACATATAACCGAGTGTACCAACCACTGTACCCTTACTGGTCAATTCACCTTCAAGATGCGATTGTCCTTTCATTGTCTTGGCAATACCAAAATCGACTACTTTGACAAACTCTCCTCCACCTTTAAGCTGCTGCAGAATTATATTTGAAGGCTTAAGATCACGGTGAATCAGCCCTGCGTTATGAGCTGCAGTAACTGCTGCACAGACGGGTTGGAAGATCTCTAGCGCACGTTCAAGACTAAAAGTGCCATACTTTTTCAACTCTTGGGAAAGCGTAGGACCTTCCAGATACTCCATTACCAGAAAAGGTAGATCCTCTTTAGTAACGCCAAAATCGTAAATCTGAACAACATTAGGATGGCTGGCAGAAGCTGCCAAACGTGCTTCCATCTCAAAGCGAGTCAAGGATTCTGGATCGCTTGCGACAGTACGGTTCATCACTTTTACTGCCGCTTGATCACCAATATGTATTCTCTCGGCAAGATAAACCACCGCCATGCCACCAGCACCGAGTTCATGTAAAATCCGATAACGGTCAGCAAGTAATAAGGTATCATCGATCTTGGGTGTCGATTCTTCCGATTTATACTCTTCTAAGGGAGTAAAATCATACAGACAACGCTGACGATTTAAGCCGTCATACAAAGTCTGACACACGGGACAAACCAGCATTCTTGATCCTTTGAGTTAAGTATCTGGATTTAATTATTATATTATCACTAAAAGTAAAGGTGGAAAAAGAGATTGGTGAATTGCTAGGGTGGTTTTTGAACTTATCTAAACAGTCCTCAACTATCATCCATCTTGTTCCACTGCTTACGGTGCTTAGGTTGTAAGAGTTGCTTGCGTTTTTTATTCTGCATCTGCTGAGTCGGCCTATGTACACCGGTACGCAGAGATTTAATAAGATCCAACTGGGTAATCTTGCCGGCTTTATGCTTCCCTTTCTTCATAGATAATTCTCCTAAAACATTTCGATAGTCTATGTCCATAATTAGACAATATCCTAATACGTAGTAGAGAAGCTATAAAGACTAACTTTTTAAATATCTAATTGTTGAGATCGCTGGTAGGTAGTTACAGAAGGGTCTTTATTTTCTGATAGAGTTTTGCTGCCCGTGTTGCATCAAGTTCGCGTAGCGCTTCATACTGCTTCTTGACATTATATTTATCGCGTTTCTTAAAGAAACAGAGGGCAAGATTAAAACGAGCCAGGACAAATTGTGACTCTAGCTCAATCGCCTTCTCAAAACGTTCGATTGCACTATCAAGATCGCCCATCTTAAAGTAACAGAGACCTAAATTATTATGTGCTTCTGCATAATTAGGTCGTACTTTAAGAGCCGCTTCATATTCGACTAGACCTTGCTTATACTGATTGCTGTCACAATAAAGCAGCCCCATTGTGTTATGAGCCTCAGGTAGTTTGGCATCGATTGCCAACGCCTGTGCACAGGCCTCTTTGGCTTCTTGCATCATTGCTTGGGAACGGTAATTAAGAGCTAGATAGTTATATGCAATCGCATAATCAGGTTTGATACGTAGCGCTTCTTTGAGTACATATCCAGCCTCTTGGAATTGGCCTTTAGCACGATAGACCTGGCCTAACAAACAGTAGGCTTGTGGGTAATCGGCACGTGCCTTCAAAGCTTGCTGACAAGAACTGATCGCCTCATCAGCATGCCCTACACGAAACTGGACATTTGCCATCCCCAAATAAGCTTCTGGATAGTTTGGCCGTACTCGTAATGCCCTGGTAAAAGCCTCGAAGGCTCGATCAAAATCGCCCAACTCTATCAGCGCCAAACCAATTGTATGATAGGCTTCGGGAATAACACGATCAATTTTAATCGCTTCACGAGCGGTCATAGCGGCATCTTCAAAGCGACCTATCTTAAGAAATGCCCGACCTAGATTGGAATAAGCATCCGCCATGGCGGGCTGTAATTTGAGCGCCTTTTCCAGCGCAGCAATCGCTTTTTGGTTCTCGCCCCGCTCAAGCAGAAGTTGCCCCATAAGGTTATAAGCCTCAGGAAATTGTCCATCCAATCTTAGCGCACGTTCACACTCCTCTATTGCCTGGTTAATATGGCCTTTTTTCGCCAGTGCCTGTGCTGACAAGAGAAGAGTCTGGGCAGGAGAACTATTTTGTGAGGGCGAAGCATTGGCAGGACTGGCCTTACCAGGCTTGCGCGGTTCTCCTACGCCTGCCGACATCCCTATTAAGCTAGGTGATGCAGGGACAGTTGATGCAGACTGTTGTGGCTCTGCTTGAGCATGGGCAGATTGATTAAATACCTTGGGCGCACGCGACGAATTATCTTCATTATTTGACTCAGCCTTTTTCGCTACTCGCTCAGCATCAACACTCTTTTCTGTAGGCTTTCTAGACAATTTCATAGAAGGCTTACTAGAAGTTCCTGAGGTAGGCTGCTGTTTTAGTATCTGTGGTGTAGGAGGAGGTGAAATAGGACTAGAGACACGTCGGTTCTCTCGTACCGCCTTCTTCTCTTCATTCTCGCTTCCTTTAGCCTGTTTGCGATTTGATTTAACTGG
>JBFLVQ010000392.1:0-9026 GCA_040758525.1 Acidobacteriota bacterium
GTCTCTGCTCCAAGTAACTTTTCGCACCATATATTCCTATTATTGTTTTAGCATCACAAATCTCACCACGGACAATCATATCGCAGGCACGTGAAATAGAAAAAGGCTCTATTTTGCTGATAACTTCACCGATATCTGCCAGCGCTTTATCTTCGCTAAGATCGAAGGCAAGAAAAAGATGTACAACACCATCCGATGTGCCGGGCGTGGTATAAAACTTCTGTAGGAAATCTAATCTTCCTGCTACTAATCCTGCCTCTTCGCGCAATTCGCGCGCTGCTGCCGTCACGGCTGTCTCTAACGCTACCATTTGACCATCACGCCATTCGCCCTGTAATGTCCCGGCAGGAATCTCCCATAATGTATCTTTTACGCTATAACGAAATTGCTTGATCAGTAACAGCTCATCCATAGCTGTGATCGGCACAATCGCAGCTACCCCAGGATGGCGCAGTAGTGAGCGTTTGCAGACAATATCTGTTTCGATATCTTTTATCGTTTCGTGGGTAAGCACCCAACGTAACTCCTCACCATCATGGTTAGAGCGTAACTCACGATATACTATCTGCTGTGCTAACCATTCGAACCTCTCTACCATAGTCTCCCTTCAACTGTGTATTACAATTTTAATAACCCATTGAGGTAAGAAAGTCTTCCAATCGCTGAAACCGTAGATAAGGGTTATGCTGCTTCTCTTCACCAATGGTAGAGGAATTACCATTATAACTATGTCC
Source organism: Acidobacteriota bacterium (assembly GCA_040758525.1). Classification (GTDB taxonomy): domain Bacteria; phylum Acidobacteriota; class Blastocatellia; order Chloracidobacteriales; family JADJPF01; genus JBFLVQ01. The sequence goes on from JBFLVQ010000392.1 coordinate 735, forward strand.
TGGTAGCAAGATGGTATTGTCTGGCAGTTTTTTGAGTTTGGTAGTAAGGCTATAGTACATATCTTCAGGATTACTACCAGGCAGATCGACACGGCCACATGCCCCTATAAAGAGAGTATCTCCAGAAACCAGATGATCTTCCACCAAGAAGCACTGTGAACCAGGCGTATGGCCAGGTGTATGGATAAACTGGACACTGAGATTACCGACATTAACCTTATCGCCACCTTCTACTGCTATCATATCGGAATCGTCTAGTCCGATCATCCTCTTCAAATAGGGGGCCTCAGATTTATGAGTGTAAATCTTGACCTTCTCACGCGCGAGCAACTCGTTAAGCCCCTCGATATTAAAGCCAAATAGATTGCCACCAATATGATCAGGATGAAAATGTGTAACAAAAGCCTTGGTAATCTTCATATCATCAGCGGCGGCAGCTTTCAATATCTTGTCAATATTCCAGGCAGCATCAACGACGGCAGCTTCACGCGTAACTGGGTCACCGATCAGGTAGACATAGTTTTGCATCTGACCGATTTCAAGTTGCTTTAAATATATGGCTGATTGTGTCACCCCTTTCATCTCCTCCTATCTAATGAAAAATCGAGATTTACTCCAGACAAATCCTTAGCAATAATAACAGCAATACTTGATCTTGTGCAGATTATTGGAGCGGATTTGCCTTTATGAAGGATCTGGTGCTATCAAAGTGCCTAGGCGCGTTTTTACAAGCTGGATTTTTATCTATGCTTGCTGACGAGTTTGCTCAGGAAGGAGCATTCTGGTTAGCACTGGTTATTATAATTGCTGCCAGCCTTCTAAGGCGATTGGCAGTACAGGAACAGAAGCATATACGTGCCGCGTTAATGTTATTTGGACTCTACCTTGTCTGCTTGCCACTCTCGTCAATCTTGCAATTACAAGGTTTTGCCACTAGTGCTGATTACGTTAAATTGCTTGGCAAAATCTTTCGTTACGTTTCACTAATCAATCTTGGCTCGCTCTTTATCTTCGGTGTCATATTGCCATCAATACGCCTAGATGCACCACGTATTATGCGTGATACGATAATGTTCATCTCCTATGTGATTATGGCGCTATCAATACTTTCCGCACGTGGTGTAAATGTATCTGGTATTATCGCTACTTCGGCAATCCTCACAGCCGTGATAGGTCTATCTCTACAAGATACATTGGGCAATATTATGGCAGGACTGGCCCTACAGATGGAACATGTCATCAAGGTTGGAGATTGGGTCAAAATTGATCAATATGTCGGGCGTGTGAAAGAGATACGTTGGCGGCAAACCTCTATAGAGACACGTAACTGGGATACGGTTGTGATCCCTAATAGCCAGCTAATGAAAGGGCAAGTTCTTATCTATGGTCGACGCGAAAATGCTCCCTTACAGCATAGACAATGGATCTACTTCCATGTCGATTTCCGTTATTCGCCTTCCGAAGTGATTGCCCGTGTCAATGAAGCATTGCAGGCAGCTACTATTGAGCATGTTGCTGCTGAGCCTAAAATCCACGCTATACTAATGGATTTTAAGGAGAGCTACTGTCAGTATGCCGTGCGCTACTGGCTTACTGAATTAGCTGCTGATGATCCCACCGATTCACTAGTACGTATACGCATCTATTATGCACTTAAGCGCGCCAATATTCCGCTTTCGCTTCCTGCCCATAGCGTCTTTATCACGGAGGAGAATAAAAAGCGGCAAGTGCGAAAACAAGAGCGTGAAGTGGAACAACGCTTGGAAGCAATACGCACAATTGATCTATTCCGTACAATAAACGAGGCGGAGTTACGTGAATTAGCTCAACACCTGCGTTATGCCCCTTTTAGCCGTGGCGAAGTTATGACACGCCAGGGCAGTGAAGGCCATTGGCTCTATATCATCACTAATGGCCGTGCTTCTGTACGTGTAGCCGCTGCTCCTTCTGATAATGGTGCACTGGAGAAGGAGGTCGCACAATTACGTATAGGGGACTTTTTTGGCGAAATGTCACTAATGACTGGCGAACCCCGGTCTGCCACGGTTGTTGCAGTTGATGATGTAGAATGTTATCGCCTTGATAAAGAAGCCTTCCAGAAGATCCTAGTGGCACGTCCTGAGATCGCTGAAGATATCTCTCATATTTTGGCACAACGACGTATCAAATTGGATGCCGTACGAGAAGGGCTTGATCTAGAGGCCCATAGCATTCATGTAGAGGCTACTCAGAACCATATTTTAGGCCTGATTCGAGGCTTCTTCGGTCTTTAAAAAGCAACTCTATTATCTTCTGCATGCTCTCTCTGTATTCTCTACTTTTCTGTTATAATATCGCCACGAGCACTTTTAAGACTCTATTACAAAAAGGAGGTTAAACATTGATCAGAAGAGTTCTCAGCATCTTATTTATGATCGCCTTCGTCAGCCTATCAGTTTGGGCTGCAGTTGGCCAACAGTCGAATGACGCCTCTGCCTATCCTGATGGTGTAGCGCGTATCCCAGTCGAAGAATTGAAAGCCAAATTCGATAAGAAAGAGGTTATCGTTATTGACGTGCGTGCACATATCACTAATAAGATCAAAGGCGCATTACATATTCCTCTTGCCGAAATTGAGAAACATATCAATGAACTGCCGAAGAATAAGTTGATTGTCACTACCTGTACCTGAACTAACGAAGGCAGTAGCGCCCGTGCGGCGCGTATTTTGATGGATAAAGGTTTCACTAAGGTCGCTGCCCTCAAAGGTGGCCAAAACGCTTGGGAAGAGGCAAAATATCCTGTCGAAGCAGTTAAAAACTGATCTCTAGCGTGATGAGTGGCAAGTGAGAGGCAGCGGAAAAAATATTCCTACTTGTTCTTATCATTTGCCACTGCTCATTGATGTTCTCCTCTAAGCACTTGTGCAGCAGTGTCAATAACCTGTCTGATCTCTTCCTCGTCAACAGCTAATATCAACCCATCGCGAAACACTTCACGACCTGCTACTACCGTAAGGCGAATATCAGCGGCAGCAGCAGAATAGAGAATGGTTGCTTCAATATCATGAACCGGTACCAGATGCGCTGAGCGTAACCCCACAACAATAAAGTCAGCCTGCTTACCTGCTGCTAGTGTGCCTATGCGATCCTCCATACCTAAAGCAATAGCGCCATTCAGGGTCATCAATTTGATCATTGCGCGTGGCCCAAATCGCTCTACTAACCCTGCAAAGCTCTCTGCATTGGCCTCTACGGTATAGTGCAAAAGCGAGCAGAAACGGGCTTCATCCAATAGATCATAGACATTGTTGCTGACTACACCATCTGTTCCTAACCCAATCCGTACCCCTGCTGATAACATTGCCCCTAGTGGTGCACGTCCATTGCCCAACTGTGCATTCGATTTTGGACAATGCGCTACACTACTTCCACTCGAAGTTATTAGCTGCAAATCTTGCTCACAAACGCGAATTGCATGTATCAGCAGGGGAGCAGCATCAAGCACACCGACACGATCCAAGTACTCTATTACCGAGCAATGCGCAGGCTCTAATTCGATACCGCGTTGGCGTAACTGCTCAGCAAATCTACCTGTGGCAGTACGTACCAGTTGCTCTTCATACTCAGACTCAGCAGCATGTACAGCGATAGGTAATCTCTCCGAAATTGCATAGCGCGCCACTTGACGAAAAAGTGGTGCTGAGACTGTATAGGGAGCATGTGGTGAAACGCCTATTTGTACCAATCGGCCACAGCGCGCAGTTAGTGCAGCGACATTTAACTTAAGCTCATCAAGGCTACTATCAACCTGCTTAGGGTCTGGACCAAACACCTCTTGGTAGACAATGCCACGCAGTCCTACTGCCATTAGGCCATACAGTGCTGCGCCCCTACTACCTGTATCGGCCAAGGTAGTGATACCCGCACGAGCCGCCTCACAAGCTCCCCAAATAGCAGAAGCGTTGAGTTGTTCTGTGGTAAGACGCCGCTTGCCATTTATCAATTTTAGTAGCCAATCAGGAAAGGCAAGCCCTTGTAGGTAACCACGCATTACCGTCAATTCTAGATGGGAATGTACATTCACAAGACCCGGCAGAATGGCCGCATCCACTAGTTTGACAATATTATAGTCCTGATGAGTAGCTGCCAAATATGCAGCTACTTGAGTATCTGTACCAACAGCAAGGATCTGTTCGCCACTCACAGCAATGGCGCCATTCTCAATAGGTGCAGAACTGACTGGCAATATCCAATTGGCAATGTAGACGGTGATACTCATTCGTAAAAGGCCATACTGGCATAAGTGACCGCCGATTCTGTCGCTGTCTCGCTCCATTGCTCATATTTGAGTAGCCTACCTTGTAGCCCGTCAATGGTAGCAAGGAACGTCAAAATTGGCGGAAAGCCACAAATACGGCGGTTGTCATTGACCGCTTTGATCGATTGGAAGAAACCATCAACGTCGTGAGCCTCAACATAATTTAACATCTCTCGATCGGCCTCTTCAATTCTCGCTAACTGCGGCTGGGCAGCAAAACGGTCACCAAACTTACGCCCCACATGCGCTAGATCTGCACCCACAACAAACGATACTGGATATGGCCATTGTGCTATTGTACGCCTGAGCGCAGTAACAAAATCGGTAAACTCTTGGTACTCATGTGGCCGCTCTACCGTCTCTATCAATGGCTGAAAAGAGGTAACCAGAATAGGTACAATCTTGGGTAGTTTGCGATTCTTAAAGAGTGTCTGCAAGAAGATAACTTGAAATTCGATGGAATGTTCTAACCGATGTGCGCCCTCCTCATTTTTTAGTGAACCATTTAGCTGTGTCTGTAAGGTAGCAATGAATTCTCGATCACACTGCAAACGGCCTAGTGGGGTCTCAAAATCCTTTTCTGTAACAATAAAGAGTTTACCAAAGCCATAATGTGAGGTACCCAGGATCACTATTGTCTCACAGTCAGCCGCGCCCTCAACCAACTCACGATAGGCCCAGGTGTAGCATGGCCCTGCACAACGTAGGTCTATGTGTGGGGCAATAATGCCACGTACACGCGGTTTGTGACCATTGTTAGTAGGTAGCCCTGCTCCTTCAGCAGCTAGGAAGAAACTCTGCAACTGCGTCTCTAATTGCGTAGCATCAGCAGGATAACTTAATCCTGCATGTGCAGCGCGACGTATCGATGTGGCAACAAACTCTGCTTCTATACTGTTACGGACCTTACCAAAATGCTCACTATCAAGTAGTAGGTGAAGATCGAGTTCTTGTACAATCTTTTCGATTACCTCACCATAGATCAGCTCACCGGTTGCTGACATCAATTGGTACTGTATCTCACGAACTGTGCGTGTACCATCAAAATAACGTATAATCTCAGCCAACACTGGCGAGATTACAACATCCTGGCCATAACGTAGAGGATCGCGTAAACAGAGCAATCTCTTACCAGAAACCTCAAGAGGAAATACTTCTACAGGTCGCAATTTCGGTCTTTCCATTTTTCCTTACTTGCACCTCAACACTAACAAAAACATAAGAGGCATGCGTTTCCCAGTATCGCATGCCTCTTAAAACTCCTTATGCTATTTTTAACTAGATCTGTTACTAACAAGATCTCCGTCTCTACTCGGCAGCCACTACAGCATCAGCAGCAACACGGAATCCAACCCGCTCCATCCCCTCTTCAAAACTGTTCTGCTGCCATACTCGCGCTGTTAGCGTCAGGTAGTTCTTTCCCCGGGTCAGGTAGTTAGCGCCACGTATCATCTTACAATCAGGACAGGGCGGCTCGTTGGCTTTAGAACCAGGATAGAGTGCAAAAGGGGTGCTAGTCCATTCCGAGACGTTGCCAAACATGCCAATAATACCCATAGGACTCTTGTCACCACTAAGTGGAGCACTATTTACTGGCACCGGCAATGGTGAGCCACTCTCACCCGAGATGGTCAAACGTGCATCCCACTCTGATCCCCAAGGATAGATTCTATTATCATTGCCTCGTGCCGCGTACTCCCATTCCTCCTCAGTGGGCAATCGGAATTTGATTCCAGACTCTTTAGAGAGCCAGCGGCAATATGCTACTGCATCATCCCAACTCACGTTAGTAACCGGTAGATCAGCCGCATTGGTAGGAAACTCTACGCCATTCCAACCTTGTGGAGGACGATGTTTAGCACTCTTAACGAACTCCTGGTATTGCTGGTTAGTAATCTCATATTTACCTAAGAAGAAAGTACCAACTTGAACATCATGAGCAGGTGTCTCATCAAGGGGAATATCGCGTGCGTTTGGATCACGTCCCATCTTAAAACGGCCACCAGTAATCTCAATCATATTCATCTTCTTGAGCCAAGCAGTAGAACCGCTGGAGAGGGCACGCCCCGAATCATCACCGGGTCCTAACAAGAAGAGATAGACCAACACTGCCATAATAACTGCCAATACCACCCCAGCAATAATATATAGAACAGGATTACCAGCTTGAGTCTTAACAGATTCAACCCCAGGCGCTTTTGCAGCCAAAACGCCTTCTGGTGGTACTGATCGATCCAGTTTGGCATTGGCACGCGCAGGCTCAGCCATTACTACTCGATCCTTTGCTGGTACAGAAGGCTCAACGGCGATCTTGGAGGGCGACATACTGATATTGGCGCCTGCATTATTATTCCATTTACCAGGCGGTGCGGATCGATAGCTTGGCTCGGACCAATCACCACTAAAATCATTGTCTGAAGAAGAGAGGGCATTGGTATTAGGCTGTACACCTGGACCGTTTACAGAAGGTAGTGGTTGAGGCGCAGCAATTACCGACTGTTTGGCAATTTGATTACTAGTGACAACCGGTTCGGCAGCAGCACTGCCCACGATAGACTCGCGTACCTGGCTACTCGCAGATGTGTTTGCTTGTGCTTGGCGTAGCGCCTCATCCAGTTCATCAGCCAGTTCTATTGCGGTTTGGGGGCGATCCTCACGTTTCTTAGCCAATGTGCGCAAAACTACTGCCTCAAGAGCAGGGGCGATATTCTCTTTGATCTCACGTAATGGACGTGGCAACGCATGAATGTGTTTAAGAATAAGCGCCATTGGGGTAGTGGCCTTAAATGGCAGATCGCCGGTAAGCATCTCATAAAGGATAACTCCTAGGCTGTATAGATCTGAACGAGCATCCAGTTCCTGTCCCTCAGCCTGCTCCGGCGACATATATTGTGGTGTGCCTACTACCATCCCCTGCTGGGTAAGATTCATTGGCCCATCGCTCTGCGCACGCAGTTTAGCGATGGAGAAATCGAGCACTTTCACCAGCTCGTTAGGCAGACTATGGTTAATGATAAGAATATTGTCGGGCTTGAGATCACGATGAATAATATTTTTTGCATGGGCAGCATCAACAGCAGCACAGACCTGCTTCATAATCACTACTGCCGTCTCTGGTGCTAATGGCCGCTCTGTCTCAAGAATTTTACGCAGGCTGATTCCCTGCAGATATTCCATTACAAGATAGACGGTCTTATCCCCAGTAACACCAAAGTCCATTACATGAATAGCATTGGGGTGATTAACTGCGACTGCTGCACGTGCCTCACGGCGAAAACGCTCAACCGTTGTCTGATCTGATACTAAATGTGGATGTAGGATTTTTACTGCTACCGCAGTGTCCATATGGACATGCTTGGCTTTATAGACATTACCCATGCCGCCTTGGCCAATCTTCGCCTCGACAAAGTACTTGCCATCAAGCACTGTGCCCATGAACTTATCTGCATCACCCTCTGCGGATTCCAGTTTTTTCCCGTCAAAAGGACAGAAGGTGGTATGGTCTTGGAATTCTCGTCCACAGGAGGAGCACTTTTTCATCATAAGAGTCGAGCCTGATGGCAGTCTAAGGGGATAATTATTGATTTCCCCCCTGCTCTGGGTTATTGTCGTTAGCTATCACACTTATAATATTGGAAAAAGCTGCGCAATGCAAGATGGGCACTCTCAAATCTTTATCCCCGACCTGTATAGCGATGCTAACAACGGCTAAGTTTTAGCACAGCGGTTCGATTATAGCGCAAACTTTACATAGCAAACAAGAATAATATCTTTAATACATGTTCCTAATCTAACCCATCAACCATAAATATATCTCAAGCTATTTTTAGCTCTTTGCTTCGCCAAACCAATCTAACACGTCAGCACCCAATTTATTGGCACGGAAGTATTGCTGCTCCAACTCCTCAGTGCGAAAACGGTCTAGTTCACTGTTCTCTAAAAAGTCTTCGCGTAGTTGTCGGTCACGATTGGCAATAATCTGTGGCAACATCT
>JBFLVQ010000393.1:0-8985 GCA_040758525.1 Acidobacteriota bacterium
CGGCTATGCTGATAGTGATGTTAGCTCCTCTCATGCTTACTTATTACTTGGTATTTAAGCCTGCGCTGAAAAAACAGCAGCCGGTGGTAAACTCAATAGCCTATATTACCGGGCCAACACGTTATGAGAAGCTAGATCAACAGATCGATCTTTATCTTGCGTCTTTACCAATCGGAAATAGAGATGCTGCGGATGCGGCAATGGCTGCGGCAACTGAGATTGCTAAAGATATGGAGATTAACACAGGTGATCTAGTGGGAAAGGATATCGTAAAGTACTATCGTGCTTTACCTGTTTCACTGGCAGCCACTTTAAGAGATGCTCGCCAACTACGCTCAGAAGTGGAGAGAAGTGTAAGCATGGATCAATATGCTCTGTTACTAGAAAAAGCAGAGAGAGCTAAGCGTGTTTTTCAACGGCTAGTGGCACATTTTGAAATAGCACGCACAGATATTCAGATCGCAAAATATCTGATTAAGTGTGGCAGGTTTATTGATGCCCGGACAATCATCAATGATGCTCTACCACGTACACTTGCGGCAAACTATCTCTATACTCATGCTCAGCTATTAGCATGGCAAGGAAACTACCTTTGCGAGATAGCGGAGTTTAGGGGTGCTAGAAGAGCTTTAGAAGCTGCTATTGCAATTGCTCAGGATCTAGATGTGCCAGAATTCTTATTAGGACCATATATGGTTCTTGCGGCGCAATATTCTATTACCAATGAAAATTTAGCTGCTTTTGAATTGGCACGAAAAGCCTTAAACATAGCTCGTCCAGTTAATCATAAATATACTGTACAACTTTTACATATAGCCGGTATTTCTGCTTTTAATCTAAATAAACCTGCATCAGCAGAGGCTTATTTGCAAGAGTCTGTAATCTTAGCCGAGCAGAATAATAACCACCCTCAACTGGCGATGAGTCACACTTTTTGGGGTATTGTACAGATGGAACAAGATCGAGAGATTAAAGCAGAAGAGCATTTCCTCAGTGCTCTTAATAGCATGCAAAAGATTATCGATGTAACAGCAAAGATTAATCTAGAAGCGGTTGTTACCGGCTATTACGCACGCAGTAAAGCCTTGGCTGGTGATCATAATAAAGCTGTTGAGTTGTATACTCATTCACTAGTGCTGGCAGAAAAAGCAAACATTAAGCAGAGCCTGATGTTGAGTCAATTGCATCAAGGTTTGGGAGAATCATTAGCAGCTAAAGGCAACCACAAGAAAGCTCAATCTGAGCTAGAGCTTGCCGTTGCCTTTAATACTAGAGCCTGTGCAAACACAGAAGGGAATAATACCTTGCTAACCTTTGCTACTACTCGTAAGAGTAGCGCTGAACAGTTGCGTTTATTGCCACGCTAATTTAGCTTTGATCTACTAAACACTGTAGACATACATAAATGGGGTTTAGGAGCAAAGGCTGCTCTCTTTATTACAGTGATGTTATAGCGGGTCACCTGTGCCTCAATAAAATCATAGTAGTAGGTGAAGTGGTCCATACTAGCCATTTCTGCAGGTGGTTCATTGGTAAGTGCGATCTGATATTGCACACCTTCTCCTCCTACTAATCGCACTTTATCTTTACCATTGTCGATAACTAATGCTTGATCGGCAGAGAGATTCCATTTAGCTGCCGGGGTAGCTACCCTACGATCAAAAGAGAGCATCTTCCCTGAGCCATCTGTAGCAAGAAATCTTACTCTCTCCTCACTGAGATCGACAGCATAGAAGAGTCCTGCACTAATATGAATCTTTCCAAACAATCTCTCTTCTTTCAGGTGTAATTCACGTTGATGCAGATCTGCTTCCATATCAATATTCCAACGGAAATCATTACTATCATTCTGCATTGCTGCAGAGAGATATTTAGTTACCATTGATCTGTTGCCTGCCACATCTATATAAGTTGTACCCCGTAATTGCTCGCCCTTAAGGGTAGTGACTATCGATTTCTTTCCATTCACCACCTTGCTAATTGTTAACAAGGGGATATGGTGATGTACATCAAGTAATCCAACACTGACACGTTCGGGATTGCCCATACACAAAGCCATCAATCCATCAAAGGTCATCGTAACCGTAGCATCCTCTCTAGGGTTAACTGGTAATGGGACAACTTTGTTGCTATTACTATTTACAGAAACCTTAATGGTAAGCGCAAAAACTAGACACACAAACAGGCTAATTGGCAAAATAATGATTTTTTTCATTTTTTCTCCTTATATTTAATAGAAAGTTGATGGTTGAGACTGTTCCCTAGTAGTTAGTTATGCCTATGAAAGCCATAATTATTATTACTAGATCGTTATGGTTTTGAGGCTGATATTGAGGTTTTGGGGCTAGCACTGGTACTTGGTAGATCAAGGAGCTAAGAGAGCTTTAATTGCGTACCTAGGTTTATATTAGTACGTAGATAAATAGGGTTCAATCGTGTTGTGAAATGGTATAACAGACCGGGAAATTTGCACACCAACCAAACGAGCACAACATTCATTACCCAGCCATTGTTCTAAATTGTCGAAAAATAGCAGATATATCTAGAACTGTTCATGTCGTATCTGGGGCTTCATCATCAATGATGAAATCGGGATCAAGAAAGCCCTGCTTCTCACACTCCTTCAGTACCTCATACATACCCCAAACAAGCTGGCGAGCACGATTAGCAGAAGGATTACTTTCCATTGGATCCATTGCTATTGCTTTTTCAAAATCCGCAGCTGATTGTTCCAAGTTTGCACTCAGGAGGTGGACCTCTCCTCGGTTAACATAGGCATCAAGGTTCTTAGGGTCAAGTTCTATGGCACGGTTTAATGCATCTAGTGCCTCTTCGAATTTTTCTTGCCGTATAAAGATCGCGCCAGCAGCATTGTAGTAGACAGAGTTCTTATCATTAAGGGCAATCAAGCCTTCAATCACTACTAATGCGTCATCAAAACGTTCTTCTTCATACATAGCATTGGCAAGAATAGCCAACATATCAATGTCCTGATTACTTAGCTCGAAAAATTGCTGTAAGGACATTTCGCCCTCAGCCACCATACGGACTGCTTGTGCAAACTCCTGCTCATTCTGTGCTTTTAGTATAGATAACTGCGGGTCTTTTTTCCCAGCTTGTATCTTAACAGAGTCACTCATAACAGCCTTAATCTCCCTAATGCGGCCATAATTGGCCGCTTAAGTGTTTACCCAATTCTGTTTACCCAATCTAAGGACAAAACAAACAAGGCAACCGTACTATTACACGGTTGCCTTGTCAAGTAGAAAGCTTCTATAGATTCCTCCGCCAAATTGGGCTAAGCGCGTAGTACCATTGGCCCAGTTGGCGCTGGCATCAATATCTTGTTGAGGAAATCTTGTGCCTTTTGAAGCGCGGTTGTTACGGTGGAGATACCTTGAGTTGCCTGATTAAGGAAACGAGGCCGTTTAACACCAAGAGTGTCAAGGATGCCGCCTACCATATTGGCAATACTGCTGGCCTTGGACGCGCCACCCTGAACTTTACTGAGAATTCCACTCGCTTGGGTAAGAATATTGCCAATCTTGCCACCGAGAGAGCTTCCTTTGAGAACGTTATTAAGAATTTGGCCAACACCACCTTTGAGAAGGCCTGTTGGATTCGTTAGGTTAATAGGAAGATTCTTCACTAGATTGCTTAGTCCAAACTTGCCAGCCACACCGCCAAATGCACTCATGCCAATATCAACAAGGGATTTGAAGCTAAGCTTGCCCTTATTGGCTATTAAGCTCATTGCTGCTGAGCCAAGTATTCCTCCAATGGGGGGGGCAATAGCTGATAAACCGATCTTCAGTAATGTCTGGCCCAACGCACTTGACGCAATCTTCTTTATCCCATTACCTATCGCTTTACCTATTCCTTTAATAGCCTTACCTAAGAATCCCATATTAAACCTCCTCTACTTTGGTTCACTGAGAGTAATTTTAGAATTTAATTGCGAATTACAAATTACAAAAAAATATCATTTGACTTACTTATCGGAGCTTCACGGTAAAAGTTGCTTACGTGTACTAAAAATGTAATTGTTTTTCGGTAATACTAATTATAAGGCTGGCTACTTAGCACGGCCCAGCCCATTATTACCAAAGAAGCCCTGCCAAATTTCATAAAAGAGGCGTACCAGTGTCTCCTGAGGAACAAGCTGGTAGAGTGCTAGGGTAGCGGCATTCTCTACTTTCTGTCGGCGACCATCTAAGATCACCTGTGAGGGCATACGTGATAGGTTTTGATCAAAGAGTTGGCGTAGTCGGTTTGCTGCCATATCGGTCTGGCGATCAAAGCCACGTAGTCGCTCTACCTTCTCAGCACCAAAACCAAAAGCCCAATCGAGTCGCTCACGTTCAATATTCTGAGCATATTTACCAGCGATAAAACCACCATCCCGCTGTAGCAGTACAATCAGCACCTGTGGATTGACCTTTCGCGCTACTGCCGTAGCAGCAATGAAGTGAGCAGCAGAACGACCATCTGGGAGCAGCAATGTTGCCAATCCAGAGCCTTTTTCATGAAAAAGAGCTTGGATCTCGGCTGCTCTCATGGCATTGCTATTAGTAAAAGCGTCATCCGCAAGCAGGTGCTCGCGAGTATATTTACCTGTTGTAATAGGATTGGCAGTAAGACCAGGGTCATAGTTGGCCAAGCTAAATGCGGTCAAGCTCAGCTCTCCACGCGCTAGTTCATAATTACGTTTACTATTGGCAACAGGATTATTGGTAACCGTCTCTAGGTTACTAGCAGAGTAGCGTTCCTTAGGTTGATCATCGTCACGGTCTTGTTGTTGCTGGCCACGTTCTTGCTCATCCTCGCGCGGTTTTACTCCTACAGCTTCTGTCTCTGCACGCTTGGGCACATTCAAGTAGACACCGGGCGGCAACAGACCATTAGGATTAGCAATAAAAGGGTTGGCAGCCGCGAGATCCTGTGCGCTGACACCATAGCGTTGTGCGACACCAGCCATTGTATCACCAGGCTGAGTCAAATGTTGATCGCCTTGTGGCTCAGCGGGCTGAAAACTTGGAATATTACCAATACGATTAATCATGTGCAGAATGCCTTTGGCGCTATGGATAACACACTGTTATGTTATTATAGTCTTCTTAAGGAAAACAAGGTAATGTTTGTTTGGATACAATATGAGTAATGCTAATCAGTCTACACAACTTGTTGAAACAGTCCCACAGTTGGCTCGTGAGAAAGGCCGACAAGGCTGTAGCCCAGCAACTTTTGCTGCGCGTCGTGAGGAGTTTCTACGCCGACTTGGCCGTGGTGGCGCAATATTACGTAGCGCACCTACTACAATACGTAGTAATGACAGTGACTACCGCTATCGTCAGGACAGCGATTTCTATTATTTAACTGGACTGGAAGAACCAGATTCGGTCTGCTTACTACTGCCAGAGCATCCCGAACATAAATTTGTTCTCTTTGTACGTCCACGTAATCCGGAACGTGAGACCTGGGATGGTCTGCGTGTGGGGCCAGAAGCCGCTTGTGCTCGCTTTGGTGCCGATGCTGCTTATAGTATTGAACAGCTTGATGAACTGTTACCGAAATATCTAGAGAAGGTCGAGATAATCCATTACCGATTTGGCCGTGATCGGAACTTTGATGAGAAGATCTTTGATCTACTCAAACATTTTCGTTTACTGCGCCAGCGTACTGGAGAAGGTCCTTGTAGTATTACTGATATTGCTGAGATTCTACATGAGATGCGCCTCTATAAAAATCCTGAAGAGGTTATGCTAATGCAGCGAGCCGCTGATATTGCTGCACAAGCACATATCGCGGCAATGCGTACGTTGCGGCCTGGTATGTACGAGTTTGAGATCGAGGCAATACTAGAGCATCACTTTCGTCGTGGAGGAGCACGCGCTCCTGCTTATACTTCTATTGTAGGCGCCGGCCGCAATGCCACTATCCTACATTACAATGAGAATAACCAGCAGATTCTTGATGGTGAACTATTGCTTGTCGATGCTGGCGCTGAATATGAGTATTATTGTTCGGATATCACCCGCACCTATCCTGCCAATGGACGCTTTACTCCTCCCCAACGTGAAATCTACGAGATTGTACTAGCGGCACAATTGGCTGCCATTGCACAAGTCGCGCCTGGCGTGCGCTTTGTCGATGTACATCAGTGTGCGCTCAATGTGCTTGTCGAAGGTTTACTACGGTTGGGGCTGCTAAGTGGTGAAAAGGAGCAGGTGATAGAGGAGGGTTTGTATAGAAAGTTTTATATGCATCGTACCAGTCACTGGCTTGGTGTCGATGTGCATGATGTAGGCAAGTATCAGATTGGCGGCGAATCACGCCGTTTCCAAGCCGGTATGGTACTTACGGTTGAGCCAGGCATTTACATAGGTGAGTTACCAGATGTACCTGCACAGTATCATAATATTGGCGTGCGTATTGAGGATGACATACTTGTCACCGAAGAGGGTAGAGAAGTACTGACAGCGCGCGCGCCAAAAGAGATTGCGGAGCTGGAGTCGCTCATTGGTCAAGGAGGTTTTGCATGAAGCGCTGCCCTCTGTGTGACAAAATTTGGGGAGTTGAAAAGGTCTTCTGTCCTTGGGATGGCTATCGCCTCAAATCGCTTGATGATTCACTGCCTAGAACTACTACCAAAATGGATGATGGCTCGGATGTTGCCGTCGAACCTCAATTCGAACTCTTTGCCGAAAATAAGATCGATGAAAATAGCTTACCCGGTCGTTCTGATTTTAAGATCACCGAGACACAGAGCCTCTTAGATGTTGCCCTAAGTGCCTTGCAGCAGAAGCGTGAGCGTGATCAAAGACAGATCCGCGATCAGAAGATGAAGCTTTTCGAAGAGTTTAATCTCTACTGCCGTACACTACAGTACTTTGTTGATAACCTTAAGTCGCAGAGTGATACTTTTACCTACCGCGTTGAGTATAAGGATGACAGTCAAGAGATGTGGTTTCGTTTTACTCTCTCATTCGGCGAAGGCGCATATCTACGTAACTTTCCTGTCACAATCACTTATTATCGTGAGCCACGCGCATTGATCGGTATAGATGTCAATCTTTACGAGATCGGGTTAGATAAAGATTCACGCCACCTACGCACTGAAAAAGCTGGTGGCAAAGTGGAAAAGACGATCTCTGGTTATCGCTATCTAATACAAGGGCCGCCTAAAATGGATGGTGTGGAACTGCTCAAGTGGTTGGAGAACTCTTTCAAAGCGATCTTCCGATTGTCATATTCTGATTAATCTTACCCTACTTAATGATTTTGCTACCGGCGTGCTCGTATCATTTGCTACGTGCGCGCTCTGTAGAGACGACAATGTAGTTACCCTCGCGTTGAGGCACAATAGTAGTTTTACGTTGTTGTCTTGTTGTCACAATTGGTTGCTCTAAGGCAACGGTGACAGGTGACTGTAGATCTATCCCATGAGATTTCAACTCATTGGCAAGTTGATCAAAACTACTTAGAAAAGTAGGAATCAGAATGTAAATGTTGACGGCACGAGATTGTAGTCGATGGCAAGGAAAACCACCGTTGTGTACCAGACCGGTATAGATGATATCAGACCAAGCGAGAAACTGTTTGCGGCCACGTGCATTGTGACCATATAGTCCTGCTTCAGTAACCCGCAAGGGAAAAAGAAAGAGGTAGACAAGGCTAGAAACAGAGAGAATCAAGAGAGTAAAGAGCAATACCACCACAGTTACCTGTAGGGTATTCTGATCCAGCGGGCCACGTCCGGAGTATACATAATAGACCATTGGCGTGCTCAGCACTGCAATTGGCGTGCAAATCTTCAACATCTTCAAGAGCAGATAGCGCCATGAGCAATGATAGACCTGACGTGGCTTCGACATATATATTTTCCCTAGTTCTATTTCTCAGTCGGCGCCGCTTCGCTATTGATACGCAAGTCGCTATCAAGTTTAATCTGCATACGCAAGCCAGCCAGTAATTCCACATCCCGCCCTTTAGAGAGCAGCACACTACCCAACCCTATACCAGCACCAACACCGGCGCCTACACCAACACCGGCACCGCTTACTGCGCCAATGGTTGCCCCTACGCCAGTAGAAGTACCAACTGTTAATGGTACATTCTTGCCTTTGGAGGTATCCTTCACTTTACCTTCGCCACTCTCATCCACTACATCATCACGCCGATCCGCAACCGAGATAAGGGTGGCCTGGAGTTTCAAAGTATCACCATTATCGAGGATCAGTTCATCAAAGCCAAATGTAATTGAGCCATTGCGCCCTTTACGTGCTGCTGGTTGGACATTGATAATATGGCATTTTACTGTAATACCAGCCCCCAGCATTAATGAGTTATTAATAAAGACAGGTTCAGAGACTGTCGCAGTAAAGGCATCGCCCTTATTATTAGTCTTGGAGCTCAGTGATTGATCAAGGCGTAGTTCAATAACCGTGCCTTGAGGAATAGCATTGGGCTTTTCTGTTGTTGTATTTGTATTGGCCGCGCTGGTCGCAGGTGGTGTCTCGGCGGTGGCGCGTTTGCCATCATTGCGTGGACGCACACGACCTGATTGAGCCAAGGTTAAAGTGAGATTTCCCGCCAGAAATAGCACGAGAAGATTAAATAATAACTTTCTCATTATCATTACACCTCAAAAACTGAAATAACTTAGATCAATATTCAGTCATTACCGCAATCGGGATCTGCTTGTTCACTTTCGCGAGCGCACTCTTAATATAATCAGTATTATATTTCAATGTAAAACCGTCGGCCACGTGCATGAACGCCTTTTTATCTTTAGGCACAATCGCAATACCGCCTTCTACATAGCCACCGCCATTATTGGCATCAAAGCGCTCCCCAGTAATAATTACCAGACCTTCCCAGCGGAAGGTGGTTTTCGAAGAGAAGGCTATATCACCGCTCACAACAAGTATACCAGCACCAGTAAAGGAAGGATTCTTGTCAGAAAATTTGTCTAAATCTAGCGTA
>JBFLVQ010000394.1:0-8955 GCA_040758525.1 Acidobacteriota bacterium
ATTAACTGGCCTACGACACAAAACTTGGCGCTAAGGCGTCTCTGGCTAATGGTTAATTTCAAACTATCGAAGGTATCTACGACAAGGAGTAGTGGGGCGGTGGCTGCCCCTGTAGTCTTGTTAATGCCTCTGGTTAACATATGGTCTACTAACCGATCTTCGATCATCCCTTATGCTCTTGCTCTTAACTGTTCTATCTGGGGCTCTCAAGTGCTGCACCAGGGATGCCCTTCATTTTATTGAAGGGAGGAAGTCACGTTTAACCATTTCCTAGGCGTAACTCTGCTAAAGATGCATATACGCTATTACTACTTATGTCTGGATTTATTTTTAATTCAAGTACTGTTAAGCCATCCAGCTTTACCTGATAGTCCTCAACCTCTCGTGTTGTGGTGGAAGGGTTAAAGTTATATTGTTGTCGCACTATTTCTTGATATGACCGACCATTGTCTACTGACCATCGCAGTAGAAACTCCTGTCTACGCTCCTGCCTGTCTTCATTAAACACCAGGCGAATATGGTTGATCGATTGTGGCTTATCAAACAAGAGACGAATTACTTGCTCACCTGGTTGTGATGCTTGCCAACCCGGCTTGCTGCCATATATAAGCGCTGACTCGATTGGGTGTGCAATATCCTCGGAGGTAATCTCAACCTCTGCAAGATGCTCTAGATCAAGCCAATTCTCATTACTAGATGAATCACGTGAGTTTTGATCAATTATTCGTTTACGCATAGGAACTATTATAACCTCCTATCGGTTAATTATCTTCGATTAAATTTCTCCATTAAATCGGCAACTGTAGCCGGTTTCTTCTCATTAGCTGGTTTACTACCTTGAGGAGGCTTGGGTAGACTCTGGCGCTTCATAGAAAGGCTAATACGTTTGAGTTTTTCATTAACTTCAATCACTCTTACTTGAACAATCTGACCGACTTTAACAATCTTGGTTGGATCATCAACAAACTTGTCAGAAAGTTGTGAAATGTGCACCAATCCATCCTGGTGTACACCAATATCTACAAAAGCACCAAATTTGGTGACATTGGTGACTGTGCCTTCTAACATCATACCGATCTGTAGATCTTTTATCTCTTTGACTCCCTCTTTAAATGTTGCGTACTTGAATTCAGCACGAGGATCGCGACCGGGTTTTTGTAGTTCTACAATAATATCGCGTAATGTTGGTTCACCAATGCCAGAGGCAATATATCTGTTCAAGTCTAGTGAATCCAGTTTTACCTGACTGATCTGTTCCAATGGCACAGCTAGATCTTTAATGATTAATTCCACAACAAAGTAGCTTTCTGGATGCACTGCAGTATTATCAAGCGGGTTGTCACCACCACGTATGCGTAGGAAACCAGAAGCTTGTTCAAAGGTTTTGGGGCCAAATCTAGGCACTTTATTTAACTCTTGGCGTTTTCTAAATGCGCCATGTTCATTGCGATAAGCGACAATATTGCTGGCTACGGTAGTATTAATACCAGCTACATAATTGAGTAACTCCTTGGAAGCTGTATTTAGATCAACACCAACATAATTGACACAGCTCTCTACTGTCTCTGCTAGTTTCTTTTTCAATAGACGTTGATCGACATCGTGTTGATATTGGCCAACACCAATCGATTTAGGCTCAATCTTGACGAGTTCAGCAAGTGGATCTTGTAGCCGTCGGGCAATGCTGATGGCACCACGAATTGTGACGTCGAGTTGAGGAAACTCTTCAATTGCTACTGGACTAGCAGAATAGATAGACGCTCCCGATTCGCTGACAATGACTTTGATCGGCTTGCGCTCCATTGTCGCTAGTACCTCACTAATAAACTCATCGGTTTCACGACTAGCAGTACCATTTCCAATTGCAATAAGCTCAATCTGATACTTCTCAATGAGGGCTACAATCGTGTCACGTGCACGAGTACGTTCTGCCGTTTGGTGTGGAAAGATTGTCTGATATTCCAAAAATTTTCCTGTCTTATCAACAACAGCAACTTTACAGCCAGTACGAAATCCTGGATCGATACCAATGGTTGGCTTCATGCCAGCGGGGCTGGATAAAAGTAGTTCTCGTAGATTAGCCTCGAAATTTTTTATTGATTCGATATCAGCCTGCTCCTTCTTCTCAAATCGTACTTCGCCAATTAAGGAATCTTTCATTAGTCTGTTGAAAGCATCCTTGAGCATCTTAAGGTAGAAATCGCGTAGGTTTTGATTACTAGTGTAAATCTCTTTTCTTTCTAGGTAGGCAAGTACTCTATCTTCATCAAAAACGATGTCAAAAAATAGTATCCCTTCTGTCTCGCCACGCCGTAGTGCTAGCATACTATGAGAAGCAATATCTTTCACTGGCACTTTAAAGTTGCGGTAGTTTTCATACTTGGTTGTACCAGGGGCAAACTCATCTTTCACTTGAGAGATAAAGTAGCCTGTCTCCATCAAGTAGTTGCGTAAATAAGCACGCAATTCAGCTTTTTCTGATACCTCTTCGGCAAGGATATCGGCGGCACCTTGTAGCGCATCTGTTGAGCTATTAATATCCTGTTCGGTAGAGATGTACTTGCTTGCCTCTGCCAATAGATCTACTTCCATAGTGCCAGCATGGTTAAGAGCACTGATAAATTCTGCCAGCGGAGCAAGTCCTTTCTCACGTGCAATTGTGGCACGTGTGCGCCGCTTAGGTCGGTAAGGAAGATATAGGTCTTCAAGTTCATTTTTATTTAGACAGGTTTCTATTTGAGCCTTCAATTCATCAGTAAGTTTACCTTGTGCAGAAATAGATTCTAGAATAGTTGCCTTACGTGCTGCTAATTCGGTTAAATAGACATGACGATCATAAAGTTCGCGTAGTGTGATCTCATTCAATCCTCCGGTAGACTCTTTGCGATAACGTGCAATAAAAGGGATTGTCCCACCAGCAGCAAACAGTTCTAAGGTACTCTCTACTTGAGATATCTTTAACGATAGTTCATCAGCAAGCAATTGAGGAATATTAATCATGATAGTTGATACTCTTTAGCCGATTCTAACCACTAATCAGAGATTGTTTAAAGCCTGCCTATTATAACAATGCTTCCAATAGGTAACAAAACCGAGCCTGCGTGTAAAAAATACTTAAGGGCTCAACACAACCTATCCAACCGCTTATTAGGTGAAAAAATATGGCTTTATCAAAATCCAAATGCTTTTATTTTCCGTTATTATATGTTGAAAGTGAAAGTTGCTCTTAAGGAGATGTTCATGGCGATTAAAGGGTTGTTGGCTCTGCTCAAACAGAAAGTTCCGGTCTGGAATCGTTGGCGCAAGCTTAACCCCACCTTAAAATTGGATCTATCAAGGGTAAATTTAAGTAATGCAGATCTTGTAAAAGCAGACCTCAGTGATATCAATCTTAGTAGAGCTAATCTAACGGCTGCTGATCTTACCAGCGCAAATCTATCACGATCAAATCTTACTCATAGCAAACTCAAGGATGCTACATTACGTTTAGCCGACCTTAGGAATGCGCACCTTATTAATGCCAGATTAAATAAAGCCAATTTTAGTGGAGCAAATCTTAATAGAGCTAATTTTAGTGGAGCAGATCTACGAGGGGCATTTTACCAATATGAGCGACAAAGACTGATGCCTGTATCTGCAGAGTATTTAACCTCGCTAGGCGCTACTTACGATGAAAAAACCCGCTTTGGCGATTTTGAAAGTATCCCTTCGCTAGCTACGATTAAGATTGAGGAGATAGTTAAAGAATTTAGCCAAGGCGGCAGTAGTTCTTAAATCCAGAGGTATTATCATGGATACATTAACGGCTGCGCGTGCTCAAATGGAAGTTTCGCTGGGTTTCCATATGATCTTTGCTGCCCTTGGTATCGCGCTTCCTGTGTTATTGATAATTTCAGAAGGTTTGTGGTTACGTACTGGCAAACCTCATTATCGTGATCTTGCCCGCAAATGGGGTAAAGCTACGGCATTAACCTTTGCCATTGGTGCTGTCTCTGGTACTGCTCTCTCCTTTGAACTAGGTCTACTCTGGCCGCATTTTATGGCATTTGCCGGTAGTATTATCGGTCCTGCCTTTGCACTGGAAGGCTACGCATTTTTTATCGAAGCAATATTTATTGGCCTATATCTTTATGGTTGGGATAGGCTCTCTGCCAAGGCTCATTGGTTGACTGCCTTTCCTGTTGCGATCAGCGGTCTATTATCTGGAGTGCTGGTTGTTGCCGCCAATGCTTGGATGCAAGTTCCTAGTGGCTTTCAGGTAGTGGCTGGTAAGGTAACAGATGTTAATGTATTCGCTGCCTTTTCCAGCCCTACCTGGTTAACAATGGCCTTACATACAACGCTCTCCTGCTATATCGCAGTAGGATTTGCCGTAGCAGGTGTCTATGCATTTGGTATGCTGCGCGGGCGCTTTGATGACTATCATCGTTCCGCGCTGAGGATATCACTTGTTATGGCAACTATCGCCGCTCTTCTACAGCCTCTTAGTGGAGATATAAATGCTCGACAAACGGCTAAGTATCAGCCCGCCAAATTAGCAGCCATGGAGGCGCATTTCGAGACTCAAGCGGGTGCCCCCATCATAATAGGGGGAATTCCAGACAAAGATAGTGGTGAAGTTAAATGGGCAATTAAAATTCCCAAAGCGCTCAGTCTTTTAGTAGCCCATGATCCTGATGCAGTTGTTACTGGTCTTAATGACATTCCCGTTAGTCAGCGACCTAATGTATTACTAACCCATATTGGGTTTCAGTTTATGGTTGCAGCAGGATTTATATTAATTGCGCTAGGTCTATGGTTTTGGTGGAAATATTGGAAATATCGAGATGTGGAAGGTAAATGGCTATTACGCGCGTTGGTGGCGGGCGCTCCATTGGGGTTTCTGGCTTTAGAAGCAGGATGGTTTGTAACAGAGGTCGGCCGTCAGCCTTGGGTAATCTATGGATTGATGACTACCCGCGAAGCAGTAACACCCGCGCCAAATGTACCGATTACTTTTATTATCTTTACAGTTCTTTATCTAATTCTTGGTGTGATTCTCACAATCATGCTAAAACAGCTATCGAAATATAGCCCACAAACTGCCGCTCCCCCAGCAAATCAGGAGGATATCAAGGATGCCGCTTGAAGAGATAATAGCTGGTATTATTCTGCTCTCGGTAATTATTTATGGAGTTCTAGGGGGCGCAGATTTTGGTGGCGGGATATGGGATATCTTTGCTACTGGCGCTAGGAAGGATGCGCAACGAGCCGCGATTGCAAAGGCAATAGGGCCGGTTTGGGAAGCTAATCATGTCTGGCTGATCTTCATTATTGTGCTGCTTTTTACTGCTTTCCCATTTGCATTTTATGCGCTTAGCATAGGATTGTTTATACCATTCCATCTAGTTTTGATTGGTATTACATTGCGTGGTGCGGCATTTGTTTTTCGAGCCTATGGTAGTAAAACCGATTCTGCCCAGCATCGTTGGGGTACTGTTTTTGGAGCTGCCAGTATTATTACCCCAGTGTTATTAGGGATGTCATTAGGAGCAGTATCAGCAGGTAGTCTACGTGTGATCAATGGTGAGATCAAGATTGAAGGTGATTTACCCTGGTTTGCACCAATATCAATAGCTATCGGGGTATTGGCACTGGCACTCTGTTCTTATTTAGCAGCAGTCTATTTAACAAATGAGACGACCGCTGATTTGCAAGAAGATTTTCGCCGACGTGCCTTACTGGCTGGTACTGTAGTGGTTGGATTAGCAGTGCTGACAATGCCATTAATATACTATGAGGCACGCCATTTATGGAGTAATCTAGTCAGTTTTCAGGTAATGCCGATTATTATTCAAGGAGTCGTGGCAGCACTATTTTCTGGTTGGGGGCTATTGACACGCCGTTATCAGTTAGCGCGATTTGCTACAATAGTACAAGTTTCACTACTTTTGGCCGGTTGGGGAATGGCACAGTATCCTTATATAATCTATCCAGATGTTACATTGCATGATGCTGCTGCACCAATAGCAACACTGAAGTTTTTATTGTATACCTTACCAATTGGAATGGTGCTGCTAGTGCCATCACTCTGGTTTTTATTTATAGTTTTTAAGGGAAACAAACAATCCACTACCCACAATTAGATCTTTTTCTAATCTTTATGATGCTATTTTTTCACGATTAACAGCAGAAAGGATAGCTTGCCAGTATCCTTGTCGTTTTACATAGACATCAGTAAAACTATATTGACCATTATAGCTACCCTTCTCAGATCGACCTTTTGCTGTTGCTTTGCCGCTTACTACAGCAATGTCATCATTTATTCGGACTTCTAGCTGGTTTATCGCTAAATACTCAAACGAGATCTTTCCTGATGCCATTCCCGCTAAGTATGCAGCCTTGGTGAAAGATGGGCCATTTGGATCAGTAATGATGAATTCATCTGCCAAAATACGGTTAAGCTCTTTTATATCACTTTTGCGAAATGCTTCAATTAGATCAATCTCCAATTGCTCAACTATTTTCTCATCACTGTAAGACATAAACCATTAACCCGCCCTTTGTAATAATCTCACCTTGCCTATTGCAAGAAGCCGGATCTGCATGTTTAAAAGACGTATCTTGGGTAAGTAAGCTTGGCCTGCTCTGCTACACTCAGATCTATGTCGATAGTGATAAAGGGCTGTTCTTGTGAAGTTAGTCCTAGCACTTCACCATCAGGCGCAATAACCCAACCTTGCCCGCCTAGATGAACCGCATCCGTTGCTGAACTAACATGGTTTGACGATAACGAGAATGCACCAGAAGTTATTGCCGTCGCTCGTCCGCCTACTACCCATTTATCAAGCGTCGCTTGTGGCGTTGCCCTTGGTGTTACAATGATCTGTACACCCTCTTTGCCATAACGCCGCGCATGCTCAAATGCCCATAACTCTGTACAGATCTCAAAGCCTAAACGTGCCGAGCCACATTGCAACGGAGTAAAACTGCCATCACCACGACTGTACCAGCAAGCTTCCCAAAAACCTGCTTCATTTGGTAGATAATACTTGTAGTGAGCAATGCAATAACCTGTTTCTTCTGTCCAGTAGAATCCCTCATTTAAGCGTTGACCATTGCGATTGATTGGACGTGTGCCAAGCACAATGGCAGGAGCAAGTTCAATGAGACGTTCTTGCCAAGCATCATGCGCAGCAATGGCAGCCTCCCAGATGTGTGCTTCAAACACCGGTGATATACCAAACCAAGGATAAAAAGGCATCTCTGGCAGTAGTACCAATTCGCTCTTTTGCGATTGTACATGCGCGACCAATCGCTTCCAATCATATGCAAAAGCATCCGAACTATCATTCAATTCACAAACAGTGACTCTCATATCTGCTCATCTATTTTATATGGTTGGTTGTTGTTAGTTGCAACAGTATAACATGTGACAATATGCCTGCTGCTTTTCTACTTATTGAAGATAAGCCTGTACTAGCCAAAAAGAAGGGGCAAGGTTACGGTAAATCTTGCCCCTTGCCCTTCTCCTTTACTCTCGGCAGAAATAGTTCCGCCATGTAAATACACAATATGATGTACAATTGCTAAGCCCAGCCCAAGGCCATCTTGTTCCTCTTTATTTGCACTCTCAACTTGCCGTAAGCGATCAAAGACATAAGGAAGAAACTCTGCGCTAATACCCTTACCAGTATCACTCACACTAATTATAGCGTGAGTGCTTGAGCAGCTAAGCTGGACAGTTATCTGTCCGCCACTGGGGGTAAACTTGATAGCATTATTAAGTAGATTCAATATCACTTGTTGTAAACGGCTTGGATCGCCTGAGACTGGTCCAACAGATGAATCTAATATTGATTCAAGCCGGATATTTTTTTCTTGAACCATAAGACGCACAGTCTCAAGAGATGCTTCGATTATTGAGACAAGCTCAACAGACTGAAAATCGATCTTCAGTTTTCCTGTGATGATACGTCCTATATCTAATAGATCGTTGATCAGTTTCTCTTGAGCTTTAACATTTCGATCTATTGTCTCCAGAGCACGCTCTACATCAGCCTCATCCAGTTTGCCGCTACGCAACAGGCGCGCCCAGCCAAGTAATGCATTTAATGGCGAACGTAGTTCATGAGAAACTACGGCAAGGAACTGATCTTTGGCGCGATTTGCTTGTTCAGCCTCTTCTGCCTTTTGACGTGATAGTTCTTCCAAACGTTTTCGTTCTGTGATCTCAGCAAGTAGATCTCTATTGGCTTTTTCTAGATTTTCGCGATAACGTTGCTCCTCGTTATCCCGCTCTTCAACAAACTGCTGAACCGAGGCAAGCGCCATTTCGTCGAGAAACTCGCTAACAATCTTTCTTGCCGCAAGGTCTATAGGAGGAGTCAGATCAGTATGCTCTTGCTCAAATGCAGTCAAATATTCTAAAAGAATGGTGCGCAGACGACTAAATTCGCGTAATAGATCGCTAAGATTGTAGCCCTGTTGCCAACGATGAAAGCCATGTATACGGGATGCCCGTTCGGCGGTTGCGCTTACTCCTTGATCATAGTTTTGCAAGCGGGAATATAATCCATCAAATAGCTTTGGCATATACTGAATCAATTGCCTATAAGTTATTGTATCTGATGATTTAATTTCTGGATCTTGACGTACCGCTTCAGACCAACGAGTAATAATCTCATCTCTCTGAGCTAATATATAGAGTGCCAAGCTCACGATTATTTCTTGTTGTTCTTGCCTCATCACTTTAACTCCTACTAAAGCAAAAAGTGACATTCGATCTACTTTTGCATTTAGCCTATAAGTCGAGCAAGGGAAAAGCAACACTGGAAAGCTGTTTAATATTAACTAAGCAACTTCAATAGAAAATTGGTCACCGATTATATTTTGCAGTAGTTCTTATCTCTGGCAATCAGTTTGCATCTCTATACCTAATATATACACATTTAAATCAAATATAAATAGGGAGCT
>JBFLVQ010000395.1:0-8928 GCA_040758525.1 Acidobacteriota bacterium
TTGGCCAAGTAAACATGCGTGCTGTGCTTGCTAGTCACCCCTTCGACTATCCAGAATTTTGAGATAAATAGAAACGGCCGCATATTGCGGCCGCTTTTAATCAGATTTTCTCTAACCAGCTTAATTGATATCCAACCTTACAAAGAAGGATTTTGCATCCAGCTTGATGCTTCCTACTTGGCGTGGCAACACAATTAGTTGGAATGGTGCAGTCGTAGCAGGTGCGCTTGCTCCTGCTTGCCGCTTCACATTCACCAACACCTCATTACCATGCAGGTGTAGACTGTTAACTGTGATAGTAGTGTCAGCAGGTGAGCGGCCTAGGAAGATCGCAAGCACGATCTGATTGTTAAAATCTATGCGACTAAGATCGACTCCTGCCGTTGTACCCAAGAAGCTCTGCAGTGTCTCACGATTATCAATAAGCAGTTGACGTGGTGTCTTGACATTACAATCCACTCCTTTGAGATCAAAAGCAGATGTAAGCGGTGTGCCATAGGTTACACCTTGGCGACGTGCTGCGCTCTTGATTGTTTCTGCCAGCACTGTGTTGAGGTTATTGGTTTTGTTGCTTACTGGTGCAGATACGATGCCGCTAGCACGTGCACGTGTTTCGCCAGCATAGCCACGGTCACTTTTTGCTTCTGCCATATCACGAGGCGCGGCAGGAGGTTCAGCGGCAGGCTTGGCCGCAGCAATATAACCGTCACTAGATGTAGTCTCAACTACATCACTAGTTGCGCCACCATCTCCGCCACTAGCATAACTTGGCTCGTCATATTCAGCGGCAGAGCTACTCAACTCTTTTGCATCGCCACGCGCTAGTAGCTCATCAGCGCCACGTACCCATTCTCGTTCGGCAACACCGGAGGAGACCTCAAGTTTACGCGCTCCCTCTTCAATCACAACCACACGTGAGCCATCTGCGCGGGCATACTCCTGTCGGTAGGTGAGTTGTGCAAACAGGCCATTGCTATTGCTGGAGATCTCATTAAAAACCTGTTGTTCATGCGCCTCCATACCGCTACAAGCGATGGTGTTGACAGTAATGTTCTGTTGCTGAGCGTATTTGATCTCTTCTTCCCAGCGGAAATCATTAGGATAATTGTTAGGGCCGGCATCGCCTATAAGGAAGATCATTTTGGTCTTTGCCTGTTGATCCCATTCCATTTTGTGTAAAGTAACGTGTAAGGCTTCATTAACACTTTCCGGTTTATCGCCGCCACCATAAGCGCGTATGCTGGCCAGGGCCGCTTGGATTTTCGGTAGTTCACGAGTGAATTGCCAATACTTAGTCACATATTCGTCACCACGATCACGATAGACAACAATGCCATAACGTACATCGGGGGCAGGCTGGCCTTGGGAAATATCATTAATAATATTGCGAATATTCTCTTTTACCACTTCGATCTCGTCGCCCATACTGCCAGTACTGTCAATGGTGAAAACAACATCGATGCGTGGCACTGCCTCGATCGGTACTGCCTCTGTGGCAAGTAATGCAGGTGGTGTAGGCAGCGCGGCAAGTGGTGAAGGATTAATAGTTCCAAGCTGAGTAAAGAATAGATATTTTAACATTGCCGCACCGTAAAAGATGGCCAATCCTACGATGAGAACCATGAGAGCTTTTTTATACATAGCAAGCCTCCCGACATATTTTCTTTTCCAATTGTCTGTGTTGTATGTTTGATCGTCTTAACTGAGTATTGGTTCCCGATTCTAGCAAAATTTGTTATCAGTCTGGCCATTGCGCAGAAAGATTTGCTCCTAATAGGAGAATCAGCGCGGATATGAAAGCCCATATTACCAGTGACACAGTGATATAAAAAGGTCCGTAGATGCTGGCAAAATCCAGTATAGGTAGGCACCAAACAAAGAAGTATTTGCATAGTTCCCACAACAGCCCAGCAAAAATCGCCGCGGGTAGCACACGTGTTAGCGGTACATGCCGATTGGGAAGAAAATAGTAGATAAGAAAAAAGATCGTGATAGTAACTGGTAGTATCAGGATTTTCAGTAGCACCGCAAGTGCGATTTTAACAATCGGGTTGGTGAAAGCTACCCCTATTAAGTCACGTAGTAATGCCTGACTGGCTGCTGTAACGTATATTGAGCCCATCGCCAGCAATCCACAAGCAAACACTAGCGCCAATGCTGACGCACGGCTACGCCAGAAGCTTCGTTCCTCAGTAATGCTCCAAGCACGATTAAGGGCTAACTCAATTGGTGCGAAGACACCAGCACTGGTAAAAATTAACGAGGCAAACGAAAAGATTGCGGTTGTACTGTTGGCAGTAACTATTCTTAGGTTGCGAGTGATAAATTGGCCGCCAGCAGGTAAGTATTCCTCTTTGAGAAGCGTCAAGATCAATTCATAACCAGCCGGCCATTGTAGCACTTTACGGCAGAAGACAAGCAGCAACACAATAAAAGGAAAGAAGGAGAGTAGTGCGTTGAAAGCAATTGCAGAAGCGTGTGAATATACTTGATTGCTGGCTAGATCAGTAAAGGCATGCCAGATGCTACGTCGCAACAGTACCGTACGATTAGTTAAGCGGGTGGTAATTGTCTGCGCCGATATTGCCACCGGCGCAGACGTTTGAGGGGGTGGTCTATTATCTATCTCGGCTGACGGCATAGTGGCATAAATATACCGCGTCAGCCCTGCAAAAAGCAAAAGCGGTCTGACCGCTTAAATCACTAAATTGCCCAAATAAGAGCTAGTAACACTGCTACTCCAGGTAGCGAAAGCCGGGCGGCTCTTTTAAGCTGAAAAGCAACTCCCTCAATCAAGGATTGCTTCTCTGCTGCCTGCTGTGTCTTCATACTGTCGATAAGAATCTGGTATTGATAGATCCGATTGATGTAGTCATTGGTGAAGTCGATCCGTTCCATATCCTTATACCCCCCGGCTTTGTTTTTCTTGCGCTTCCACTAAGAGCATATCGTGTGCCAATCCTAGCTGGTTAGCTATCTATCAGATTACAACTGGATTTAAGCAACAGACTAGGGAGGCCTAAATAGCTATTGGGGCAGAATGCCGTAGCAGAATAGTTGTAATGAGACAAAAAAGGACAATTCTCTCCAATGTCTTATTGCCTTTGATAGTGATGGCCGGCAATAATAATTTCCTTATGCTAAAAGCGATTATTTTCGATTTTGATGGGGTAATTGCCAACAGTGAGCCAACACACTTTGCCACCTTTCGGCGTGTGATGGCTGAAGAGGGTATTGATATTTCCCAGGCGGACTACTACCAGAATTATCTTGCCATGGACGACCGCGGCGCATTTACACGGGCGCTTACCCAAGCAGGGCGACAAGACCTTATATGTGTGCCAGAGTTGATCAAACGTAAGGCAGACTATTTTCAAGCTCACTGGCAAACAGAGATGGTCATCTACCCAGATGCGCTAGCCTTCATTCCCACAGTTGCAAACCACTATCCACTGGCAATCAACTCTGGCGCATTGCGTCATGAAATAGAATTGGTATTAGCGCAGATCAAATTGCGTCAACATTTCTCCTTGATTGTCAGTAGCGAGGACGTTACTAATTGCAAGCCGGATCCAGAAGGATACCGACTAGCATTAGCACGTTTGAATACTCAATATCCTAAGCTTACTGCGCAACCTGAAGAATGTTTGGTGATAGAGGATTCTGTAGGTGGTGTAGCATCGGCTATTGCCGCTGGGATGCGCTGTGTGGCGGTAACCAATACCTATGCAGCACAGCAGCTAACGCAAGCCACTTCAGTAGTCTCTTCGCTTAATGAACTGACCGAGGAGTATTTGATAAGCCTCTTTAGGGATTAATTTTCTGATAGGAAAACGATGAGATTGCTTGCTAATAAAACCTCTTGTCGGTGTGGTGTGGCACTTCTGCTCCTATTTATCACTATAGGGATAACGGCAGCGGCGATGCCTGTGCCAGTACGGAAAAAGCCTGTTAAATCTGCCCCCATAGCCGAGCGCAAACTACCATCAGCACGCAATCTTGCACAGCTAAAACAGCAATTACGCACACTTATCAATAATCCCGAATTGGCAGCCGCCCAGATTGGTGTATCCATTATGACAGAGACGGATGCACGGGTGATCTTTGAGCAGGATGCACACAAGTTGTTAGTGCCCGCCTCTAATATGAAACTGTATACGACGGCTGCTGCACTAGTACAACTAGGTGCCAATTACCGTATACGCACCTCAGTATATGCGCCTGTGCGTCCAGATGAGAAAGGTGTTATTAAGGGCAACCTGATACTCTATGGGCGTGGTGATCCAGGTTTGGCAAGCCGTTTTATTGATTATGGTGAGAAGAAATACTTTGAGCTACTAACTGAGCAACTGATCTCTGCCGGTGTCAAGTTAATAGAAGGCGATTTAATTGCTGATGAGAGTTACCTATCAGGCAGTCCATTGGGAAAAGGTTGGGAATGGCTGGATCTGCAATGGCAATTTGGCGCAGAAGTGAGTGCTCTAACAGTTCACGATAATAGTGTACAGGTTTCTCTACAGCCAGGCGCTAAAGTGGGCGATCCCTGCATTATTAGAATCTCGCCAGAGGTTGGCTATGTCAGTGTTGAAAATCGTATACAGACGATTGCTGCAGGTGGCAAACGGGAGTTAGGAATTAACCGTGGCCTACAAGATAACTCATTGTTGGTTTGGGGACAGATGCCTGTTGATGATACCGGTTTTCAGGCTTATCTGGCGGTACACCGTCCTGCAGGATTGGCTGCTGCACTCTTCCAAGCTGCCTTATTAAAGGCTGGTATACGTATTACTGGTGGAATCAAGATTGCGGATGCTTCATTACGCTCTCAAGTTCCTCCTAGTCGTATTGAGGAGAGTAAGTTGATCGAGCTGGCCTATCTGGAGTCGCCGCCGCTTAGCGAATTGGTACGAGTAGTCAATAAGTTTAGTCAAAACCTCTATGCAGAACTGCTCCTTCGTATACTAGGCCGTCTTAAGGGGACACCCACACGTGATAGCGATGAGGCTGGTGTTGAAGTTTTAAAAGAAGTATTGCGTACGGCTGGCATAGATCCTAATGAACTGGTTATTAATGATGGAAGCGGCCTCTCCAGACGCACCTTAGTTACTACTGCTACTACTGCCCGCTTGCTCGCTTTTATGAGCCGACAACCTACTGCTCAGATTTTCCTAGATTCTTTGCCCATTGCTGCTATTGATGGTACCCTCACTAAACGTATGAGTGGAACGCCAGCGTCTGATAATGTCAGAGCAAAAACAGGGACATTAAGCTACACAACAGCTTTATCAGGATATGTGACTACAGGGGCAGGGGAGCGGTTAGTATTTAGCATAATTATTAATCATTTTACTGAAGAATCCAGGGTTGCGCGCACGATCGAGGATGGGATCTGCGCATTGCTAGCGGCTTATTCACACAAATTGGAAGGAAAAAGACGCCCATGAGGGTGGTTAGAGAGATTTTCTCTCTTATCTTAGTAATTGGGCTAGTGGCTTGCACACAGTCCTCACCGACAAGATCGTCTAGTCAACCTACTGAGGGTGGGCACTGTGCAGATTGGCGAGAACAGCCTATGCCGATCGAAAGGGATCTAAGCAGTGTCGATTTTATTGATGAGCAGACAGGCTGGGTTGTTGGTGATATAGGAGAATTGGAAGGTGTGGTAGTAAAGACCAGCAATGGTGGCCAACAATGGCAAATAGTGAGTAAGGTACAGGAGTTTTTGAGTGATGTAGATTTCATAGACGCAGAGAAGGGATGGGCAGTTGGGTATGCTGGCACAGTAATAGGCAGCACAGATGGAGGTAAGAGCTGGGAGCGGCTACGTTATGGTGAAAACTTGGAAGCCCTCAATGCGGTTCATTTTCTTGATGCCATAGCCGGCTGGGTGGTAGGCACAGGTGGCCTGATATTACACACCACAGATGCGGGCAAAAGTTGGCAGAATGTTGATGCAGGGGTGAAACAGGATCTTTGGCGAGTACGATTCCTTAATGCAAATCAAGGGTGGATTGTTGGTGAGGAAGGTCTGATCTTAACCACCGTAGATGGTGGCGAGAATTGGACACAATGTAATAGTGGGGTGAAGGTGGCGCTGTTTGATATTTGGCCGGTCGATACACAGGTAATTTGGGCAGTAGGTGAAGGGGGCACATTGCTTAAGAGTAGCGACAGCGGTATTAACTGGCAGCCACAGCGCATTAATTATGATAATCTTCTGCGAGCAATTCAGTTTATCGATATCAATCGTGGATATTTGATTGGGTCATCGGGATTGATGCTCTGCACCAGCGATGGTGGAGAGCATTGGCAGAGTATACCAATGTCACGGCAACTCAGTTTTGCTGGTCTAAAACTTACTGCCAAAGGATATGGATGGGCCGTGGGTCGGCGTGGCAGAATAGTCTCCAATAAGTAAAAACGCTTCTTGACGGGTATAAAGGGCTGTTACATACTGACGCTAATCTTTTTCCAGTAGGAGTCTCCTTATGATTAAAACAGCACGTATGATATTCGTTGTGCTGTTAGTGGCGACATTCTTTCTTGGTCCGTTACTAACAGCACGCGCTCATCACGCGGTATTACACTTCAATTTAGAAGAGATGGTCGCTACTTCCGATCGTGTCTTCATAGGTACCTGTGTTGATATTAAAGAGACTAAAGAGATGATCTCTCAAGGTCTCTTACCAGTAACCAAATATACATTTGCTGTCACAGATGTGCTAAAAGGAAAGGTGCCACAGCAATTCACTTTTAAACAACTTGGCCATCGTGGTCACAAACCGAGTGGAAAAAAGAATCTCCCTATAATCGGTGGTTATGTAGCGGATCCGAAAACTTATATACATGGAATGAGCCATTACCAAATAGGTGATGAAATACTGTTAATGTTGATCCCACAATATATGGATGGACAGGTAACCTATCCAGTGGGGCTTTATCAAGGGGCATTCTTTATCACACGTTCTGCCTCTGGCAAAGCTACTTTAAAAAACAGTATCAACAATCGTGGTCTATTTACCAATCCCTATACTAACTACAGCAAATCGGCAAGTGGTGCCAAAATTATCTACCCTGATGCGGATCGTCCAATATTAGGTGCTCAGCTTAGCCCACAGAGCTTAGAGACATTGATCTCCAAGCCTGGAGCGCTACCCTTGGATGATTTTACCAGCTTAGTACGTAGAATCGTGGAGGCTGAAAAATGAGAAAGATAAAAACTATCTACTGCTTTGTTTTTGCCGCCCTGTTAATGACATTAATGGGGATAGGCCAGCCTAGCTATGCTGGCGGTCCGCTCTTCGTTTCTAGCAATGGTCAGCCAGTACGTTGGCCGCGTCGCGAGGTTATTGGTGGTCCACTTAACACTCGTACTGTAGATGCGCAAGGCCGAGTCATTTATCGTGTCGATTCCGGTCCACTTGGGCCTATCTCTAATAATGAGGCAGTGCGGCTGGTCGATAGAATCTTCAGACTTTATAATGACATTCCCACTTCAACAATAGAGTTTGTCAATGGTGGTCCAATTCTAAATCCGCGTGATGGTAAAGCGGTCGATATCACTGGCGGCAATGCGGGATTGGTTCTTAGTGGTAATAATCCCTCTTTCCAGAACCCCATTGTCTTTGATAGCGATGGCTCAATCACTGGCCGCGGCGGCGTACTAGGCTTCTTCGGCTTCCTCAATTTCACTGAAGATGGTAACGGCGAGCCATTAGATCTATTAGAGGGTATAGTGGTGCTAAATGGTTCAGCCGTCAACCTTATTGGTAAGGTACCTTTCATTGGAGTCTTTACACACGAATTCGGTCATTTTGCTGGACCGCTTGATCACTCACAGATCTATGGTTGGATCGCATCTGGCTCAAGTGATGCAAACGCTCCAGACGGCTTTAGCCTAGAGCAGCGTTATGATATCTTTGCCCCCTTTGTGGAAACCGTCTATCCATTTGTTTTCCGTGCTCCTGGTAGCAGCCTACTATCAGCAAATGGATTTGGCAATTCGGGGTCCTTTGTTGCTTCTCTTAGCTTTGATGATGTTGTTGCCATGTCTACACTCTATCCCGCACCAGGCTATTTACCTACCGAGGCGGGTTCGCAATTTGGCGGTATTAATGGTCGGGTAATAATTAAGACCTCGGAGGGCGATCTGCCAATTACAGGATTGAATGTGATTGCCCGTCGTATTAGTCGTGGCAAATATCCACCTTCACCTGCTATAGAGGTCTTTCCTAATAATAAACCTGACTTGGATAGCGATGGCGCGCCCTTGTCACCACAAGACAGACCAGAACTTGATCCACTAATTACTGCCACTAGCCTAGTGAGTGGAGTACTAGGTGGCAGTGGCAACTTCCGTTTTGTTGGATTGCCGCCTGGTGACTATATGCTGTCAGTAGAAAGGATCAATCCAAATGCATTAGGTGGCTCCAGTATTGGACCTAGGTCGCCACAACTCGATCTAGTCGTGCCGGAAAATTATAATGGTGCAGATGAGAGTAGCGATCCTAAGGTTGATAACCCGAAAGCATTTACTCCTGTTACAGTTACGGCAGGAGCTATGACCTCGGACATTAACATTATACTGAATGGCTTTGGCGGGACAGTAACACGTGGAAATGAGAAGGAGCCGAATGACAAAGTGAAGAAGGCTCAACGTCTCTCCACAGAGTTGATTGTTGCTGGAATGGCTAATGCTACCGATGCTTCGAAGGTTAAATTGGATTTCACTGCTGTGGGGGTTAACTTTATTGATGGTATAGAAGATCTATACCGTATAGATCTGGCATCTCCGGCTGCCCTAGTGATAATACTGGAAGCACCAAAAACAGATTTTGATCTATATCTCTTCTCCAGTGTGCTTAAGAACGGTAAGATTCCTCTTACCAGTGATCTGATTGTTAATAGTAGTGCTGGCTCGTCTGGATC
>JBFLVQ010000396.1:0-8893 GCA_040758525.1 Acidobacteriota bacterium
GGGGCAGCAGATCTTGGCGCGCCCACAAAGAAGCGTGCCTCCAAGAAGGGCGGCGCTAAAAAGAAGGCTGCTACAAAGAAGAAGGCTGCTACAAAGAAGAAGGCTGCTGCTAAAAAAGGTGGCGCTAAGAAGAAAGTAGTTGCCAAGAAGAAAGGTGCTGCTAAGAAGAAAGGCGGTGCCAAGAAAAAAGCTGGCACCAAGAAGAAGGCAGGCGCCAAGAAGAAGACAGTTGCCAAAAAAGGTGGCAAGAAGGGTGGTGCCAAGAAGTCCGTAGCGAAAAGGAAAAAGTAGCTAATCAGACACTTTTCAGGAGCGCCGGTTTTCATCGCAGTCTGGATGAGAGACAGGCGTTCCGAAGAGTATCGGACCAATTAGAAACAACTCAACTATACAATTGCGGACCTTTGAACTGCAGCTTGAGGATTTGAAAATCTTTTCTGCTCGAATATACAATCAGCAGCTCAGAGGTCCGCAATATATGTTTGTAACAAACCTTTGAGAACCGATTAGCAACGATTGAGTACAATCGTCTCTTTCTCTTCTCCGTAGAAGAAGCAGTTTTTTCTCCTTTTGTGCTGGCTTACCGGCCAGTTCTGTATTGGTCTGTTATAATACTGGCTTTATGGAGAAAAGCGCGCGCGAAGAGCCGACAACTGCATCAACAACTCACCCGCCCGATAAAGCGAAGCAGCGTGCCGATGTATACAAGGATTTTTTTGCTTATGCCCTGTTATCGGCTGCGATTGGGTTCTTTTTCCTGCCACTATTTTGGCCGGGAGATATCTATTTCTATCGTGATGTGACATTTGATGCCTATCCACTATCGGCAGTTGTGAAGCAGTGTTTCGACACACGTGTACTGCCATTATGGAATCCTTACATAGGTTTTGGCCAACCGTTACTGACCGACCCGGCTGCACAGGTTATTTATCCCACTACACTATTGCGTATCTTGCTACCGGCGCCACTCGCCTATAAGTGGCATGTGATATTACATAGTTGGTGGGCCGCGATGGGAATGTTCCTGCTCTGCCGACGTTGGCGATTATCAAGATTAGCCGCATTGATGGGGGCACTAGGATTTGTCTTTGCAGGCCCATTCGTCTCTTATATCAATTTCATGATTGCAATTGCCACCGCAGCTTGGATACCTTGGGCACTATGGGCACTTGAGCGTGCGTTATCAAACTGGCAACCACGCCGCGCGCTTCTTTTTGGTGGGGTATTAGGGTTGCAGTTGCTTGCTTGTGAAGCGGTCACTTGTTTGCAGACAGTTATGCTCTGTGGGGTATATGCGCTAACACTACATGGTAATTGGCGTAGGCTGCGCGCGCCTGAGAATATAAATATTGTTAGCCTCTTTCTTATTGGTGGTATCTTCAGCTTGTTGGTCAGTGCTGTCTATCTATTTCCTTTTTTGCATTATGTTCTACTAGGACGGCGTGGCGCAGGACTAACGGCAGCAGAAGCTAATGTGCAATCTTTGCATCCGCTATTTATATTCGATCTAATTGCACCAAAACTTTTTCTTGCCAATCCTTTCAGTGCTGATGATAGCAATCCTTGGATGAAAGCGCTTAATAGCGGTTTTCCTGCTTTTGCTATTTGTATCTATTTAGGCGCCACACAAGTTGCGCTAGCACTTTTCGCCACATTGACAAAAGGTGAACGACGGCAACGTTTCTTTGCTCTGCTGGCACTAGTAACACTATTACTTGCTTGTGGACATTATCTGCACCTATTCGATCTGTTACGCTGGAGCGTGCCTATCTTTCGTACCATGCGTTATCCGGTAAAGTTCCTCTTACTTACCTCTTTTGCCGTCTCAGCACTAGCTGCTTATGGACTAGAACGACTACGCCAATCGCCTCAACAATTGTTAGATTGGCGAGGATTATTACCAGTGCTGCTGCTAGCGCTGTTGTTACTATTACCCGCTCTATACCTAGCTTCGTCTACTACGGCTTATCAAGCGTTACAAACACTCGCTGGTTATCTAGGAATTGAGAATGTCACAATAGCTGCGCAGCAACTGCAACCGACTATTCGACTCACTCTATTACGTTCATTACTGCTGATTGTACCGTTATTGTTGGCGGCTAAATTGATTGAGCGCAAACCACACTTAGCCAACGCAATGGCATTAGCGCTACTGATCATCTCACTAGTGGAATTGGCGCTGGTAAGCGCATATGCCAATCCAGTTATTAACGCCAAAGTAGCCTTATACCAACCAGAATTGATCAAACACTTCCCTGCTCCACAAGCCGATTATCGTATCTATCCTAATGAAGGCGCATCAGTGCAACTGGTAGTACCAAAACTGCGCCCTTATCCCGGCCCAGAGAGCGAGGCGGTACATTACTACACACGCAGTCTGCTGATCCCGCACGACAATATTACCTACGGAATTTATACCGGTATTGATAGTGATAAGAAAGGACTCTATCCCAACGAATATATACAGGTACAAGAATTCATTGATCAGGCTGATAAAACTAATGATCAACTTACGCGTTTGCTAGCACGCGCCAATATACGTTATGTAGTGGCACAGCGACCACTAGCAGGAATAGCCGGGCTGCGTCCTGTAGGAGTAGCAGAAAATTTTAGTGTTCAGCCAACATATATCTATGAACTTGAAGCCTATCTACCACAGACCTATTTAGCAATGCGTGGAGAATATCTGCCTACGGGCGCGACAACCATAGCGCGACTGGCCAGTAGCGACTTTGCCGATCGTAGAGAAGTAATTCTCAATGACATTTCCGCGCCACAACTGGAAACTAGCGCACCGGCGACAACTCTCTATAACACCAGCCGTATCGTTGCTCGTACATTACGATCTTTTACGATCGAAGCAGAGTTGAGTGCGCCCGCCTATCTGGTGGTATTGCATCATTGTATGCCGGGCTGGCGTGTAACAGTCAATGGTCAGAGAGCAAAATATTATCGTGCTAATCAGCTTTTTATGGCCGTGCCATTGAGCGCAGGTCGGCATCGTGTAGAATTTTCATATCTGCCTACAGAATTTTTGATTGGACTGATAGTATCTCTGTTATCTGTTACTGTTAGTATTGGCTGGCTCTCGCGTATGCGTGTAAAGCGATCCTTGTAGAATATATATTCTCAATCTGCCATTGATAATTTATTATAGGCAGTGGAAAGGACAGTTGGCTGCGGTTGCGTGGGCATTCCCAACCCAGTATGATTTTTATATGAGTCAAATGACAGCAGCAATCCTTGTTATCGGCGACGAAATCCTTAGCGGCAAGACAGAGGAGACCAATGCGCGTTTCCTGATCTCAGAATTACGCGCACTCGGCGTAGCATTGCGTCGTATTCTTATTGTACCGGATGATATCGATGAGATCGCAACAGCGATCAGCGACCTCTCTGCACGCTTCACCTATGTCTTCACCTCTGGCGGAGTCGGACCCACGCATGATGATGTCACGCTACTTGGTATCAGCAAGGCGTTTGACCGTCCAATCTATCGACACCCTGAACTAGAGGCCATGTTGCGTAACTACTTTGGTGATAAGATTACTGAAGCACATCTACATATGGCTGATGTGCCTACTGGTTCGACGTTAATTACGGCACCAGATCTACGTTGGCCACTACTTGCCTGTAACAACGTCTATATATTGCCGGGTGTACCAGAATTCTTCTGCCAAAAATTCCAGGCGATCAAAGAACGCTTCCGTGCCGCACAGTTCCATCTGAAATGTATCTATACGCAGGAAGACGAGTTCTCGATCGCATATCCGCTTGAGCAGGTAGCACGCGATCACCCTTTGGTAGCAATTGGCTCCTATCCTGCTTTCGATGGGCGTGATTATCGTGTCAAAGTCACGATCGAATCGAAGGACGCAGAGAGTGTGGAAGCCGCTTTCCAAGCGCTGCACGGGCTGCTCAACTGCGAAATGATTGTGCGCTTTGAGTAGTTTCTCTATGAGGTAAAATATGAAGCATTCACCAGGATTTCTTAAGCTAGTTGAAGACACTAAACAACGTATTAATGAAGTAACTATTGAGCAGGTACAGGCGCGGCTGGCACGCAATGATCATTTCCATTTCATCGACGTACGTGAAGATCATGAATGGGAGCAAGCGCATTGTGCTGGTGCACGCCATTTGGGTCGTGGCATTATTGAGCGCGATATAGAGAATGCAATTCCTGACCGTGACGCTGAGATTGTGCTCTATTGTGGTGGCGGTTATCGTTCTGCATTGGCTGCTGATAACCTGCAAAAGATGGGCTACACCAATGTCTATTCAATGGCGGGCGGCTTTCGGGCTTGGCAAGAAGCTCACTATCCTATAGAGAAATAGTTTTCCCAACTAACACTCACGACGATTGCATTACAAATTATTATGCATGGGTGAGAAAAACTATTTTTGGCTATTCACCTTAGGCGTGCTCATACTACTGAGCGCTTTCTTATGGCAGAGCATTGCGACACTCTCGACTACCGCAGCAACTTTCGATGAGGTGCCGCATCTGGCCGCCGGTTATGTACAACTAACAACAGGGAACTATTACCTCAACCAAGAACACCCTCCCTTAGCAAAACTGGCGGCGGCAGCGGCGATACGACCGATAGGTGGTGAGATTGAAGACCTAGGCGATCAATGGAAGCAGGTTGATGAGTGGGAGTTTGGTCGTATCTTCCTCTTTGGTAATGGTAGAGATCATCAGAGACTGCTTTTTCGTGGCCGACTGGCAATCATCGCGATCGGCTTGTTGCTCTGTATAGGCTGCCTGATCTGGTCTTACCAACTTTATGGGCCTGTTGGCGCACTAACCACATTAGCGCTTGCTGTTTTTTGTCCCAATATCATTGCCTATACCAGATTAATCTTGACTGATATCCCGATCGCTGCCTTTGCCCTATTAGCTACCTATGCAGCTTGGCAAATGCTGGCACAACCCAAAATCTACTGGGCGATCATCGCAGGTATCTTTTTAGGCGCTGCTCTTACCAGTAAATATTCTGCATTACTCTTTCCCCCCGTATTCGGACTACTTTTCATATATTGTGTTGGTCAAAAATATCTTAATAAATTGATCGATAGATCGCAGGTAATTCGTTACGCATTATTGTTTGCTGTGATGATAACATTTGCAGTTCTGGTTATCTTTGCCTGTTACGGTCTGCAGCCGACCTTCCAACCCTATCTTGAAGGGATGAGAAAAGTTGGCATTAATCATCATCCTGATTATCCAGATTACTTGCTTGGCAACTTCAAACTAGGCGGATACCGATACTATTTTCTAATGGCTTTTATTCTAAAAGTTTCACCAGCAGTACTCGTCGCTACTGTATTGTATTTGATATTACTGCTGGCAAAAAGATTTCCTAATCAGTTTAACGCCAACATCAATAGCCGTGAGACCTATCTTTTTCTGCTGCTACCAGCGCTAATTTATAGTCTAGTATTCTCTTGGAAAGCACCCAATACGATTGGCGGTATACGTTATATACTACCTATCTTTCCTTTCTTATTTGTACTACTAGGCGCATTAGGCAATCTGCTCTGGTCGATGAGAAAAGGGCGTGTCGTACTGGTAGTCTTACTGGCATTACATATATATGCTGCTGTTGATGCCTATCCTGATCCTATCTCATATTTTAATGGTCTGTTAGGATGCAAGGGAACCGATGCGATCAATTGTCTGGATGGGGCATGCCTTGATCTAGGTCAGGATCTAGGGCGTGTTGCCAAGGAGTTGGAACATATTCGCAAACCCTATGAGCAAGTACGATTATTATATTTCGGTAGTGCTGATCCAAATGCCTATTTAACCAACTGGCAGGATGTTGAACCAGATGAGATCATACGTCCACGTGCACAACTCTATGTAGTTAGTGTGCATGCCTTGAACCGGTTGTCAATCGGTGCGCCAGCAGGAATCAACTGGTTTAATCGTTTTCGCCCTCTTGGTTCTATCGGTAATACCTATTTGATCTATGATTTTCGTCGCTGATTACTCTTTTCTCTGCTATTTTGGCACAACCAAAAAGGTCGGTGGTGCAGAACCGCCACCTGCGCTTACATTGAGCAAGTCGCTACCAGCAATACGTGTCATACAACCAAGTGCTTCACCATTAAAGTAGCAAGGATCAGCATCAACATACTTAGAGACAATCTTGAGCGTGTCATCAACTATTACCGGATAATCTTCTTGAGGAATCGGTACACGTTGCTGGACTATAAATGGCACATTCGTAGCAGCGGTTTTTGCCTCTTCCCATTCCCTATCCGAGCAGCGCCATCCTAAACAGACGCCACTGCCACCATAAGCATCATTAGGCTTCAGTACTAAACGCTCGCGGTTCTTATCAATAAAACTGATCAGATCGATAGTCTCACCTTGATAGGTTGTCTTGCCTGGCTTGAGCAGCCGTGTCCAAGGTATGTGCGC
Source organism: Acidobacteriota bacterium (assembly GCA_040758525.1). Lineage (GTDB taxonomy): Bacteria > Acidobacteriota > Blastocatellia > Chloracidobacteriales > JADJPF01 > JBFLVQ01. The sequence continues at coordinate 6,434 of JBFLVQ010000396.1, forward strand.
AGCAATCGCGGCACGCTCATCCTCTGTAAAGAGATTGGCAAAGCGCTCATCGCATAAGTAGGCCATTACCAGTTTTGTATGTACTGGTTTGGTGCGAAATGGATTTACTACACAGACAGCGCGATCAGCATAAGCACGTATAAGTGGATGGCTGAGATCATACTTCTCTAGTAGTTCGCTAGTAAGCACACGACGGTAGACAAGATCTATCTCCCTACCGGCAGCATATAGCCGTCCTCCTTGATAGCTCAACTCACCTGGATCAGCAAGTAATGTAGGTATGCCATCTTGATTAAAACGCTCTTCACAATGGAGAAATTCAGACCAGGTTGGTACGCTGCGATAATCGACGATCGCAATCGTAGGCGTACCTTTCCCTCCCCAACGTTGGTAAGCATCTAGTAGTAACGTTAGCAGTCTAGGACGTACCGGATGAGTACTCACCTGATAGCAGCGTTGGAATTGAACCATTGCTGGTAAGGTGAGAAAAATTTCTGCCAGTGCCTCATCATAAGCGATCCCGGCGGGTGATTCTAGATTCGATTCAAGAAAGTAGAGCCATTCGCCATCATCGGCAATAAAGCCATCTAGGCGACCAAACAGGCTAGTCTCTGGAAAGCCTCCATCCATTGCCAATAATGCCTGCTCTGCTTCGCTCAGCCCACAAGGCTCTAGTAACGCCTTATCAGAGAGCATAGCCTGACCCATCTTAATAATCGCTTGACCAATCAGCCGGGCGGCAGTCTCAAGTCGCTCATATTGTCTAGGTACAATGAATCTTGGGCGTAGTACTTCACAGATTGTACGACCGCCGCGTACATGCATCTTCTTTGCTGATATACCTTGTTGTAGCGAAACAGCTAATGCTCTCCAGTCGCTTGCAGACAAAACTTCATTATAGTGATCGATCGCCATTTTCAGCATGACGAGCCTCTCTGCCGAACAGTATACTTTTTTGTGTTGCCCACGATAGCGCAACAGCAGAGAAATAACAAGCATTCACCACTTTTGCTAAATTTTGCGTTAAAATTGTGATTTACATTAAATATAGACAATATAGAGATCAAGAGATTGATTAAAGGGGTAAACTAGGTGAAGGAATGTCCCAAATGTAAGGCTTGTTATGATACTACGGCAATGCGTTGCTCGTTTGATACTTGTGATCTAATCGAGACCGTGCCTTGCAGTTGTACTATCGCAACTAAATATCGTATACATTCCCGACTAGGCGAAGGTCGATTGGGTGCTGTTTATCGCGCCACCCAATTAAGCACACAGAATACTGTCACTATCAAGCTGATGCTGCCTTACAACATCAGCAATAAATCACAGGCTGCTAACTTCCGTCGCTTAGCTTCTGCAGCCAGTCAACTGCACCATAACAATATAATTCCTGTGATCGATTTTGGCACGATCGAGACAAGTGAAATAATACTCAATTATCTGGTAATGGAGGCTGTTGATGGCTGGCCGCTCTCAATGCTTATACGCGATCAGAAACGTCTTACTGTACCACGTGTTGTTGCTGTGATCGATAATATCTGTGCAGCATTGGAATATGCACATGAGAAAGGAGTCACTCACGGTGGGCTTAAACCACCAAACATTTGGCTCTCTTCAGAAGGAATAAGCGAAGAGACTTACAAGCTGCTCGATTTTGGTTTTGCCTTCACTTCCAACGAGCCCTTCTCGCGAGAGATTACTGGCTTTATGGATCCAGATGCAGAGACAAGGGCTTTACAATACCTCTCGCCAGAACAATGTGCTGATAAACCCCCGGATGCGCGCTCAGATGTTTATAGTCTTGGTGTGGTCGCTTATGAGATGCTTAGCGGTGCTCCTCCTTTTACAGGAACAGCCGAGCAACTCAAGCGTAAGCAGCAACGCTCAAGACCACGTTCACTATGGTTGTGGCATCGTATACCACGTAAGATCAGTCGAGTGATCCATAAGGCGCTAGCAAAAAATCCACGTCGTCGTTATCAATCTGTTAAGGAATTTAACGAAGCCCTACGGCGTGCTATGGTTGTAAAACGTTTGGCGGTTCTACCATCCAAGACCTAAAGCAGATAGCTCTTGATGTATAAAGGGAATGTTCCACAATTTCACTGTTCCATCCCTGCTGCCAGAAGCGAGAGTTTTACCATCTGGGCTGAACGCCAATGTGGTTATGGCAGCTTGATGAGCTTCCCAATGAGCCAGTTCTTTTCCTGTAGCTATTTCCCACAAGTATACAAAATGATCTTCACCACCAGATGCCAACCAACGACCATCAGGACTGATAGCTAGTTTGGCTATATCTCCCTTATGACCTTTCCACCTTACTATTTCTTGGCTAGTTTCCACATCCATAACAATAATTAGCTCATTTGCACTAGCAAATATCCGTCTTCCATCTGGACTAAAAATTATATCATTTAGATTATACTGATTAAGTTCAATAAACTTGTTTCCGCCAGA
>JBFLVQ010000397.1:0-8882 GCA_040758525.1 Acidobacteriota bacterium
AATGAAGCTGCGCTAGAGTATAGCATTAAAGAAGTGATTAAAAGGCATGAAGTACTACGCACTAGTTTTATCACTATTGATGGTAAGCCTGCACAAATAATAAGTGATGAGGCTGTATTGAGTATTAGACAAGAGGACCTCAGCTATCTACCCAGCCAACAGCAAAAGACAATCGCGCTGAAGCAAATTGCTACAGAGGCCAAACAATCCTTCAACCTGAGTACTGGTCCATTACTGCGAGTAAGCTTGTTTAAGCTTGCTGAGCAGGAGCATATACTACTTTTAAGTATGCACCATATTATCAGTGATGGCTGGTCAATGGATATATTAACCAGAGAAGTTGCTACATTCTATAAAGCATATTGCAACAATAGAGCATATCAATTATCCCCATTGCCGGTACAGTATGCAGACTATGCGCTATGGCAACGTGAATGGTTGCAAGGTGAGGTACTGAAGAAACAACTGAGCTATTGGAAAAAAAAGTTAATGGGAAATCTACCAGTACTCCAACTACCTACCAGTAGGCCGCGATCAGCAATACAGTCATTTCAAGGTGCTCATCAAACACTAGTAATTAACAGAGCTATCAGCGAATCTATCAAAAGTTTAGGTCAAGAGAATAATACTACACTTTTTATAACAATGTTGGCAGTATTTAAAGTATTACTTTATCGCTACACTGGACAGGCAGATATAGTAGTAGGAACACCAATAGCAAATCGTAATCGTGCAGAGATAGAAGGTCTGATCGGATTCTTTGTTAATACATTGGTGCTGCGAACGGATCTATCTGGCAGTTTAGATTTTCTCGAATTGTTGGAGCGAGCGCGAGAAACTTGCTTGGGTGCTTACAATCATCAAGATCTACCTTTCGAAAAGTTGGTAGAAGAACTACAGCCAGAGCGAGATTTGAGCCACACACCATTGTTCCAAGTTATGTTTGTATTGCAGAACACATCAACGCAGCCTTTACCATTAGGCGAGCTTGAACTAGAACCATTAGAAATAGAAACAGGTGCAGTCAAGTTTGACTTGATACTTTCATTTATAGATACCGAAGGAGAATTAAGGGGGATAATTAGTTACAGGCAGGAACTTTTCGATGAAGTTACGATTCTTCGAATGGCAGGTCATATCGAAACAATTTTGACATCGATTGTAACCAACCCAAGACAATCAATAAAGCATATTCCCATTTTGGCTGTAGCAGAACAGCAGCAACTACTGATAGAGTGGAATAACACAAATGTGGACATTACAGTCGAATGTGTTCATCATCTTTTTGAGAAGCAGGTTGAAAGAACCCCCAATGCGATTGCTCTTACATTCGCAGATAACAATTTAAGCTATCGTGAGCTAAACCTCAGAGCTAATCAACTGGCTGATTTTCTACGATTAATGAAGGTAGAGCCGGAGCAACTGATAGGAATATGTGTAGAGCGATCCATAGAAATGGTTATTGGCTTATTAGGTATTCTTAAAGCTGGCGGCGTTTTTATTCCAATCGATCCTACATACCCACAAGAAAGAATTACTTTCATTTTGCAGGATACTAGGTTGGGGGTGTTATTAATAACTTCACGAGTCAAACATATACTTCCGAAAGTTGAATTGCCAACAATTTGTCTTGATGGTGATTGGCAACAGATCAGTTTATCCTCTCAGGAAAACCCTTCATCACCAGTCACAGCTAGCAACACTGCTTATGTGCTTTATACTTCTGGCTCCACAGGTCAACCTAAAGGCACGATAGTCTCTCACCAGAGTCTGGTTAATTACCTCTTTTGGGTTAACCGAATACTGCTAAATGAGGAATGTTATAATATTCCTTTCCTTACCAGATTTACTTTCGATGCTTTTTTGAAACAGCTTTTCGCTCCACTTATTAGAGGCGATAAAGTTTATCTATTTTCGGATATAGTCAGTGAAGCACCTGCTTTGGTACGGTTGTTGACACAGGAAAAAGATATCTATCTCAATACTGTTCCTTCACTTTGGCATGTCGTTTTAACGCAAATTAATGAAATAGAGCTAGCACCTATTGCAGAAAACCTGAAAGGGCTGCTTTTGGGTGGAGAGCAACTTCCTAGAGAGTTAGTAGAGCAGACTTTTGAAAAATTTCCTGAAATTAAAATTTTCAATCTTTATGGTCCGACAGAAACTACTGCTAATGCCACTATGGCCACTGTTAAACAGAGTGCTATTGTGACAATAGGTAAACCTATCGCTAATACACAGGTATATGTTCTTGATGCTAATCTGCAGCCACTGCCAGTTGGTATAGATGGGGAGTTACATATTGGTGGAGAAGGATTGGCACAGGGTTACTTGAACTGCCCAGCACTAACGGCGGAGAAATTCATACCAAATCCATTTAGTACAAATTTAGGCACTCGTCTATACAAAACTGGAGATATGGTGAGATATCTGCCAGATGGGAATATCCTTTTCATAGGACGCATTGATGATCAAATAAAGATCAGAGGTTTCCGTATTGAGCTTGGTGAAATTCAAGAAGTGTTGAGCAACCATCCTGATGTAGAGAATGCTGTTGTAATGGTTGTTGGAGAGGAGATCTTAGCTAGACACTTGATCGCCTATCTAGTGTTTGATCACAAAGCATCTGTACAAGTAAATAATGTTAAGGATTATCTTAGAGAAAAATTGCCAGACTATATGATTCCCTCTACATTTGTGGTATTGGATAAACTACCACTTACCTCGAATGGCAAAATCGATCGGCGTGCATTACCTACTGTTGGTAAGGAGCGGCTTGTATCGGAAACAGAGTTTGTTCCGCCTCGCAATAATTTAGAGTTGAAGTTGATAAGTATTTGGGAAGAAGTGTTGGATATTGGGCCAATTGGGATACAAGACGATTTCTTTCGAATCGGTGGCCATTCATTATTAGCTGTTAAATTAATGGCAAAGATCGAGAAAGAATTTAATCAAAGGTTGTCACTGGCAACTCTATTTCAAGCTCCAACGATTGAGAAGATAGCTGCTATTTTAGATCAAGACTCTTTTGAGCAAGTTACTACTCCACTGGTTGGAATTCAGACAAAAGGCGATCGTACACCTTTCTTCTGTGTGCATCCTGGTTATGGGAATGTTTTCTGCTACGTTGCACTAGCCCGTTGTTTAGGCTCCAAACAACCTTTCTATGGTCTGCAGGCTCGCGGATTCATTGATGCAGAGCAACCGCTCACAACTGTAGAAGAGATGGCAACCAGTTATTTGGCAGCAATACGTAATATTCAACCCCACGGTCCCTATTTGTTGGGAGGCTGGAGTTTTGGTGGTTATGTAGCTTTTGAAATGGCGCAGCAACTGCAAGCTGAAGGTGAACAGGTATCACTACTAGCATTAATCGATACAATTATTCAGTCTGATTCGATTAATAGAGAAGACACTGATATTCTAATTAGACTCGCCAGAGAAGCAAATATTGCGCTTACAAGCGAAGAACTAGAGGTACTCTCTCTAGATCAACAGTTTGCCTGTTTTATAGAAAAAGCTAAATTGTCAAAATTTATTCCTCCTGATGTTGATGTACCGCAACTAAGGCGTTTTGTAAATGTCTTTAAAGCTAACCTTCAAGCAAAGCAGCGGTACCTACTCAAAACATATTTTGGTACTGTGACAGTTTTCCGGGCTAAGGAGCGTGCAGATGGTATTGAGATTGATAGCGCTCTCAGTTGGCAAAAGATCGTTCATGGTAATGTTAACATCTATGATATACCAGGAAGTCATTATTCTATGCTTTTTCCACCTTATGTTGTGGAATTGGCACAAATATTGGGTGAGAAGATTCTCGAAGCCTTACGGGAGAGTGTAGGAAGGTGAGTCTCCAGAAAAGGAGAGTTTGATAGAGAATAGAAGTTATGGGAGAAAGAAGAATCAGGATTTAGCAGACAATTCGAGGTAGATATCGATGAATTTGAGGATGAATTCTTGATGCTTACCAAGCCAAACAGCATACATGTTCATTAATGTGAAATTAATGTGAAATAAAAGAGATGGTGTTAATGGATGAGTAGGCTATATTCACCTAGACTAGCACCAAGAGAGTTAGCCATTTCTCGCTGGCTAAACTTCTTGGCTTCACGCATCAGTCACAGTGTCTCAGCGAGGTTTTCCAAGTTGATCTCAGAAGGAATCATAAGCTCTCATCGTTCAGCAAGCGGTCTTTTATTACTTATTACTTTTGTATCAAATTACAGCGTTTAGTTGTGGTCTAGCAACAATTCGCGGGAAAACTGCCACAAATTTCGCCGAATGTTTGCCAGATCCCCTTTACTGAATAGAAACGATAGGTTATTTGTCCTGCTGTTGCCTGCGTGTTTGCTCGGCCATTAATTGTTGCAGGCTGGTGAAAGATTTGAAATTGGACGAGCCATCGATCGCTTTTACAGCAATATCCTGCACTTGGCTGTACGATCTTTCCAATTGTTGCGAGAGTTTGGCAATCTGCTCACTCTGCTCCTTGATCATCTGTTCTAAAGATTCAATGCGCGTGGAGAGAACTTTACGCTCACCTTCGAACTCTTTTCTCAACAATTCTTCTTTATTTTTCGCTTCTGATTGCAAGCGGTCGGTATTCTCTTTCACTGCTTTATTGATGGCAACTTCTAATTCTTGCGGGAAAGCCTCTACTCGCTTTTGTAATGCTTTGAATTCTTCTTCCTTTTGAACTAATGCCCGCTCTCGTTCTGTGCTCTCTTTTTCAATCAATTCTCGCTGCTCACGCTTTTCTTGCAACTCTCTTTCCAAGGCCGCTTTCTCATCTTCAAACTTATCGCGCGTTAATTGTTTTTCCCGATTAAAAGCATATTGATATTCTTCTTTCTCTCGTTCACGCCGTTTCTGCTCGACCATATCACGTTCTTTAATTTCACTTTCATGACGCTTCTTCTCTTCTTGCCATTGCGCACGTAGCGACTCGATTTCCTGGTTCAATGATTCTTTACTAGCGGCCATTTCATCTTCAAATTCTTGCCGCTTTTGATGCTGTGCTTCTAGTAATGCCACCAACGTAGAGGCAGATCGTTCTATTTCATAGATCTCTTGCAGATCTTTCTCTTTTGCTTCAATCGCCTTCTTGACCGCCTGATATTTATTTATTTCTGCTTCCAGGCTGTCGGTGATCTGCGTGAGCATATGGCCAATCTCCGATTTCAAACTGCCAATCTCTTTACCAATACTCTCGGTTGATAACCCATCGGCAGTGGCGATCACCATACGCGCTCCCTTTTCCTCTAATCTTTCTTCCGGCTTTAATTCAGCATCGAGCTTCTCTTGTAATTGCGGTTGTAACTCATTATAGGTATCGAGCATCTCTTGCTTGGTCTTGGCTACAGATACCTTACGTGCAGAGCTCTTTTTTGCTGGCATTTTCTTATCCTCTTCTACTTTTATACAGTTTTGATAATTTAACGGCCTTTGTCCCTTTGAGATTGCCTTTTTCGCTGCCCAGTTTTCCCTGTCCACTATACTCTATCAGAGGCGCAGTAATCTTTCTCGCAAAGTGCGCGATTGTAACCGGCTGACTCTGATCTGTTGATTATTCTTCAAAGTGACTAGATAAGTGCCACCTGGCATCTGATTGATTCGTGTTATCATATCGATATTTACCAGCGCACCACGACCAAGCCGCACGAAACGGTCTCGATCAAGGCGTATCTCCATCTCTTTGAGTCTATAATTGATGCTATATTGTTCATTCTGTATACTGGTTAGATGTAGTAATTCACCATCAGCAATTATTGAAGCTATCTGTCTAACAGGCAGAATAATTATCTCATCACGTTGTCTAACAGGAATACGTTCAAGTGGAGGTTGGCGTATAGACCTTTCATAATCATTAAGAGCAGTTTCCAGGTTTTCTGACTCTTGTGAGCGTAGATCAGCACGATCCAGTCGCTCTTGAGCTCGATTCAATGTCTGTCGTAGACGTGCTCTCTCCACCGGCTTGAGCAGATAATCTATTGCATTCAACTCAAAGGCACGCACTGCGTATTCATCATAGGCAGTAACAAAAGCAATCAGGGGTAGATAATTCTTCTTGAGAAGTCGCACTACCTCCATTCCATCGATCTCTGGCATCATTAGATCAAGCAGCACTAAATCTGGCTGCTGTGCTTCGATCAACTTAATCGCTTCCATGCCATTTTCCGCTTCACCAACTATCGTCACATCATCAAAGCCTCGCAGCAACGTAGCAAGAAACGAGCGTGCAGGCCGTTCATCGTCAGCAATTACAATACGTAATTTTACATCCATACTTGCTTTACCTCAGATCTATTATCAATACTATCTTCGTTAATAACAGCGTTGGAGGCTCTAACAGGCAGGGTGATCTCAACCACTGTACCAACTCCAACACCACTACTTATATTCAAATCAGCTTCATCACCATAATGGCATTTTAGTCGCCGTTCAATATTGGCAAGCCCCAAACCTCGTTGGCGACCTTGTGCCAGCGTGCTCTCGCTAGCACCTATGCCAGTATCACGTACCGAGATTATCAGCTCTTCTCCAGCTCGCTCTGGATACTTTTGCGCTAAGACAATCTGGGCTTTGACAAAGACCTCACCCCCTGCTTTACTAGGCGCAATCCCATGTTTTATTGCGTTTTCCACTAGTGGCTGAATCAACAAGGTGGGAATCTTAGTAGTATGTAGGCTGGTGGGTATCTCAACCCTTACATTGAGTCGCTCTTCAAAGCGAGCCTTCTCAATATCCAGATAGGCTTTAATAATATCTAGTTCATCGCCCACTGTGGTAAACTCGTTGGTAGAGCGACGCAGCACACCGCGTAACAATCCAGTAAGTTGCATCAGTGTTTCCAATGCATGTCCAGCATTGGTCTGAATCAGATAGCCAATCGTGGTAAGTGCGTTAAAGAGAAAATGTGGATTGAGTTGAGCACGCAATGCACGCAATTCTGCTTCCGTCGCCAGTTTGCTGATCTCCTGCTCGCGCAGATCCATTGCACAGCGGTCATGCGTAACACGTACGGCATCGATTCTTCTCGCTGTTAATAGTGCCACCGCTTCCAGCATTGCAATATCATCAGAGAGTAAGCGGCGGCCACCTACTAGTTCACCTATTATTATTAGATATTGTGGCGCATCATGGGTTGGAATTACAACTAGCGCGGCTATTCCTTGTGAGTGTAGCCAGTGTGTATTCTTGTCATTATCAATAGAGAATGTGGAATAAGATATTTCTGGCTGATCGATAATAGATAAGAGTTGAGTGTGTAGCGAAACCAATGCGCTGTTCTTTATTTCATCCGAGCGCAGCCATTCTATCTTACTTGTCACTAATGCCGATCTGAGCTGTTGACATACTTCTTTTAGGATTGAGTCTACGGATTCTTGCAGTGAAATATTACGTGCTATTTCACTGCGTAATTCCTCATAATTAACGCGATGCAATAAGACTTTGTCCACGAACCAGCTCACCGAACGCTTCATTAGTGGATAGCAGAGTGCGGTAATAGTCCAGATCGCTAGTAGCACACCCACTGCACGCAAGTCAATGTTACCGTTAGTGTCACGTATCGCTAATAGTGGAGAGAGCACACACACATAAAGACTAAAGATAACCCCTACCAGCACAATCAGTGCTAGCGCTCGTTTTAGGAAGATATCTACAAAGGCAAAACGGTAGTCTTGATATAGTATCGCCACTGCCAGTGGCAAGGAAGCGTGATGTCCTGCTAGCTCGATCCACCAAGGATAATTACCTTCATCATGATGACTCAAGTGTAGTGCTGTTACAGCAAAGACAGCGAGTGCCACGACCCATAATGCTCTTCGCCAGTTCGGTTGGCCATGGGTAAGAAAGAGCAATACAATTATCAAACTACCAAAACCGGCGGTAAGAACATGCAACCCAATATGTGAAGGGACTGCCTCACCATGAAATGAGACATAGAAATGCATAAAGCCGGCTATCGCGCTTAACAGATAAGCCAGCACAGTGAGGATAAAAGCGCTCCTATGTTTATGCCAGGATTCACCAGCACGCAACACCGAATGGACTACCACTGCAGGCAAGAATCCTAGTGCAGTGAAGATCAATGAGACAAGTAGCGGTGAAACACTACTTATTCCAAACTTGTCCAAAATGTAGATAGCGAATGCTCCTACGTTCCAGCACAACCCCAGTAGTGTAGTTATCAGCAATAGACGGTTAATTGGCGCTGGAATTTTACCCGATTTCGCCCCCAAAACATAAGTAACATAAGTTGCTCGAAAGACCATAACCAGTAACATCGCATAGAGCGATGCGCCCGTAATAAAAACCAATAGATTAATCAGAGTGGCGGCTGAATCGGTCATAACAGTTAATTAGTAAGAATTAAGCTTAACTAATAATACCAGTAATAGTTGTTATAGATCCTAGAATCATATAAGGATGCCTGGCAATTATACAAATATTTATAGATCAATAGCGTTTTTTCGGCAATAAATGGTTCAAAAAGCAGACTGAACGGTTGTCCGGTAATTTGTCTGTAGAAACCAGCAAGAGAGTTGTTACAATTAAGAGGGATTGCTGAGCCACAGTCCAATCATTGGACGCAGTTTCAAACCAGAAGAAGATCGATTTGACGATGCTGTTTAAGCGCTATGAGAATCTGATTATGGCTGGCAGGCCTCTATTGCCAACTTTTCTGTTTGGCTCTCTATTCTGATTCCTGTAAAACCCGTTTGTTGCCACGCCAGGTAGCGATCTAGAAATGATAATTACTTCCTCAGCTACATTTCTTAATGCTCAATGGACACAAATCCAGTTGAATGGGTATAAGGAAAAAGTTCTTATTATAAGCTGTTCTTTAAAGATGAAGATTTGATGGAGGTAGATCACAT
>JBFLVQ010000398.1:0-8879 GCA_040758525.1 Acidobacteriota bacterium
ACCAGCACTTTCTCTCACTTGTTGATGATTATTATCAACGATGGCTAGAGCATTTCAATCCGCGCACTCTAAAGGGAGAGAAGATGACGATTGCTGATCTAGATCAAATTCCGACATTCAAATTCTATGAAGAAGATTCCAGATCAGTTTTTAACCGTGTGTTGATAGGCCTGCTCGGTATAGTTATCCCAACTCTACTGATCACTTGGATTGCGCTCATTAAGCTGCGGCGCTATCCAATAACCGCCTGAAAGCTCACATTAAAATAGTGAGGGGTTGATAAAATCATGAAATACACAAGAATGGAGACACACGCATGATTAAACTATTTTACAAAGTTTGCATTGTGCTCTTACTAATGTTCCTAATAGAGATAATAGCTAGCGCACAGACCAACTCTGATTTTATCGTGGGCAGACTGACCGCTCGCGCTGGTGAAAAAGTCTCAGGCAATTTGGAAGTGCCTGCTGGCACTGATGAAGCAACGATAATTCCGATCACGATCGTCAATGGCATACGTCCTGGTCCGGTTCTGGCACTCGTGGCTGGTGTGCATGGTTATGAGTACGCTCCAATTATCACGCTACAAAAGGTGCTGCCACAGTTGAACGCGAATGAGCTTGCTGGCACGATCATTCTTGTGCATGTCGCGAATATACCCTCTTTCTTGAAACGCACTATTTATTACAGCCCTGTGGACGGCAAGAATCTTAATCGTGTGTTTCCAGGCAAACTAGACGGCACTCTCACTGAACGTATTGCTTATCAATTGACCAAAGAGGTAATTGAGCGCTCTGACTACTTTGTAGATATACATTGCGGTGATGGTAATGAATCACTCTCGCCTTATATGGCCTACTATGCTGATACCCCTGACGCTTCAGTGCTGGCGCGTGCTAAGGCGCTTGCGCTTGCATTCGGTATCTCCTGTATTAAACCATTACGTGGCAGACCGCGTGATCCGAACGCTGCCGTCTATTCGACTAATGCTGCGATGTTGCGTGGCAAGGTATCGATTGCAGTCGAATCTGGCGAACTAGGTCGAACTGATCACGAATCAGTTTCACGCATTGAACGAGGCATTTTTAATCTGTTGCGCTATCTGAACATGATCGCTGGCCAGCCAGAGAACTTCAAAAATCATGTGATTATTGACCAAGAAGAGTCGGTGCGAAGTACTGTGAAAGGGATCTTCTATCCACTAGTAGAACGCGGTCAACCCGTACGTAAAGGAATGCTGATCGGTTATGTTACGGATTTTTTTGGCAGGCGCATTATGGATGCCACCGCACCACTCACAGGGGTTGTTTTGTATATGCTCGCCACCCCTCCAATCAGCGAAGGTGAACCTATCGCATCAATCGGCCATATCGCGGAAACAGATGTAGAAGAGAAATAACTATGATTGCTGTGTCATAGAGATTTAATAGCTATTAATCCAGGCTTTCCTTCCATTCATTTAAATAAACTCGTTAATTGGCGATTTCCTTACTAATCTTTAACTGAACCAACTCTTTGCCCAATATGCGCTTTGTCATAACTAACTATTAACCCAAGGAGTGTGGAAATGAACTCTATTTGGCAAGATCTAAGATTCAGTTTTAGAATCATGCAGAAGAAGCCAGGCTTTACCTTGATTATCATACTCACTTTAGCACTAGGGATTGGCGCCAATACAGCAATTTTCAGCTTTATTAATGCTATTCTGCTTAACCCACTACCTTATCGCGAGCCAGAGAGATTGGTACGTATTCACTCGTTGCGAGGTGAGGAATCTGGGCATGTCTCAATGATGGAGATGGAAGATATCAAGCAGCTAAGTTGTTTCGAGTCAATAGCCGCGTTTATACCTGGGGCTCAATATAATGTCAGTGGAGATGGTAAACCTGAGGAGATACCAGCAACTTTGATAACCTACAATCTCTTCGAGGTTTTGGGAGTACCATTATTGCAAGGTCAGTTGTGGCCAGTCGAGTATGATCGAGAGCGCAATTTCGGTGTGATCTTAAGTTATGAACTTTGGCAGCGGCGTTTCGGAGGTGATCCAAGCATTATTGGAAAAAAGATCACCCTTGATGCCGCACCCCTCTATACAGTTTTTGGAATAATGCCAAGAGATATTAATTTCCCTACCAATGCCGAGCTTTTTCGCTCAATCGCAATCAACAAAGCTTATCCTAATTATGATAAACGTGATGCACGTAATGTGTATGCAATCGCACGTTTGAAACCCGGTGTTAGCTACGAACAGGCACGTACAGAATTAGCAACGCTTAGTGCGCAACTATCTAATTTCTATCCTACCACTAACGAGGGTCTGCGTTATGGTTTTACATCATTGAAGGAGTTGTACGTAGGAGATGTACGACCATATTTATTGTTATTACTGGCAGCAGTTACGCTAGTACTGCTTATTGCAGGTTGTAATGTAATTAATCTGTTGCTCTCACATGTGCTGGTACGCGAGCGAGAACTAGCCATACGTACTGCACTGGGGGCCAGTCGTATACGCCTGCTCCAACAATTACTTATTGAAAGCCTATTGCTATCTATCTTAGGTGGCATTGCTGGGCTGGTGTTAGGTTACTGGTGGATGAAGATGATAGCAGGTTTGATCAGACTGGACCTGCCTTTGTGGATGATTGTCAATCTTGATATCAGGGTGTTAATCTTTACATTTTCACTCTCAATAATAACCGGTATATCTGTTGGACTCATGCCTGCCCTACAAATTTCTAAACCAAATATTAATGAGCTGTTGAAAGATGGTGCACGCACTTTAACTGGTAGTTCTCGCCATCGGCTACGCCAATTACTAGTTGTGTCAGAGATCGCCATCGCGCTGGTGTTGCTGGTAGGTGCTGGTCTAATGATGAGGAGTTTTCAGCGTTTGCAGCAAGTGGAACTAGGCTTTAACCCTAATAATCTACTGACATTTCGAATTGCATTACCATGGCGCAAATTTCAAGGAGATGAAGGGGCAAAAAAGATAAGTCTTTTTTATGAACAGTTGCGAGAACAACTAGCTTCTCTGCCAGGCATAAAGGCTGTTGCAGTTAATAGTAATCTACCTCTCACATCTGAAACAGAACCGGGCAAAACAAACTTTACTGTTGAAGGTCAATCGGCTGCTGATCAAGCGCATAATCCTTATATAAACGATATTATCGTCAGCCCAAACTATTTCCAGGTTATGGATATTGAGTTGCTAAAAGGAAGATACCTTACCGATCTAGATATAGAAAAGTCGCCACGCGTTGGTGTTATTAGCAAACGGCTGGCAGAAAGCATTTGGCCAGGCCAGGATGCTATTGGTAAACGGCTTAAAGTTGGTAACTTTGATTCAACGGCACAATGGACAACAATTGTCGGTATAGTTAAAAATATCAAGCATAATGAAATTACTGATGACAGCGGTTTGGATCTTTATGTTTCTCATCTTCAAGTTGCGCAGCCCAATATGTATATACTAATGCGCACTAGTGTGTCACCATTGACTTTAGTTGAAGCTGCAACAAAAAAGGTATGGGCTCTTGATGCCGAACAGTCGATTTTCGATATTTACACTATGGAACAACGACTTGCTGACCATGTGTGGCATAAACGCCTCTCATACTATCTCTTTGGGCTCTTTGCGCTACTTGCACTCTTGCTGGCCGCGTTAGGTGTTTATGGTGTAGTATCTTATTCAGTGAGTCAACGCACAAGCGAGATCGGTATCAGAATTGCGCTTGGTGCTCAAAGCCGCGATGTAATACTAATGGTATTATCCGATGTGATCAAAATAGTAATGGCTGGTTGTGGAATGGGATTATTGGCCTCTTTTGCCCTCACTCGTCTGATTGCCAATCTCCTTTATAGTATTAGTCCGAGTGATCCCATCACCTTGATTAGTGTACCATTGTTGTTAATTATAGTGGCACTGACAGCAGGATATATACCTGCACGCAAGGCGGCATCTACTCCACCTAATATAGCATTACGTTACGAATAATTGCCCATTAATCCCCTGGTTTGCAGGCTCTTGCTAGTCAGATCAGTAATTTGCAGGATAATCTGCTGAAGGTGTCTCGTCAGCAAGATTCTATGGATAGATCATTGAATGCATTCATCGTGAGAGCTGATTCTTTCTTTAATCAATTCCCTGCTATTGCTACTCAAGCTGACTCATTCGCTAAAGCTCTCGAAGTCATCTCGCAATTTGCTCAAACCAATCAGTTGAATAGCCAGATACTTGCAACGCTGAAGAAGCTTAATAGTAAAATTGCTAGCAGTGAGCACAAAGGTAAATCTGTGGTGAAAAAGAAAGTCTCCAAAGCAAAACACAAATAACATATCCATTTATACTTAATTGTCGTGTATAGCTAATGGATGTGTACCTAACGAATTATTACAGGTGGTTAAAAAGCAGCATGCTTGCAAATGCCTGTATTTTCCTTGATTTTTCTTATATTATCGAAACATTGCCCCTACTTAATCGTATATATAATCAAAGCATTTTTATCAATGGAGTTCAAAAAAGGAGTAGCAAAACGGACAATCAAATGGATAATCAAATGACAGCCATAACAACTGATAAACAACCAGAAGAGATTCCAGCACGTGTCTTAGACAGACTAACTACTGCTGTCAAAACCATTGAAAAAGTTAATGAAGAAATTCTTAGGTTAAGGGAATTGGGGCGTAAATTTGGTCAGGGTGGTCGCTATGAATATGAGTTCCGCACTTACGGTTTGGAAGACAGGACTCGCTATGCAAATATGATAATTAATGAGTTTATCCACATTGCGCCACAAAAAGGTATTGACCCATTTAAGATCTTGGCCAGCTTAGGCAATCACACTGTCCTTCCAGAATCGCCTGAGTCTAAAGAATGGCGACGACCATAGCAAACTATTGATGGTTTATCAAAATGAGGTAATCAACCATGCGTAAAGTTAGTAACAAAAATAATCCTGATGCATCCATTGCTAACACTGAATACATTGGCAAGGATATGGGAATCTTTCTTGGCGGTGCTGTCTGCCATAGTGCTGTAGCAGTAAGAATGCTACACGGTATCTGTGATTCTGAAACAGCAAAAGCAATCAGACTCAAGCTCAATAAAGGTTTCATTTGGATACCGAAAAAGGGCCTCATCAAAACTAACTACGATGACATTTTCAAGCTCGCCCATTGGGTTAATCTTGACGAGCGTATTGTTGAGAGAAATCAAACTATCTCTGGTGTCAGCTCTGTATAGCAGAAAATTACAACTAAGGAGATAAAACCATGAACAATAAGAATAAATTCCATATCTGTGATTGCGGTAAGCTTGCAACGGACAAACTCATGGGCGCTTGGATGTGTGAGGAGTGCGCCATATCTTATGTCTACATGATGGATGAGGAACTATCTTCGGATTCAGATCCATCTGCAGATGTTTAAACCAATAACGAGAGATGAACAAGAAATTCTATATTCGCAACAAAGAGGTTGCCAGACAATTAAGCGAATCTGGCTTTGAGTTCAAAGGTTACAAACCTTCAACCTGTCTTTACTACCATTATAGCGATAATAACTGCTGCTCACCTTGCTATTCTTGCCTTACCAGGAAAAGTGTCTTTGAGCATCCATCCATTCATCCAAGACGTGCTAGTAAATTCGTCAATTCTCTTATGTCTGCTGTTAAACACACTAGCTAGCTGACGAACCCCTGGCAACTTCCTCTCTCCTTGACTACTACCCTGCCTTCATGCACACTCTCCTTAATTGGGTGCTCGCTGCTACTGTGAACCTAACTTGTGCTACTGCGGGTGCCCAGTATTATAGTGAACCTTGCCGCTCTAAGGTCTGTTTAGCAACTGTCCGCTTTACCTAATAGCTGCGATGATGCTGAACACTGGCCAATCCACTACGAATTGCATACTTGACCAGTCCTGGTAAATCAGGCATTTGCAATTTCATCATAATACGTGCTCGATGTGCTTCTACTGTGCGTCGTGATACCTGTAGAATATTTCCTGCTTCTTCATTAGTATAACCATCTGCCAACAACTTCAATACTTGGCTTTCACGCTCTGTTAATTTGCTTTCCACAATACCATTACGTGAACTCTTTTGCATGGCTCTATCCTCCTCAACTTACCTACAGACCAACACTATTACTCTATAGTAATCTTACTGACTCTATGGTCTCTTTCTTTTAGTAATACTGCTCTCTATATATCTAATAACGGATTTGGATTGATTTTGTATTCTGATAAGTAAATATTTTGGAGGAAAAGTACCGGATTTATTGCTACCATTGACCGGACAGGCATGCTCATACCTACTTTACGAACTGAGCAATTCTATCATCAATTCATATAGCTTGGAGAATAATTCTCCCTCTCAATTAATGAGCTTTGTCCTAGTAATATTGCTCTTGATACTCAATAATTGTCTTGACTAAGGTCAATTCTAAACATCCCTTTGTCTTGTTCAAACTTCAAATCTTATGTCTACAGCAGACCACGACAAACCAATCCAGCACTGAGTCATTTTTGTTTCTTGCCAGCTTTGAGCAACTCTACCATCTCCTTTATACGGGCAGCGCGTGTTTCAACTCGTTTAGCACTTTCAATCCATTTGATATAGCCGTTTCGATAGAATGTAGCCAATCCTTCGAAAAATGTCTTTGCTTGTGGCTCAGCTTCAAGTGCCTCGGCAATGTCAGGTGCTAGTCGTTCAATCTGAGGCCCTTCTGGCGATAGAACTACATCTACTTTTGCACCATCGTCAAGACTATTATCACGACGCCAAGCTGCCCCTAGAGAAAGAAAGTATTGTGTCCCATTGGAGTCGAGACAGCCGCGTATAGTACAACCATTAATCGAGCCAGTGATATAGTGGCGCTCTTTGACTCCCCAGACATCATTGGGATTGAACGGGATTATGATAATCGTTCTGTTACCGGATTTGGCGATATCGGCCTTAAAACGCTGTATAGTCAAGATGCTTACCTCACAGTTGACTTTATCTAAAAATACTAATTCGAGTAATCTCGTTGTCTAACGGGGTGTCACGATGGTCTCAAACATTTATTATACCTTTGCCCTAACCTGTGCTTCCGGTCCTACATTATCTCTTCACCGTCCTCATGCATCAGCACGAACTCATAGAAGGCTAGAGTTGGTTATAATCGACACCAGCAAATTGCAATGGCCTCTGCACTACTTTGCTGCCTTCTATTGTCAGCATACCATTATCACCGATCTCTTCACCCTGGTATTTGACCGCCCCCGAAAGATTAACTCCATGTGGTGTTAAGATCTTATCAATAATGTACTGAAGCCACTCTTTATATGCATAGAACTTCTCTACGCCACTCCACTCCAACCCCATACAATCTTTAGTAAGCACCCACTGGCAATAATAGCTTGGATATTTATGGGCATCTGGCAAGTCTCGCGTGTCCTTGCCTTCGAGTGCTCGTAACTTGGCAATAACCTCTGCTGGCGGTAATACATCAAACTTGAATTGTCCTTGAAACTTTGTAGTGTATCCCACGCTTGTTCCTTTCCATCATTGAAACTTCGCGGTTTAGAGTAATGCTTGAATTTATTGCTGCTTGTTATCAATATACCAGCAATAACCACACGTTACCCTATCAGTACCCGTTGTTGTAGCTATTAGTCAGAGGATACCAACACTATATAATTTTCTCTTGCAGCCTTGATGAATAACTCTTTCACATCATCAAAATAATCTAAAATATAACCCCAATATTCCTCATTCCATTTATCAGGAGATTGATTAGCATATAAATTAGTTGCTTGAGAAAATTTATCTTTGTGTAGCTCTTTTAGAGCAATAGCTTCAATATTAGCAAGCATATCAGCAATCTGTTGAGTTTCCTCTGATGTAAAATATCTATAGTATCCATAAGTGGCTTCATATGGTGTATCATGGCCCCCCATTATCACACTATCTAACAGCGGTAGGATTTTAGCAGTTTGATGAAATTCTATCTTACCTGTTAGTAGAAAATGTAATGCCTGCCATTCTTTTTGTATATCTACATATTTGCCCTGCTTGGCTAATTCTTCTTCTGGAAAACAAGAATCATCGTATTCTTCACTTTCTTCAAAATCTTCATTGAAGAAATTTCCATAAAGAAATTTTTCTGCCCAATCTGGGTTAGCAAGGAATTTTTGAAACTCATCTTTCGATAAAAGTCTATAGCTCTGGCAGATACTCATATTAGCCCATCCTAATCAAGCTCAATATTAACGCGGGATTTCTGTAATTGTATGAAAACAAAGTGAGTATTTGTACATTCGTCCCGTACAATATCTACAAGCCCACAAATGATCATTGTCTACATACCACCATCACCTTACTACTACCTAACAATTGGCTAACACCTTTACTTCACTTCACCCAATGCTGAGCAATCTTAGGATCTACTACAATAGGGACATTAGGAATCAGTTCATTACCAGCAGCTATCATCAAGCTATCCACTTGCCATGCTATCTGCTCAGCCTCATCCTCATCTACCTCAACTATCAGCTCATCATGTATGCTGTTAATCAATCTAGCTGATGTCCCTGCTAGACGTTCACTGAGCAATACCATTGCTCTCTTGGTTATCTCAGACGAAGTTCCCTGTATAGGAGTATTCCTACCATACCTGTTAATAGCTGCTACTTCTGTCTGATCATCAGCATCAAAGCTATATGCTACCAATCTACCTAACTTAGTACGACTACTCCTTGTCTTGACAGCATGATCACCTGCCTGATGTAGCCATCTTGCTACTTCTCGATAGGTAGCAAAATACTTATCTATCAACTCCTCTGATTCACTTAACGTACGGCCTGTAATGCGTCCTAATCCCTTAGCACCCATTCCAT
>JBFLVQ010000399.1:0-8879 GCA_040758525.1 Acidobacteriota bacterium
AAAATTGGAATAACACGATTTAGCGTTGTGCTCTGCGAGTCAATATTAGGCTTAGTTGCATAAGAGTAAGTAAGGTAGCGTAGTATAGTAGACTTTCCTGAACCTGGATCACCTAAAATGGCCAATTGTGGTGTATCTACTATTAATGTATCAAGAGAGATTGGCAGAGTATTTTGTATTTGCCGACTCAACATTTGTCCAGTAGGATGTATCCAAAGTGCACTGTTAGGCTCTACTGTATCACTTGGAATTATAACCGCTCTTAACATTTTAAATACATTACTCAAATTGATTTTTGAATGATCAACACCATCTGTGTAGAGATATCCGTACTCATGGGCAACCTGTTCAAGATAATCATTCTCAAAATGTGTTTGTGTAATTGAGATATCAAACAGGGGAGTTTGATTTTTTGTGGCTTGAGAAATTAATAACCCATCCTGTAAACGCATCCATAAAGTTGGACAGGCAAAATCACGTACATTGTGGCTTTGAGCACCGATCCCATTATCGGCTAGCGCAAGTCGTCCAGATTGAACCGCTTGATCTATTGAATGATTTTCTGCCAATGTTTTGTAGAATTGTCTGGCAAACTTCCAACCATCCTTCTGCAGAAAAGGGTAGCGCATAGAAACAACGCTGGCAACAAACTGTTGCACAAGCCACGATGATAATCCTGTTATTCTATCAGAGTTAACCATTCTTCCAGCTTCGCAAACTTGTAGTAAAACAAGTGTAGGTTTCCAAGCACGGAATAGATCGCTGAATGAAACATCGTCGTACCAACGTGCTTCGCTCTTTTCTCGATCAAGCATTGCGATATACCCTTCTGAATCAAACATTCCATGACTAACAATATGTAGAATATTCGGCTTGATCGATTGCAGCGCTATTTGCAAGTCCTCTATAGAAGGATTTTCTAAAGGCTCGGCGAACTCAATAGAAAGTTCTACTAGATTGTTAATTGCTTCCTGTACCGGTGAAAGCGCGATACCAGGCAAATTTTTTGGGCGTACACTTACCAATAATACTTTCAAACTAGCAGTGTCTACAAGACTACTGTTTATAGGAATATTTAACCAGTTGTCAAAACCTAGTGAAAAACCTACTCTAGGGTCAGTACCTAAAAACGAACTGCCTTCCTGAATATAAAGAAACTCCCAGGGCAAACTAATAATCTCTTTTGAAACTTCAGCTTCAAATAATAGACGACATCGCAAAAATATATTACCAGAATCGTTTGTAATAATTTGAGGCCAAACATCAAGAGACAAAAAACTATTTTCTACCGGTTTTAGTAAAATCTTATAAAGCAGCTCACCAAGTTCTACAAACCCGTTACGATCTTCTATACCATTACGAAAGACTAACTTAGAATAATGGTGCGCTAAAGGTAAATAAGCTTCATCCAATTTGCCAGGCTTAGTGCGTCTGCCATTTAATATTGGCTGTATCGCTAAATGTTTTTGGATGATTAAAGTATAATCAATGATATCCATACCAAATAGCATTAACCACTATCAGCAATTAATCACCCATTCAAGGGTATGTTCCACTGGCACTCCACCTAAAATAAGTGACCGTAAAGTTGCAGGAAAATCATTAAACCAATCTTTCAATTCTGCACTTAACAATTGAAAGTGGTGATATGCTTTTAAAGCTCCAATAACAGGTATTGGTGTAGATCTAGATTTCGGAACCATTAGAATAATGCCCAGTGTGATATCTTCTTCATCAATATATTTCTGTCCATCTAAGCGCCAGAATAAAGCTGAATTACCTCTTCCTCGTGCGCGAATTTTGGATCTTCTTAAACAATAGTGAAATGGTCCAATAGCAAGTTTAGCTATCGCCGATGTGTCTAAACCTACCCTTACTTTTGCCTCTGCGCTAAGACTGCTGAGTTGTATATGTGACCGATCAACCTGTGCAGTGAATTGCAAATTTTCATCAATCCCCAAAGCGATTTCATCCTGAAAAGATAATATTTCTGCCCAAACATCATCTGGCATAATCTCATATGCAGTTGTAATAAGGTTAGTGTTTTGCTCACCTGAACAAAATTCAATCACACATTCAAGCCTAGTGAATGCCCAACCAGATTGTGGGAAGAGCGTAATTGGAATAGCTATATAGTAGAAATTATTTTCTCTAAAACGACTTGATATCTCATGATTTATCACTATTCCTCGTTCTTCAAAGGCTTTTTTAGTTAAAGGGTGAATTCCTAGTTTAGGAGAAAACAGTGCTTGCTCTCTCTTTAACTTGTTTAACAGATCGAGAGCAAGCTGTTTTCTCTCATCTGATTGAACAAGGCTGGTATTATTAGCACCCATTGGGTTATCAGCACAGGCTACAATTTCCAGTGCCTCATTTAATAGTTTCTCGCGATTATACTTTGTTGCACTAGTGAAATTAAGATTAGAACTCATGGCTAATACCTCATCCTTTGCTGACACTTTAACAACCTTATAAAACTGCACAAAAATCTATACCTTGCCAATAATAAGGCAAAACCTGAATCGTTGCATTTCGTATTATTGCGCTAGTAATTCTTGATAGGATGTATTAGAGCAGCCAGGCCAGTTCGCCATATGCTCCTAGCAGCTCTTCCTTGTTAAATGTGCGCTTGAGTAAATTCTCATCTAAGCAGATGGAGACATTAGTAATATCAATTGATAAGCGGAACGGTACGCTACAAGCTAGTCTGCAGGCCCTCTCTAATCAGATTGGTACTTTGCAAGATAGTCTATTGAGTAAATCGCAGAGAGAAGTTTGCATTCAATATTTTTCTAGACTTAGTTTACCAACTATTTAATCAAGAGTATTTCGCAGCAAGCTTCTTGACTGTAGTTGAGTTTCGTAGCGTCGCCGGTAACTTTAGTGTCTTTTCCAGTAGTGCTCCGGAAAATTTAGACTCGCCGAACTTCTTACGAGATAGCCAATAGACTTCGCGTTCATAGACATGTAGGTCATCAATCTCTGTGGTGAATGACAATAGTTTCTCTTTCGCTTCGTTGCTGGGTTTGTCTGCTAAGAATGCGATATAGAGGGTATTACCTTCTGCTTTCAACTCTGCATCAGTAAATGGCTGGTAATTGGCAATTGCCGTCAATTCGGATATCGATCTAATAAACGTTATTACTTCATAACCGAGTGTCTTTTGTAAAGAATCTGCTATTCTCTTTTCCAGAGTCTTTACGCTTTTGGATGTTGAATCAAATATGACATTGCCACTGGCAATAAACGTCTCGACATTGTAGAACTCCATAGCTTCAAACAGTCGGCGTAGATAGTCCATTTTGACAGTATGGCTACCAACATTTATAGCTCGTAAGAACGCAATATATTTTGGCACAGTAGTAGTTGCAACCTCCACAAAAGCTCCCTATTCAACCAGACAATATCAAAAGCTGCATTGGTCTACAACAAGAAAGCCATAATGGTGGCTAATTTTACTCGAATCTAAGCGCGATCATTGGATTTACTTTCGTTGCTCGTCTTGCTGGTATCCAGCAAGCCAGCAAGGCAACCAATAGTAGCAATAGCGCGATTATGATGAAGGTTAGTGGATCAGTTGCGCTTACGCCAAATAGCAGAGTCTTTATCAACCGTGTTAAGGCAAAGGCTGTGCCTAGTCCTAATACCACACCGATCAATGCCAAAGTCATTCCCTGTTTTACTACTAGCTTTAATACCGTGCTGGTTTGCGCGCCTAATGCCATACGAATACCGATTTCGTGTGTGCGTTGTGTAACACCATATGCTACCACACCGTAGATGCCTATTGCCGCTAACAGTAAGGCTAGCACTGAAAATACTCCGATCAGGAAAGTATTGAGACGTTGTGGTGCGATTGATTCAGCAATCAACTCATTTAAAAGTACAATGTTGGAAACCGGTAGATCAGCATCGATCTCTCGAATCTCGCTACGTATTATGTCGATCAGACTCTTTGGATCATTAGAAGTTCGCAGCGTCAAGGAGAGTTGTGGGAAGGGTGATTGAAGCAAGGGATAGAACATCTCAGGTCCAGGCTCTAGTTCCAACTTGGTGCTATGAACATTGCCGACAACTCCAACAATGGTACGCCAAGGACCTTCACCAGTAATTCTGATACGCTTGCCTAATGGATCTTCATCAGGCCAATAATGGCGTGCCATATGCTCGTTAATAATCACGACTTCAGGTTGTCCCTGCACGTCTTGTGCAGTGAAATCACGACCGTTCAGCAGCGGGATATTCAGGGTGCGAAAATAGTTATGGCTACATAAATTGAAGCTGGCATTACGGATCTCGCCAGATTGAGGAGTATTGTTCTCGATTTGGAAGCCTCTAGTTCCTGTTATCTTGCCAAACGGCAGAGCTACAACTGCCCCGATTGATTGCACACCTGGAAGTGCTCCTAGGCGTTCAAGCGATTGTTCTATAAAGGCTGCTTGTATTGGCTCTTCACGGTATCTGGAGCCTAGTAGAGAAAACTGAATGGTCAGGACATTCTCTGGATTAAACCCAGGATTAACAGCACGTAGTTGTACAAAGCTTCTGATCATTAATCCTGCGCCAGCAAGTACAACCAGAGCAATGGCGACTTCGGCGATGACTAACAGGTTGCGTGCGCGATTGCGCTGGAAGCTATTAGCAGAAGTATGGCTGGACTCCTTAAGCGCTTTAGTCAGATCAGACTTTGCGGCTTGAATAGCTGGCAATAACCCGAAAATGATTCCCGTCAGCAATGAGAGTAGCAATGTAAATCCCATTACTCTGAAATCCACACTGACTTCATCAAGGCGCGGTGTGTTATCAGGACTAAGAGCAATTAATAGATCAATTCCCCAAAAGCCCAACAGCAGACCCAGAGCGCCACCAAAACCTGCTAGTAGTAGGCTTTCTGTAAGCAACTGCCGAATAACACGCCAGCGATTTGCGCCCAGCGCTGCACGAATCGCCATCTCTCTTTTCCTTATGGTTATTTGCGCTAGCAGTAGATTGGCGACATTAGCACAGGCAATCAGCATCAGAAATCCTACTGCACTCATAAGAACCCATAAACCCTGGCTGACCTGGCCTATTATCTCATTGTGTAATGGAAAAACATTTACACTATGACCGGTATTCTCTTGGTACTGCTGCTCTAGTCGTGAGGCAATGGTCTGCAATTCTGTTTGTGCCTGCTCCACCGTCACACCTGGTTTGAGTCGTGCAATCACATCTAGAAAGTGACCAGCTCTATTACCCTGTGCATTGATAAGCAGAGGACTCCAGAATTCAACCCTCTTATCAAAAAACTGGAATCCACGTGGCATTACACCGACGATCGTATGTCTTCTACCATTAAGTATCAGTGCTTGTCCTATGATGTCGTCTTTAGCGGCAAACCTACGCTGCCATAAGCTATAACTGAGAATAACCGCGTCTGTGGGATCGGGTTTAAACTCTTCAGGCAAGAAGGTACGGCCTTGCAGCGGTTCGACTCGTAGTAGCTTAAACAGATCAGATGTGACCGCTAAACCCGTCAATTGTTCAGGCTCATCTGCACCTGTGAGATTAGCGCTTAAGGTGGTAAAAGCTGCTATCTGCTGAAAGACGGTCTGTTGTTGTTGCCAATCGAGAAAATCTGGTCCCGATGCGGGATTGCGCATACGTCCTTGTCGAATACGTTTTTCATAAACACGCACAAGCTGTTCTGGCTGATCAAAAGGTAATGGACGCAATAACACACTGTTAACAAAGCTGAAGATTGCGGTATTCGCACCAATGCCAAGCGCAAGCGTGATGACAATAATCGAGGTAAAGCCAGGTTTGTTTAGCAACATTCGTATACCGTAGCGCAAGTCTTGCCAAAAGTTCGTCATTACATTGCCTCCTTGCTAAGCACGAATTCGCATAAATAGTTTGGCGTTTCACCAGTAATCAGATAGGTGAGGATAATTATGTTGTAGGCTTCATGATCAAATGCTGTGCCAGGTTAAGTTTGCCAGTCAAATGATCAAAACATCCGGTTTGAGCTAGAGAAATGTGCGACGTATATAGCTAATAGTGTTCGCTTTCGGGACTATTTTGTCCCGAAAGCGAGAGCAAAACTATCATCAGTTTATATTTAGCGAAATCCGCCCTCTATTACTCAATATATGGAACATAAACGTGCTATCCAGGGTCTAAGGAGTTTATAGACTTGATAAAGAGCAGATTACTTTTGAGGGAGGAGCCAATGGAGACCCTTTGGCAAGATCTTCGCTATAGTTTTCGTATGCTGCAAACCAATCCAGGCTTCATGGTAGTGGCCATTTTCTGTCTAGCACTTGGGATAGCGGCCAACTCTACCATCTTCAGCCTTGTTAATGCGGTATTACTACGCCCACTCCCATATAGAAATAGTAATCGGCTCGTGATTGTTTGGGGAAACTTTTTCAATTTAGGAATGGAGAGAATAGGAGCAAAAGCGGCTGAGTTTGTTGATTATCGTGAGCAAAATCAATCCTTTGATCAAATAGCTGCATTCAACAATCTAGATTTCAATCTCACAGGAGTTGATCAACCTGAGCGTATTGCCGGCGCAGGTGTGACGACCAGTCTATTTCCTTTACTGGATGTACAAGCCAAAATTGGCCGCACATTTTTACCTGAGGAGAATCAGCCTGGGCATAACAATGTTGTGCTGTTAAGTTATGGTTTGTGGCAGCGCAGGTTTGGAGCTGATCCAAACCTTATAGGGAAGGCGATCACACTCGATGGGCGGAGCTATACGGTAGTTGGAATTATGCCTATCGATTTCCAATTCCCACATAGCAGCTTGCCATTTGGCACACCTGCTGAACTATGGGTGCCATTAGCATTTACGACTGAGCAGATCACTGAGCGTCAAGGTAGCTACAATTACCTAGTGATTGCACGACTCAAACCCAACATAGAGTTGGAACAAGCCAGAGCGGATATGGAGATCATAGGTCGTAGGTTAGAGCAATATAATCGTGGCCCGAATGGAGAGGATGGTGGTTGGCGTCCAACGATAGTTCTGCTTCAGGAAGAAGCAGTGAGAAATGGCAAGACTGTTCTGCTGATCTTACTGGGGGTAGTTGCTTTAGTGTTATTAATTGCCTGTTGCAATGTTGCTAATCTATTGTTGGTACGAGCAACCGCGCGGCAAAAAGAGATCGCAATACGTATAGCTTTAGGGGCGACCCGCTTTCGCCTTATCCGACAGTTGCTCACTGAGAGCTTACTGTTGGCTCTGTTGGGCGGTTTCTCAGGATTGTTACTGGCGTTCTGGGGCACTCAACTACTGGTCGCACTCAGCCCTGAAAATCTTCCTCGTGTGAAAGAAGTCAGTTGGGATGGCCGAGTGATTATCTTTACCATTACGCTGTCTCTGCTAACAGGTATTATCTTTGGCTTAGTACCAGCTTTACAAGTTTCTAAACCCAACTTAAACGAGACTCTCAAAGAAGGTAGTGGAAGTATTACAGGCAGTCTACGTCGTAATCGAATTCTCAGTATGCTGGTAATTGGGGAAGTCGCGATCGCTGTGGTTTTACTGATTGGCGCCGGGCTAATGATCAAAAGTTTTTTAACTCTTCAGCAAGTCGATCCTGGCCTCAATTCCCAAGGTGTGCTAACCATAGAACTCTCTCTAACTAGTTCAAAATATCAGAATGATCTTAAAGTCACAGACTTCTATGACCAACTCATCAACAGAATTAAGGTGCTGCCTGGAGTGCAATCGGTTGGAATGAGTTCTATTCTGCCTCTAAGCGGTATTGCTGTAGATGACCCATTTAGTATAGAAGGACGCCCATTAGATATGAATAAGCTCACCATTGCAGGTCACCAGGTCATCAGTCCCAACTATTTTCAGACCCTGAATATACCTTTTATTCGTGGACATGATTTTACACCTCAGGATATTACTGGAAGCCCAGCAGTGGCGATCATAAATGAAAAGATGGCGGAGACTTTTTGGCCGAATGAAGATCCTCTAGGCAAGCGAATTAAATTGGGCGCACCACAAGCCCCAGGTGACTGGATAACTGTCATTGGTGTAGTAGCTAACATACCACATAGAGGTTTAGATTCTGACCCTCAACCAGACTGGTATCTACCACATTTACAATCACCCAGCCGAAATATGTATCTGGTTGTGCGAACCACGGTTGCTCCAATGAGTCTAACAGCCGCTATACAAACAGCAGTTGTGGACATAGATAAAGAACAACCAGTAGCAAACATGAAAACCATAGATCAAGTGATCGCAACTTCGGTTGTACCCAGGCGATTCAATATGTTCTCACTAGGAATATTTGCAACAATTGCCTTAGCACTGGCAGCGGCTGGAATTTACAGTGTCATCTCTTATTCAGTTGCACAACGTAGGCGTGAAATTGGTATACGCATGGTATTAGGGGCTCAGTGGACCGATGTGTTAAAACTGGTAATGAGACAAGGTATGACACTGGCTCTGATTGGAATTGGTATTGGCTTAATTGCTGCCTTTAGTTTAACACGCTTGATGTCGGGATTACTTTATCGTATCAGCGCAACTGACCCAGAGACTTTTGTAGTAGTTCTGCTTGTACTTATCGTTGTGGCGCTGTTGGCCTGTTACATTCCTACTCGTAGAGCAACGAAAGTTGATCCAATAGCAACACTGCGCTGTGAGTAATCCCGTAATAGGTAATTTTTTGCACTAAATCTTAGTATTGCTCCTCTAAAGCCTAAGTAATATTTAAATCTGGTACACAATATTGAGAGTTATTTTGGAGGAGTTATGAGTTATAGAAGTTATCTTATCCTCTTGTTTACTATCTCGCTGCTGGTTTTTGTCTCAGCAACTTCGGCAACAAGAATACCTATATCACGTTCCGGACTCCAAGCAAGAACAT
>JBFLVQ010000400.1:0-8872 GCA_040758525.1 Acidobacteriota bacterium
TATGCATTGCCTGAATTGGCGTTTCTCCGCGCTCTATATGACCGCCAATGCCATTCAAATAGCCTGCCTGCCAATATGGTCTCTTCTTCCAGATAAGAAGTACCTTTTCTCCTATCTCGTCAAACAAAAATCCTGTTACGTAGCTAACTTGATACATAGCCCTACCCCACTTTGTTCTCGTTGGTCTGAATAACAGGCAGCTCAACCAAGCCAATGGCTATTGCGAAATGGATCAATTGTGTTGCTGAACTAATACCTAGTTTCAGATAAATGTTCGCTTTGTGTGCATCTACGGTCCTATAAGATATTGAAAGCAACTCACCAATCTCTTTTGACGTCTTTCCCTCTCCAAATAACTTGACTATTTCTAATTGGCGTTCTGTTAATGGCTCGCTAATCGTAATCACTTCCATTTTGCATCTCTCCTCATTGATAGGTCGCTCTCTTCATTTCAAACCCGCATCGGCATAATTACGCCTAGATAGGTAAAATCTCCATTTGCCGGTTGAAATATCGCCTGGCTGGTTATGTCCTTGAAGCTGATGAGAATCTGCTCAGAATTGATAGAATTTAAGAAGTCGATGAGATATTCGTGATTGAACCCGGCAGTAATCTCTGTTCCACTATACTCAACTGGTATGGTCTCGTTTGCCTCACCAACCTCACTATTGCAAGCACTGATATAAGCATGCCCCTGCCAGAATCTGAGTTTTACTCCCTTGCTTTTATCGTCAGCCATTAATGAGGCTCGTTCTATAGCTGCATTCAAAGCAACTCTTTCACAGGTAATCCTATGTGATAGATCTGCAGGTATCGCTTGTTTGTAGTCTGGGAATTTTCCTGACAATGTACGGGCTGATAGAGTGCGGTTACTTAGCTGGAAGTAGAGATGATTAAAATCCTGATCAAATAGCACCTCCTCATCACCCTTTGCATCAGATAGTAGCTTCTCTAGCTCAACAATTGCTTTTCTCGGTATCAGAGCCTTGACCTCACCATTCCCTAATGCTGCTGATTTGTGTTCAACAAGGCTGAGTCTATGACCATCCGTAGCAACCATTCTGCCAACACTGGCTGACAATTCAAGCTGAGCGCCATTGAGGGCATAGCGTTGAGACTCACCCTTTGCTATTGCGTAGATTGTGTGGTCTAACAGGCACTTCAAAACACCTGCTGAAATGGATTTAGTTGACGATTTAGGCTCTGGTACTGCAGGGAAATGCTCTTCAGGCAAACCAGCAATACGGAATCGTGATCGCTCGCATTGAAGTACAGCCCATGACTTTTCGTCTGACTTGAGATTGATGTTTGCTTCCGGTAGGTTGCGCACGATATCATAGAGCTTTCGCCCTTGTACGACTAGAATACCTGGCTTTTGAATCTCTGCCTCACACTGGCACTGTATTGTTAGATCCATATCAGTACCAATAATCTTGATCTGATCTCGACCAACAGATCTGATCAAGAAATGTTGCAGCACAGGTATAGTGGCTTTCTTCTCAATAACTCCATGAACGAAGCTAAGCTCCTTCTGGAATGTGCTTTTTTTGACTGTGAATTCCATAACCATCTCCCTTTTTACTCATGACAAATACAGTCCATGAACTCACTTTCCTCAATTGCGAATGGAAACAAGTTTGATTGTGCTTTACTTATTTGTAGCAACTGTTTGTAAGTCGGCTTATTTTTAGACCAGCGTGCCCCTGTTGGTTTGCGTGCTAACCCAGTAACTTCACTCTCGCGCGCTGCCCACCATTCCAATCGTTGAGGATTCTCTCGCGCTATTGTCAGCAGCTTCCCTACCCCCTTCTGAAAGCAGCAATCGCAATTACCTTCATAATCCTTAAGCTTCAGATCAAATGGCTGTCTTGCCCAAAACTCGTTCACCGTTCGCTTGCTAACACCAGCCTCTGCAAGCGGTAGCACTACATACCTGCCTCTTTCACCATCCCACTGACGAGCCTTCGCGAGTAGCGAAGGCTCGTCAGCTCTCAGCCCTATCACTTCATCGCGCTGCCTAAACCCTTGTGCCGCCATAAAAGCATTGATTGTCTCTATCTTCAGTTTTTCCGTGCAAAATCTTGTTACCACATTAGGTAGGCAGTGCTTTTTCTGGATTAGTACTGTGAATGGCTCACCAACACGAGATGCGGTCTCATAGGATACTTCTCGGTATCTGTATTGAAGGTTAATGAGACCTTGTTGATCAAAAGTAACCGGACAATATTTCCAATTGTGAAATATGTTGATTAGATCAAAGGCAAATTCAGCAAGTTTATATCGTTGTCTGGCAAGCTCTATAACAGGCTCGTTGCCTCTATTAAAACGCCTGGCATCTTGATAATCCTGGAATGCCCCATCTACCTTCTTGCTCGCTTGATCTCGCCAATACTGCAAAATATCGCTAACATAGATCCACTCCAGCCAATGAACTTTTACTTTCCACCTGCTTTCACACTCGTTGATAAAATCTAGTGTCTGTGGGCACTCCTTGCCTGTATTAGCAAAGACTACAAACACATCTCCTGGTAGCCTCCCATTATGAGCTTCCAGGATCTTGTAGAGCATGTAGCCAGATGTGCGCCCGCCACTGAAGCTGATTGATGCTGGGCCTTCGATTCGATATGGGTTATGCATGGGAAAAACCTCTCTTATCTCGCCAAAAACTCTTCTTAGCGACGATTAATTTATCTCTTGTTTAGCTATGGTTAATCTTTAGCTGGCTCTTGATCGACCTCCAGCTCGGATTTTATTTGATCATCGCCAACAGGTGATTGCTTTAGTTCGCAGCACATGCTTCCTCCCTTGCCCCTGCCTTTACTAGCAGCTCTAGTACTCTGCGATGTTTATGATCACAACGCTCTAAACAGTTTTTGCAGTCGGGGTTGTGCTTTTTTTCCCAATCTTTGCAATCATTCCATTCTTTCAATGCGAAGCAATACACTGATTCTCCATCAGCATTCTTAATATTTAGATCAGCACCATTAGAAATTATCAGTTCCAATGCTTCTAAGTACCAACCCTTTCTGAAGTACCAACCATTATCAATTGCTGACTTATCTATAAGGTCAAAAATAATTGGGTTACCGGATCTATTTTTTGCATTAAGGTCGGCACCAGCCTTCAATATAAGCTGAAAGATGTCCTTATCTGTTGAGAGTGCTGAGTACAAGATAGGATTAGACTTGGCATTATATAAGTTTACTGAAGCACCTCTCGATACCAGTAATCGAACTATCTCTTTTGATTGGGCTTCATTGGATTGACCGGAAACTGGTGCCCCTACCCACACAATAGCAAATTCAAGAGGATACAAATAATAGGGTTTATTTGGGTCAACTCCAGCATCCAGCAGTTTTCTGACTAGAGCGATATCTCCATCATAAATAGCACCTAACATTTCTAGCCGACCTTCTATTAGCCAAGTTCGCCTGTTAGATTCCTCTTCTTCTTTTTTGAAATAATCGACCATCATTAAAATAGATATCTGGAAAACCAAGATAAAAACCATACTGTACTTTTGAAAGGTTGATAACCCCGATAAGCCCTCTAACAATAGTCTCACTGTAATAACTAACTTTCTCTTAACTGTGCTAACAACGGCCTGGCTCATACTCTTTCCCTCAATGTCGATAATTGTCTTGTTTGTTGTCCTGCATTATTAAAATTCCTTCTCTGGCTTCTCTGAAAGATTAATTAACTCTTTTTCCAAAAATTGCGCCCACATCCTGCCGCCAGCTAGTGCGACAGCATAGAGATTTACTAACCTAATAAAGCTTTTAATAAATAGGGTAAACTCATAGCTGATATATTTATTAATAATAAACTTATCGTTATTTTTCCTGCTCGATAGCGATCTTCTTCTAAATGAAAGAACAACGATATGCTAAACATAAACAGTCCAATCGCTACAAGACCTAACTCTTTCACTACAATAACTGGTGTGTTCTGAGATAAAATGATGTTAAACGTTTCTAGCCCAACACAAAGGCGAGTTAATACCCAAGCAATGGTTGCTATATATGCAAGTGTCAGCGCAATTCTTGAATAGTCCACACTACGTTCATCTATTGGTGTTAGTAATGCCGGTAATGCTGGAAGTTCTTGATCAACACTCATATGCAGCTCATTATCTGCTGTTGCAATCAGATCTTCTAGGACTGTCGTCTCACATCGCAAACAATGATTCGTTTCACGATCAAACTGATCTGCTTGGTGACAAACCTCGCAGCGCGTCGGCATCGACTGAGTTTTTATCTTCAGTTTGGTCAATAAGCTGGCCATTACTATTTCCCTTTGCTAAGTTTACTGTCAAAAATTTCAATTGCTGTGTTTGCTGCGAGACGAAGCGGATGTCGGGGATATCCATCTTTTGTAACCCCAAAACAAAATATCTTATCAGCCATTGCACAAACTGTTTTATCACGGCCCATGTATTTGCCATTCACACCCCAACAAGCGATAACTTGATCCGCCTTAGAAATAACTTTGCTTAACCAATTGTCATTATCGGGGCCGACAGGATCAGAATCAGCTAGCAATTTCTCTGGATATGGTGACCTTAGTGCAAATAAATTCACCATCAACATATTGCCGAAGCCCCATTTTCTTGCAAAGCTACAGCATCTACGAATAGTAGGATCGTCCTTATACTCATCTGCAATGGATGGATTGACACCGATAAAGGCAATTACAGGGCCAATCCCTAATACACGCTCCAATACATATCGATATCTCTGATCCTCAGAAATCACCGTGCCAAAAATAGGCGCGGGAGATTTCTGAATGGCTGTTAATTGATTGTTACTCACTTCTGCAGAGTGAATAATCGCTGGATATAGAACCTTCTCACCTGGCGAATAATTTATGACCATCACTCTCTTCTCCTTGTTCATAGAGCTAAAGATTTCCTAATTATCCATTCCAGCGCTGCTTTAACAATATCGCCGTGACAGCGTTTTGGTGCGCACCAACAGACTAGTTTTAGATCTTCCCCACGTAATACCATGTCCCTTAGCCTGCACAGTTCAACCCATACACTGCTTCGCTCCAAAATCTCATTCCATAGCCAGGCTCTGTATTGCTTGATTACTGTTTCCCTTTCCTCGTCATCAGAGTTGTTATTCGTTGTTGCATGTGCTGAGCCGAGCTTGAATGGATTGCCAAGCATTGATCCTTCGATACCTAGAGATGCTACTTTCCTGCCAATATAGATTCCTTCGACACTATCTCGTCGGTTGACTACTGTGATAGAGCCTACCTGGTTAATTGCTGGCCTGGGTTCTCTGCAATAATCTTTATCTGGTGGTAAATGAAACCCACATCCTCGACAGAGCTTTCGATTACATGTCTTGCCCTTTTCCTGATCGACAACGTAATCACATAGCTGATAATGACATAGCCGTTTGCAGAGATAACACCTGGCGCGTCGTGGTTTAGCACCACAAACAGTTGCAACAATTCCATTAACTGTAACTTCAGTGCAATGCATTAGCTATTCCTCTTCCTATCTACGCATTACCTCTACTTGCGACAAAACGACATGATTCCTATTAATCCAGTCCTGAATATCAGGATGCTCAATCAAATAGGCAGGTACTGGAAAAACCTCAAATATATCGGTACTGCGACCTTTTTCCCGATACTTTTGATTGCACTTGTCGCACGCATAATCTTCCCAAATGATACGATCTCGCCTCACCATATAGGCCCGTTCTTCTGCCATTGCTCCACACAGAGAACAGCGTCTCGAATCTGTTTTTCCTATATAAAGGTTGTAATTGAAAACATCATATTCTTGACCCCAACGAGTTATTTCTATTCCAGGTCGATTAGTGAAGTAGCTCTCTGCTATGTTTAAGTTCTTTGCAGCTTCATCTGGCGATAGATCTTTACCAGGCGTATTCGGCTGCCAGTTACTCTCTTCATACTTATTCGCTAGCTCAACCCCGTAGATGGGAAACTTGTAACGTGGTGTATGCCAGCAGATTATATTTCCACAGTCGATTTGCGTTTCAACAAAGGTAAGTCTTGCTTGCCCAGTATTGCTGCATCGATAACAATGATCGAACTCTTCATCCCAATCCCAATGATAGTATCTGCCTGTCCCAC
This sequence comes from Acidobacteriota bacterium, assembly GCA_040758525.1. Lineage (GTDB taxonomy): Bacteria > Acidobacteriota > Blastocatellia > Chloracidobacteriales > JADJPF01 > JBFLVQ01. Next base: position 6,112 of record JBFLVQ010000400.1, read on the forward strand.
TACAATCACGACATTTAACAACAACATCTATTAAGCAATTGCTCCAGGGAAGTTGTGCTTTATGAGCAGCTATTAATGCACATCTTTTTAGCCAGTAAACTGCATCCTTTGGCCCTCTATCATAATGGCCTTTGTATGACCTGGATCGAACCCAACTGTTTAGTTTATCTACTGCAAGGATTGCTTGGGATAGTTCATTATTCATAATTGCACCATTACTACTGAACAATAGCTTTATTAAAGCTGATCAACCCATATCAACACTTGTTTGGCCAACTCCTCTAATGAATACACAACCTTCACATCAGGCCGAGCCAGCCGTGTTTGAATTATTACATCCTGCAGTCTCTGATATTCAGGGTGCACGCCAACAAAAAGGGGCTTTTGTGTCATTGACCACGCGCCTAGTTCATAGAGAACAATCGGACATAGCGTTTCACAGGGAAACCAGAATAAGATTGCTGTTGCAACTCTCAGATGCCAGAACTCCCATTCAATTTGTGCGTTAGCTGCTGCTGGATCGTGAATAGGAAAATTGTTTCTTCTTGGGTTTAAGATTGTAAGAGCTTCTTTAGTAATAGCTTCTTTATTTGCAAGCTGCCTGACAACCTCCTGTTGCCAATCTGGACAATCTGTAATGCCGCCACCAAGAAACAATGATGTGCTACTACCATTCCATTCTGTAGGGCATTCAATATAATTCATATATTTATCTCCTCATCTAGCTTCTCTGCTCACTTAAAATGCTACTAGCAATAATCTGAATCCTTCTAGTGACAAGACGAACATGATTGCACCAATTAGCTTTATTAGTTCTTTTCTTGCCAACACAATATCTTCTTCTATGTAAAAAAGTATTCCTGTACTGATAGCTGTTACAACTAGCATGAAACTTCTGATTGTACTGAATGTTGTTATAGTATTTTCACTACACCCAGGGATAATCGTTGCTATTAAGACACCTGCTTGTGCTACCAATGCTAGAAATGCTGTTGCTTCAGGAATTAACCATCGCGAGATCTCATCTTCTTGCTTATTTGCCGCTGATATATGAGCTTCATTAGACTCTGCTTCGTCTCTATCAATAAACTCAGGCCATTCTGCCAATGCTATCTCTCTGAAACAGGCAGGGCATATCCAGCCACTGTTGTCTCCAACTCCAACAAAACTGGCTAATTTCCAGTTGCTATTGAGAGCAGCCTTAATGACCTGTTTAACGCTTCCTTGAGCAGATAAATCAGCGTGACAATCTAACTGGATCTTACCAATGCTTTTGCAGTTGACGCATTGCAGTTGCATTGATGGTTGATTTTCTGGCATAGCTTTCTCCTAATTTGTCTCTCTCCTCAATTAATGGTGCCAATATTTCGCAAACTCGATGGTGCCTCTAAGCATAGTGATAATGCCTACGTATAGCATGATCAAGAATATGAATATGTTGAATACTAGGAATGAATATTTGAAAAAACTCAGACCTGGCTCTCGGTTTCTTTGTATAGGTATATGCGCAATTAATTCCCCTGATAACCGAGCTAAATACATAAGTGGCAGAAAGTGTAACAACGATATAATGGACCAAATGAACCAAGTGAACACAGCAATATTTCGTGAATCTGATCCTTCTAAATCCTGTAATAGCTTTGGTTGTACCGTTATCGAGCCTTTAAGTATTTGAAAAGTTATTATTGAAATTGTAATAGCTAAAATAGTTAAGCCTGTCCACTTTAAGAAAAGCTTCTTATTTTGAGCGAGATAATCTTTTAGAGCAACTTTGCCGTCAATATCGATTATGGTTTGTTCTAGCTCCATTAATTGTTCTCCTAACTTGCAATAATCAACTTCCATGAAGTTTTTCCGTTTTCCTTTACCGTCGCACTTAGCCCCTTCTTCAATGCAGCTTTCCAGGCCAACAAACACCATTCTCTGTTACCAGTCCAGGTGCGTAGCCGTGATCCTTTTCCGTGGCCTCGATATTTAAGTGCTGGTGTCATTACTGCTCTCGCTCTAGACATTTCTTATCTACCTTGAAAAATATCCTTTACGTTTCTAATGGCCTCTAAGAATTGTTCGATCACCCTAACTGATATAACTGCTTGAATAAATATAAGGCTATATTTGAAAAAATCACGGGCTCTTCCAGGATTTCTCTTGAGCTGCTTTAGTAAAATATGAAGTAATAAAAATGACAAATATAATGAAAGAATAACCCAGAAATACGCTACCCTTACGTTGATAAGAATGCGTGTAAAAACCACTGTTAGCCACCATAATATCGTTAGTACGCTCACTTCTTTAAGTAAACTCTTCAGCTTGTTTTTGCTGCTTGTCTTGTTTTCTGCCAGCTTTCCTGTCTCAACGAATCTCTCTAACAATGGTAGTAGTGCTCTCACCTGGTCTCGATTAAGGTGCATTCTTGCTGAACAGGTCTCTGTTAGGTCATCGTGTGTACCTGTATTACATCCGAGCCAGAGGTATTCCTGCGGAGGATTTTCACCAATGATAAAAGCTGAACTCTCCTGAATGGAGCAAAGGTCACCATTGCTATCATTAAACTCTCCTCTTAGAAAACCCCTGTTTGTTGGTTTTAGATCTATATTCATTACGCTACACTCCATTATTAACTAGCCTGCTACTAGGCTTAATTTCTTCTTGTTATTAGCTTCTATCTCAAGTGCAGGAAAGTTAGTTAGATCTTCACTTAAAAAATTGGCAATCGTTGCGATCCACTCATCCGCATCAAATCTCGTAAATGACTTATGGC
>JBFLVQ010000401.1:0-8869 GCA_040758525.1 Acidobacteriota bacterium
TGTGCATTTATGGAGTATAACAGCGGAAAATAGTAAGCAAGTAAAAACAGAACAAGAATTTTTCTGGCAGATTCAAGATTTAGGTTTTTTCAGTCTACTCTATCTAGTGCAAGCAATCGCACAAGAGTATCCCAACATTACTTTGCGTATTGATGTTTTATCTAATAATGTACGTGAAGTAAGCGCAACAGAGCAACTTCTACCAGAAAAGGCAACGATATTAGCGCCTTGTCAGGTTATTCCACAAGAATTCCTCAACATTACCTGTCGATTTATCGATATTGTTTTTCCTGTCTTGAGTATTCAACAAAAACACCATTTAGTGAACCAGGTTATCAAAGAGATTAATGCAAAACCGTCCGATATGGTTGTTGCCTACCGAGGCAATCAGCGCTGGATACAGACCTTTGAGCCGATCCATATCGATGCTGATATGGAAACGGTCAGACCACTACGAGAGAATGGTGTCTACCTGATCACAGGTGGCTTAGGTAGTGTAGGACTATTGCTAGCAGATTATCTAGCACGGACAGTAAAAGCCAAATTAATCCTGGCTGGACGTACAGCGCTACCTGATAGAGCAGATTGGCAAGAATGGTTAGCAACTCATGATTCAAGCGATTCTCTCAGCAATAAAATTCGCCGGGTACAAGCTCTGGAAGAATTAGGAGCAGAAGTACTGATCGTTAGTGCAGATGTCTCTCAAGAAGCACAGATGCGTGCTTTAATCACACAAATTTATGATCGCTTTGGCCAGCTCAATGGAGTTGTGCATGCTGCTGGTGTTACTAGTGGTACATCAGTATTTAATCCAATTACAGAAATAGGCCAGCGTGAATTGGAATTACAGTTTCAACCAAAGGGCCAAGGATTATATGTATTGGAGAAGGTGTTACAAGATAGAGAAGTCGATTTTTGTCTACTCTTCTCTTCCAATGCTTCCATTTTAGGAGGAATGGGATTTGTTGCTTACTCGGCAGCAAATCTTTTTATGGACACCTTTGCTGCCAGTCGTAACAAAACAGGTCTATCTCCCTGGATTAGTGTGAACTGGGATCAATGGCCAGAAGAGACTAAGAAATATAACGAGTATCAGACCAGCATGGACCAATATGCTATGACGACGCCAGAAAGCCTGGAGGCTTTTAGACGAATTGTGTCAATGGTTAGAGAAAGTCAGGTGGTTATTGCTACAGGGGATCTACTAGCAAGATTGAATATATGGATTAACCAACAATTCTCTGCTGATGCATCTAGATCAATTAATGGTGATTCATTACCTTCAATGCATCCACGTCCAAACCTGCGCAGTATCTACACTCCACCTAGAGACAAGATAGAAGAGACTTTGGCAGCACTCTGGCAAGAAGTTCTCGCTATTGAACAGGTCGGTATTCACGATAGCTTCTTTGATCTAGGTGGGCATTCTCTGCTTGCTATCAGGTTAGTTGGTAAATTTCGTGAGACTTTGCAGGTAGATCTGCCATTACGTACATTCTTTGAATGTCCCACAATAGCGGGTCTAGCAGAAGCTATTAAGAAAACTCAAGCTGATCAGGAAGAGCAGGATAAGAAAGAGATATTAGATATGCTGGCACAGCTTTCTGAAGAAGAAGCAGAGATAGAGATAAGAAAAAGAATGGATTTAGAGTAGTGACTTTTTTATGCGCTGAAAGTGGAGGTAACAGAGATGAGTTTATTACCAACAATTAACCATGAGCCGATTGCAATTATTGGATTAGGATGTCGTTTCCCTGGCGCAAACAGTCCTGCGGACTTCTGGCAACTACTGATAAATGGTGTAGATGCTATTACAGAGGTACCGTCAGATAGATTTGATATAGATGCTTATTACGATCCTAACCCAGCTACACCAGGAAAAATTGTTACTCGTTATGGTGGTTTCCTGGAACAAGTTGATAAGTTTGATCCCTATTTCTTTAGTATATCTCCACGTGAAGCTGGACAAATGGATCCTCAACAGCGTGTCTTGCTAGAAGTAGCTTGGGAAGCGCTCGAAGATGCTGGACAGTTGCCAGAAAAATTGATTGGTAGCCAGGCTGGTGTATTTATTGGAATGATTACTAATGATTATGAGGATCTACAAATACGCGATATAGAGGGCATAAATATCTATTCTGCAACCGGAAGCTTTCGTAGTGTTGCATCTGGCCGGCTATCTTATATCTTAGGTTTACAAGGTCCTAGTCTAACCATTGATACTGCTTGTTCATCATCTTTAGTAACTGTGCATCTAGCTTGCCAGAGCTTGCGAAGTGGAGAATGTGAACTAGCGATTGCAGGTGGAGTAAATCTGATCTTACAGCCAGAACATAGTTTTGGATTTTCCAGTGCTAATATGTTGGCTCCTAATGGTCGCTGCAAATTTTGTGATGCCAATGCTGATGGTTTTATCCGTAGTGAAGGTGTTGGTATAGTTGTTCTAAAACCGCTATCACAGGCGCTTGCTGATAAAGATCCTATCTATGCTCTTATTATGGGTAGCGCTGTTAATAATGATGGACGCAGTAGTGGTTTTTTGATGACACCAAGCCAGCAAGGCCAAGAAGCCGTTGTGCGCGCAGCATATAGAGATGCCAAAATCAACCCTGGCCAGGTTCATTATGTTGAAGCTCATGGCACAGGCACAAAGGTTGGCGATCCAATCGAACTATCAGCTATTGGCACTGTAATTGCCACAGAGCGGCCCTCAGATTCTCCCTGCTTCATTGGATCTGTAAAGACCAACATAGGACATAGCGAAGCAGCCGCAGGAATCGCTGGCTTGATTAAAGTAGCACTTAGTATCAAGCATCGCTTAATTCCACCTAGCTTACATTTGCATGAACCAAACCCCAATATACCTTGGCAACAACTACCTTTTATTGTTAATCAAAATTTAGTTGAGTGGCCTGCCGAGCCAAAACCAGCACGCGCCGGTGTCAGTTCTTTTGGTATTTCCGGTACTAATGCTCATGTTGTGCTACAAGAAGCTCCTTCCATTCCATATCCATATAAACAGACAGAAGAAGTAGTCAGCAATAGGGCACAGGTGCTTACCATATCTGCGAAGAGCACTGAGGCTCTGCAAATTTTCGCACAACACTATCAGGCATTTGTTACTACAAAAGATAGTGATATAGACCTAACAGATATTTGTTACACAAGCAGTATAAGAAGAACACATCATGAGCATAGACTAGCGCTAGTGGCAAATTCTCGCACAGAGCTTGCCAGACAATTAGAGACATTTTTAAGTGGCGAGTCCGGTCCAGGCATCTTTCATTATGAGAATCCTAATATTCATGAACAAACAACGCCTAAGTGTGTGTTTGTATTTCCGGGTCAAGGTTCTCAATGGTTTGGTATGGGCCGCACATTGCTGGAGCAAGAACCGATCTTTCGTAAGAGCCTAGAGAGTTGTGAAAAGGCGATGCAGCCATATGTTGATTGGTCTTTGTTAAATGAATTAATAGCAGATCAAGAACATTCCAGATTAAATGAGATAGATGTTATTCAACCTATCCTTTTTGCTCTTCAAGTATCTCTAGTCAATTTGTGGCGTGCTTGGGGAATCGAACCCGCCGCCGTCATTGGTCATAGCATGGGAGAAGTAGCAGCCTCGTATGTAGCCGGTATTTTAAGTCTAGAAGATGCAGCAAAAATTATTTGTCGTCGCAGCCGTCTATTAAAACGTATGAGTGGACAAGGCGCAATGGCATTGGTTGAACTTTCCTTGGTAGATGCTCGTCTGGCTATTGCCGGTTATGAGGATCGTCTGGCCATTGCTGTCAGCAATAGCCCAACTTCGACAGTATTATCTGGCGATCCAACAGCATTAGGTGAAGTGCTTGAACAACTACGACGTCGTGATATTTTCTGTCGCTTAATAAAAGTGGATGTTGCTTCTCACAGTCCGCAAATGGATCTATTACGTGAAGATCTATTACAGGCACTAACAGGACTACAACCTAACTGTGCTACCATTCCAATCTATTCAACAGTAACAGGAATGATTAGCGATGGGTTAGAGTTTGATGCCAGTTATTGGGTACGAAATCTACGAGAAGCAGTACTGTTTGCTACTGCAACAGAGCGTTTACGAACTGATGGTTACAATATTTTTATTGAGATAAGCCCTAATCCAATTCTGCTGCCTGCGATTCAACAAAACCTACATCATCTCAATCAAGATGGAATTGTGCTGCCTTCAATGCGACGTGAAGAAGAAGAGCGCACCGTTATGCTCGGCACTCTTAGCACATTGTACACGTCTGGATATCAAGTAGATTGGAGTAGGCTCTTTCCTCAAGGTGGTAAGTGTGTACCATTACCAAACTACCCTTGGCAGCGAGAGCGTTTCTGGATGCAGCCAACTACACGCCAATACTGGATACAGAGCAATGTAGATCACAATCGATCCCACCCTCTGCTAAACCGACATTGGAGATCAGCTATTAATCCAGATACTCACTTTTGGGAAACAGAGTTATCAACAAAATTATTTCCCTACTTAAATGATCACTGCGTTCATGAATCGATCATATTTCCTGCTGCTGCTTATGTAGAAATGGCATTGGCAGCAGTTTCACAAGTACTTGGACCAGGATGTTATACAGTAGAAAACCTAGAATTCAAAAAAGCGCTCTTCCTCTCTGAAAATGAGAGTAATACAGTTCAAAGTGTTCTTTCATTGGATGGATCGGAACAGGCCAATTTTCAACTTTTTAGCTTAGCGCCAACAGCAACGGAGACAGCATCTACCTGGATACTGCATGCAACCGGAACAGTTCGAATCGATAAATCTAGTAGAGATACTGCTACACAGCCCTGTTTTTTACCTCAACAGATTCAAGAACGTTGTCAACAGATTATCAATGGTCAAGAGCACTATCAAAACATGCGATTGCGGGGATTGCATTATGGTCCATACTTCCAAGGTATCGAACAGATCTGGCAGCAGAATAGTGAGGCCATTGGTAGAGTAAATATACCAGAAAGGCTCCTGTCACAAGTACGCAGATACCATATTCATCCTGCACTACTAGATATCTGTTTTCAAGTTATGGCTGCTCTGTTAGAAGATGAGCAGACGATCACACAAGGTACTTACCTCCCAGTAGCACTCGATAGTCTATCTGTTTATGAACATCCAAATACACATATGGAGTTATGGTGTTATGCGCTACTACATAAAGACAGAAAACTGGCTGCAAATAGAATAGCGGGTGATCTATTTTTAATTGATAAAGATGGTCGAGTATTAATGGAGGCAGGTAACCTCTGTCTACAACAGCTTGAGAGTGATGCGCAAGTTACCAGTAAACAGAATGTGCAAGATTGGCTATATCGAGTTGACTGGCAACTAAAGACCAGATCGATAGACAATAACTTAAAAGCTATACCAACATCACAACAAGGTCAATGGCTTATCTTTACCGATACTCTAGGAGTAGGTCAAACTCTCAAGTCATCACTGGAAGCGCATGGAGAAGTCTGTTGTTTAGTCTCTCCTGGTGATACTTATAAAATACTAACAACTGATCACTACCAGATTAATCCCGCTCTTTTGCAAGACTACTATCAGCTACTTACTACTATTTGTGGAACGGCTGAACTACCTTTGCGAGGTATTGTACATCTATGGAGTTTAGCAATAGGAACTTCCGATGCTGAAGAAGCAACTAGACTATTGCCATGTAGTAGTGTGATGCGACTCATTCAAGCACTAGCTGAGCTTGAGATAAACAATGCTCCACACTTATGGCTAGTGACACAAGGCAGCCAGGCAGTAGCAGAACAGCGTGATCTGGTCTCTATATGGCAAGCACCATTATGGGGATTGGCACGTGTCATTGCTCAGGAGCATCCAGAACTACATTGTACTAGAGTTGATCTAAGCGCACAGGCAACAACAGAAGAGATCCAGTCGCTCTTTACTGAGCTTTGGTCAGATAGTCAAGAAGTAGAAGTAGCATTGCGTGGTAATGCTCGTTATTGTGCAAGATTAACTCATTATTTACCACAACCATCACAATCACTACTTTCCCAATCAAATGATAATAAGAAAATTTGTATTAATGCTAACGAGCAATCCTATCGGTTAGAGATACACACTCCAGGTATTTTAGATAATCTCACACTACGGCCAATTACTCGTCGCAAACCTGCTAGTGGAGAGATAGAGATTCAATTGCACGCAGCAGGGATTATTTTTAGAGATGTTATGATGGCAATGGGTCTTTTGCCACCACTAGCTGATGATGGTCATATTGATATTGGCTGGGAGGCGGCTGGTAAGGTCGTTGCGGTAGGTACAGGAGTAGAAAACTTTCACTCTGGTGATGAAGTTATTGCTGTGCTTTCACCACATTGTCTGGGTAACTTTGCTACTACACCTGCTATCTTAGCAGTGCATAAACCTACTTATATCAGTTTTGTTGAAGCTGCTGCTATCCCTATATCTTTTTTAACAGCCTACTATGCACTCTGTTATTCAGCGAGAATAAGCGCAGGCGAAAAGATTCTTATACATGCTGCGACTGGTGGTGTGGGTCTGGCTGCCATACAGATCGCCAAGATGGTTGGTGCCGAGATCTTTGCAACTGCCGGCAGTGAAGAAAAAAGAGCTTTTTTACACTCTTTAGGTATAGAGCATATTTTAGATTCACGCTCACTAGATTTTGCTGATGAGATATTACATCTTACTAATGGTAATGGTGTTGATATTGTACTGAACTCGCTATCTGGTGAAGCAATACCAAAGAGCCTTGCAATACTTGCTCCCCATGGACGTTTTCTGGAGCTTGGCAAAACCGATATTTTGCAGAATAGAGCGTTAGGCTTAAAACATTTTCAGAATAACATCTCCTTCTTTGCTGTTGATTTTGGACAAATACTGCTTGGACGCACACAATTTTTAGGATCAATGTTACAGGAGATTATGCCCTACTTTGACAAGGGCTTTTTTAAGCCATTGCCAGTAGAAGTCTTTTTAATTGGCGAAGCGGCTAATGCTTTTCGCCACTTAGCACAAGCAAAACATATCGGCAAGGTTGTCTTGTCACTAACCGATAGAGAAGTTTTGATAGATCAGCCAGCCAACCCGTTACCAGTATTTAAGTCTGATGCTACTTACCTTATTACCGGTGGACTTGGCGCACTCGGTTTGGCAGTTACACAATGGATGATTGAACAGGGAGCAAGTCACTTTGTTCTGATAGGCAGAAATGATCCTAGCCATAGCACAAAACAGATCTTAGACACTTTAACTGCTGCTGGTGCACAGATCAAAATAGCTAGTGCTGATGTCACTAATCGAGAACAGATAGCAAATGTACTAGGTGCAATTAAGCGATCTATGCCACCACTTAAAGGTGTTATTCATGCTGCTGCCATTCTCGATGATGGACTTTTATTAAATCTAACTGATGAACGTCTTAGATCCGTAATGGCGCCAAAGATTGATGGCGCCTGGAATCTACATACTTTAACTCTCAATGATTCATTAGACTTTTTTGTGCTCTTCTCCTCAGTAGCCACTTTGCTAGGCTCGCCTGGACAAGCAAACTACTCAGCCGCGAATGCATTTCTCGATGCACTGGCGCATTACCGTCAAGCTCAAGGACAAGCTGCTTTGAGTATCAACTGGGGGCCATGGGCGGAAATTGGCTTAGCAGCTAGACCAGATAGAGGTGGACGTCTGGCTCTTAGAGGGGTAGCTAGTCTAACACCGGCACAAGGAATAAAAGCACTGGAACTACTCTTAGCTGATAAGTCTGCCCAGATTGGTGTAATGCCATTCAACTTTGAACATTGGCGCCGATTCTATACAGCTTCGGCTGAAACTAGCTTCTTTGCTGAGTTGGCTGCACAACAACATCACTCTATTAGTCAGGCTGCTACCAAAAAGAAAGGAGATGATATTCGTGCAGCTCTACTAGCCATTACACCCGGTAGACAGCGCAGGCTAATGCTGGAAACTTATCTTAAGGAACAGATTGCTCAGGTGCTTAAGCTTTCTCCTACACGTATAGATCCAAACAAACCGCTAGGCGCTTTAGGGCTAGATTCACTAATGGCACTTGAGTTTAGAAATAGGTTAGAAGCAAGTTTAGCACAACCATTCTCTACTACAATGGTATGGAATTATCCCACCATTGTAGCATTAGCCACACATGTGGCCAGTAAAATTGGTGTTGATCTAGAACCTACTACTGTTACAGAGCACGACGCAGACTTAGAAAAGATCCTACGTGATATCGAACAACTCCCTGATAGTGAAGTTAAGAAGATTCTTGCACAAGACTTAACAGCCGAAAAGGAGTCTTATGAGTGACATTACCAAACGTATAGCCGCACTCTCTACGGAGAAGCGTGCACTGCTTGAGAAACATCTGCGTTCTAGAAACACTGCCACTAGTCCAACCACCTCTGAGCCAATTGCTATTATCGGTATGGGATGTCGTTTTCCCGGTGGTGCAAATAACCCTGAAGCATTCTGGCAATTACTGATAAATGGTGTCGATGCTATTAAGGAAGTACCTACAGATCGTTGGGATATTAATACCTTTTATGATCCAGATGTGACTGCAGCAGGTAAAATGAGCACTCGTTGGGGCGGTTTTCTTAATCAGATTGATCTATTTGATGGTGATTTTTTTGGTATCACACCACGCGAAGCATCACAGATGGATCCACAGCAACGACTGCTATTAGAGGTAGCTTGGGAAGCCTTTGAAGATGCTGGACAACCTTTAGAACGTTTGAGTGGTAGTCAAACCGGTGTCTTTATAGGAATTTCTACCAGCGATTATTCCCTACTACAATTGCAGGATAGCAGCAAGATTGATGCTTATACTAGCTCTGG
>JBFLVQ010000402.1:0-8863 GCA_040758525.1 Acidobacteriota bacterium
ATCTGGCGTGCATATTCTAGTTCATTATAGCCATCGGCAGCATTAAAGCCGACTGTAAAGGTGCGTACCGGCTGGTTCATCAAACGTGCCATCAGGGCAACATTGGCGCTAGAGTCAATACCACCAGAGAGAAAGACACCAAATGGCACATCACTCATCATACGCTTGCCTACTGCTTCACTAAGCAATGTGCGTATACGTTCAATACAGAATTGCTCGCTGTACTCCTCTTTAGGAGCAGGCACAATCGCATCCCAATAGCGCTGCACTTTTATTGTACCTTTGGCATCGCAAATTAATAAGTGGCCAGGCGGCAGTTTCTTGATACCGTGAAAGAGCGTGTGTGGTGTAGGTGTAGTCAGGAAAGTAAGGTAGTGATAGAGCGCTTCTTCATCAATATCACGAGTCACACTAGGATGGGCAAGCAGCGATTTTATCTCCGAAGCAAATAACAGTTGCCCAGACAACTGCGTATAGTAAAGCGGTTTCTTGCCTAATCGATCCCGCACTAAGATCAGACGTGACTCTTTACTATCCCATAACGCAATCGTGAACATTCCATCCAGCGCTGAGACAAAATCGAGACCGCGCTCTTCATAAAGATGTACAATTGTTTCAGTATCCGATTCTGAGGTATAGATATGGCCTTTGCTAATGAGTTCCCCACGTAACTTGCTGTGATTATAGATCTCGCCATTGAAACTGATCCAAACCGTGCCATCCTCATTAGCCATAGGCTGGCGACCTGCTGGGGAAAGGTCAATGATAGCTAACCGACGGTGACCTAACCCAACACGGCCATCAGGAGAAATATAAACACCAGCATCGTCAGGTCCTCTATGAACCATGCGGTCACGCATTGAAACTATCAGTGATTGCGTGATCTCACCCTGTACCTGGCCATATTTGTAAATACCGCAAATTCCACACATAAAGTTTCAGTAATTGTAAGGTAATCTCTTAGTGCACATTGTAAACTATTGTCGGCCCTTTAGCACCTCTTTTACCCTTATCATCTCCTTAGCACAAATCTCCTGCACCTTAATCGCCAAAAGGCGAATCCAGTGTCTCCATCAACTCATAAACACTGGTGAGATCGCCATCGGTACAAGGAGCAATAAGAAACTGTTGTTCTAAAGGTGCTCTTGCTTTTAGATTGTACATCACCCCCCAGGATTTCGCCCGTTGACCATAACCTTTAGAGACATATCGATCAACAATCTCTACACTGAGACCATTTTCACCTAAAGGAACTAATGCTAGTGATACCCCACTCTGCTCATCGTTGATAATTGCCCTTGTCCCTTCGGCAAGTTCCAAACCAAGACCGGCATCGAAATTAAAGAAGAAGGTGAACTGGTGACTGCCCTCGCCTTGTAATATGTCCTTGATTAACCAGTAACAACCAATCTTGTTAAAATGTATTTGACGCCGATGTATTACCCCTTGTGGTAGCCTTAGATAGCCATTATGTTCAGCATCCAACAGATCGTATTCTTCATTACTCTCCCAACTGTTTACTTTTATATGTGCTTGATTACCTATGACAAATAGCTGCCCTGGGTAAATCTCATTTATCTCCATACCATCGACCATCAATGTATTATGGTAAGCAGTAGAGCGAAACTGGTTACGCGCTTGTGGATCGCCGGTATAGACATAACTACCAGCATCGACAAAGAAGGTACGCTCCCGATAGAAGAGTTCAAAGCCAAGCAGATCATTATGTGCATGCGAACCCTGCCCATTAATCCCTATCTCACCACAGTCGATAATTGCATAGAGGTTATCATCGCGCTGAATATAGACTCCACCTTCTGGAAAGGCGCTAGAGATTAGTATCTCTTCTGACATTGACATACTATCGTAAGTATCCCAACCAATCGGGCCAAATATCCAGAGACATTCTTCGGAAGGCTGGCCAGTCACTTTGTAACGTTCATTCTCAAAGAGCACTGCCGCAATTGCGAGCAAATAGAAATGATCATAAGTAGGTTTGCGCCGCCATACAATCACACGTCCATCATCGCAATCACCAATCAAAGGTGCGCTACCATCTGGCTTAAGATAAGCCTGCACAAACGCAAACATCTTCTCTAGCTTGTTCCAATAGCTGTTATCAATCTTTATTCCCTGCTCTTTGCAGAGCAAAAAAGAGTATAGAAAGAGCTCTAACACAAAGGCATGATAAGCGGTGGAAGCTTCCCAATCTACCCCATCCCCATAGACCTGCTTGTCCATCTCTTTAAGTAGTTCTACACGGGCAAATTCAGCCCACTGAGCAGACTGCTTGAATTCGGGAAAGAGCAAGCCAATAAAGAGTAGTCCAACCAGATCAGAGAGGTAATGATTGCTAGTAATACGGTGGGAAAACTCCAGGTTCTGTTCAATGAAAGTACCATGAGATAATAGCAATTTGAGTAGCGCCTTGAGTGTCTCGCTATCAAAGTTTTGTGAATGTCTAAAGAAGTAGAAACCTAACGAGAGACTGATCGAGCGTAACGCTACCTCCATTGGCGACATCCAGTGTATTCCTATCTCAGGTGGATTGGCGCGGGCAAAAGAGAGTATCTGATTGCTAAACTCGATAGCATAACGTTCATCTAGGGTAATACTGTAGACTTGGCCTAGCGTAATGAAATGCTGCAGGCGTGCAAGCTCCCAAGGAACCTTAATATCGGCACCCATTTTGGCCTGAGATATACTGATCTGGCTGTAGTGACGTTGTGGCCATTCATAATCGATAACGCCATCATAATGCCAATTGATCTCTTCTACATTATATTTATGTTTACGACCAAAGAAGGTGAACTCGTGCTGACAGATCTCATTTGCTTCTATAATTAGATCCTCCAAAGAGCTAGGAAAATAGTCAGCAAGAATCTCACAGGTCTGGGCAAGTGTAGAAAAGCTAGGAAAGCTTACAGGTTTCTCACGATTCTGAAAGTAGCTAAGCAGCTCTACATCACGCGGCAAGGTCAAGGCACGTAAAAGCTTTTCGTCACTGATCTCAGTATTAGCGATGATAGACTTGGCTTGCCGATAACGGTGTATAAGGCGTGACTTAACCATCAATGCTGCCTCTTTTGCGATCTCACTGTTGGAAAGCCCTTCGGTTTTCTGCCGGAACTTATCGATAAACTTCATCTCTTATTTCACCCTCCCAGCCACAATTTAGCAGAATGCCTAGCAAAAAAAAGAATATCAGGTTTAGATCCGAGTAATAACCGCTTGTTAATGTCAATCCAACTCCGCCATAAGCAGCAATTAATGTCAAGATCGCGCTGCCTGCCGCACGCCTGCGACCAGATTGCCGCAATAAAGACCAACCTTCGCGTAGCAAGAAAAGCTGCGCCAACAAATAAGGAAGAAAGCCTACCACGCCCAATTCAGCAAGCACCGAGAGGAGATTATTGTGTGGTGTACTCTGTGGTAGATTAGCAAATTGTTTAGGCTTCAATGGCATCTCTGCTGGTGCATAATGGCGGGCAAAGTAGTCCTGGTAATGGCCCAAACCAACGCCAAAGAGCCACTGCTCTCTAGCAACCTTAAGCGCAACACGATAGGTTGCCAATCTGCTATAGGCATTGGTAGGATCGGCTAAACGCCTTTGATAAAAATCGGTAGCACGTACAACCGACCAGATCGGTAAACAGGCAAGCAATAGTAGCGCAAATGCTAACGCCGGCTTAACGATAGTACGCCAACCCCTATGTAAGAGTAGGCCCAATCCCAGACAGCCTATGATTGCTAAAGCTATTGCGCGAAACTGTGGTACCAGTGCCGCCGATAATGCGCAGAGTATCCCTAGCCGCCAAAATAGCCGCAATCTTACTGTCATTGGTATCTCAGCCACGACTGGCCAATACCATAACGCTAGACCAATTAGTAGTGAGATCAGAGCATAAGAATTATCGGCAAGAAATGGTCCATTGGGCCGAACTAATCCATCACGATAGAGTTCTGCACCAGGATAGCGTAGTAGATCCGCTCCAGTTAGCAGTTCATACACTCCAATTGGCAAAAGGCAATAAGAGAGCACCAAGAGGATAATAAATATCCCTCTCTGCATATGTGTAATCTTCAACCCATAACGTGCCACGATAAAGAGCAAGAGCGGTAAAATAAAAGCATCAACGGCAATCTTTAGACTGGCTAGTGAGAAGTCGCCACGTAGTAGACAGTCTGCCAAGGCATAAGTAGCAAATAATAGCCAAAACAGTTCAAACCAACCAAATGGTAATAGACGTCTGGGTTCCCGCAACAATCGCACTACAACTGCGCAAACCAATACGCCTACAATAACTCGATCAAAAGTGAGTACCGATTTCTCGGCTGGATAACGCAATAGATAAGCAGCAATGGGAGAAAACCCCAGCCAATACAGTGTCAAAGCCTCTGCACGTGGCCATAGCAAGGCAAGTGGAACAATATAAGCACAGACAATTAGCGATAATGTACCATAGCCAATACCACTGAAAAATCCCACAAAAATAGCGAAGAGCGCGCTCAATGCAAAGAGAAAATAACGGTTACTGAGCATCGAGATCTGTATCATAGTTCTAAGATAGTTGAATCAACCGTTGGATGGGTAGCGTAGCGATGGCGTGAAAACGGAACGCTACGCTCAGCAAGCATACTGCAACCAATTATGGGAATCAACCCAATTGTCATTGTGAATACTAACAGTAGAGAGGTGTGATGGGGAATAGAGTCGAAGTGACAAGTGACCTTCTCGTCACTTGTCACAAGTTAATTGTAGGCATTTAACTAGAAGTAGCACGTGTTGCCGTGCCACGTTCAAGCTGATCTTTCAACAGCTTTATACGCTTGCCTAGGTTATCCAATTCGCTTGCCATCTTCCCTTCTACTTGCGGAAATAGCTCCGTCTCCTCAATATCTACGTGCGATTCGACAGTCTCAATCAACTCCTGGAAAACCATTTTGAACTCTTCATCGTTGATATCGATTCCCCTTAGACGCTCAATCAGATCTTTAATATCAGTATGATCGTCTAAGCTCTCCTCGATCAGATCGCTATCGACATTGTTCTTCACGCTCGGGTAAAAAATCTCTTCCTCAACTTTGGTGTGGATCTCAAGTTCACGAAAGACCTTTTCTACAATATTCTGATCGGGATTGACCTGGCTTTGCTCAAACAGCTTCTTGACTTTCTGATGATCAAAAACCAGTATCTCTATTGCATTCATAAAACCTCCTCAACCCCTACTGCCATTTACTGTACAGTAGATTAGAGCTTGCAGATGATAAATTTGTCAGGGAGACACTGCCCCTGGTTGCGACTACGGTTTGAAACGGCAAGTTTCATTCCAACCCTTAGCAAAAGCGATGCCGGTCTCAGCCAAAAAAGTCGTGTCGCTATTGTAGGCACTTCATCTTGTCAGGTCGTGACGGGCGCTTCTATAATTTCACGCGGTATGAGTGAACTTCTCTCTCTCAAGGTATTGCAATATTTCTTGCTTCCTCTTAGCGCCATGCTAGGTATCTGTTTGGGAATATGGCTGCCACGTACAGGCATAGCACAACGTCGTGCTGTTAGTGTGTTCTGTTTTGCGCTAGTGATTGAGTTAGGTCTTTTTAATCTTACTTACTTGATTGGTGGTCGTGTCTGGACCCGTATTGTGTTTGCATTCACGATGGGCTTTATTGCCTTTGGTGTAAGGCTGCTTAAATAGTCGCTGAGATCGCAATTATCCTGTCTATCCTAGACCATAAGCAAGTAATGCATCAACAATACGCACGGCGGCGCGACCATCCCAATACTCTAATTTGCGTGGTTGACGCTGGTAATCTGCTAGCGCTGCCAAAGCTTCTTGCTCAATTCTCTTACGCTCTGTACCAATAATCTTATTAGTACCCTGTTTGACGGTAACCGGTCGCTCAGTATTCTCCCGTAATGTTAGACAGGGAATGCCAAGCACAGTTGTCTCCTCCTGCACGCCTCCAGAATCGGTTAGTACTAGCTTTGCGTTGCTGTAGAGTTGCAAGAAGTTAAGATAACCAAGTGGATCTATAAGTCTTAGATCAGGATAGTTGGCTAACAATCTATCCAGCTTAAACTCGTTAATGCGTGCGCGTGTGCGAGGATGAATAGGAAAAATACAGGGTAGCTGGGCAGTAATTGTTCCTAGCGCCTCTAATATACCCTGTAAAACCCTCTTATCATCAACATTAGCAGGTCTATGCAGGGTTACCACAGTATAGGCTTCTGGCGATAATCCCAATTTAGTAAGAATTGGCTGCTGCTCTGCTTTAGGAAGATATTTGTAGAGCGTATCGATCATTACATTGCCAACGAATTTGATCTTTTCTGGAGAAACCCCTTCTCGTAAAAGGTTGGCATCGCCATCCCGACTAGGAGTAAGTAGTAGGTCGGCAAGCGCGTCTGTTACCAATCGGTTGATCTCTTCTGGCATGCTACGATCAAAACTGCGTAAACCCGCTTCCACATGTGCGACCTTAATTGCCAACTTGCTGCATACAATGGTACAGGCCATCGTAGAATTTACATCCCCAACCACAACAACCCAATCAGGCCTATGTGCTAATAATACCGGCTCAAAGGCAAGCATTATTTTGGCGGTCTGTTCGGCATGTGATCCAGAGCCAACATTCAAGTTCACATCTGGACGTGGTATCTCTAGGTCGGCAAAAAAAGCATCTGACATCAGCTCGTCATAATGCTGTCCGGTATGAACCAAGAGCGGTTCGATCTGATTGCGACGTAACATCTCATCAAATATTGGCGCAATCTTCATAAAATTTGGACGTGCTCCCACGACACTCAAGATCTTCACCCTATCTTTACTCATATTCTTATTCTCCTTTTGTTGTCGTGGCTAAGATTGGCCAGCCAAATTCTAGTAGTAATGCGCTCAGCACTGCGAAGGCAAAAGCCGCTGCCACCGCCAGTAGGCCACGTTTCCATAAGCTTGCACGCGGTTGTGGCTGGGCTGCAGTTATCTCATCAGCAAGCTGTGTACGGTAAGTTTGTAGTGGTGAGTCTATCCCTTTTCGTAACTCCAAGAGATCCTGCTTTAATACCTGTAATTCTATTTCTCGCGCCCAGATTGGGGAGACAGGTTTAGTCGGCTTAGGTGTTAAATCTAGATTAGAATCACTCTCATTCTCTGCTATTTTTCCTTGCAAAGTATTAAAGCGTTCTTGCAGTTCTTTCTCACGAGTGGAATAAGCACTATAAGCTTGGTCAAACTTCTCTGCCATCTGGACAATAACTTGATCTACCGCAGCACGCGCCAATCTATTAGCCTCTTGGGCGGTTGCGCCACGTGCAGTTAAGCGAATTGCATATACATAACGTATTCGCCCTTTGCCAGCCTCGCGCTGTTCTGCGCTAAGTGAACGAGCCGGCGAAGGGAGAGCCTGTTGACCGCCTAAGCTTGCTGCTACGCGGGCAAAAAAGGGTTGACCATTAATTATATCGGTAAGCAGATTGGCATCCTCTACCGGTTCATTACAGACTCGTCCTACTTTTATCAACGCGGTAGCAGCATAGATAAGCGGTTCGCGCCAACTAAAATAGAGACTGATCGCTAAGGCCAGTAACACTACACTGATGATAAATAGCTTACGCTTCCAAAGGGCACGTAGATAAATCCCTAGATCGGTAACAAGTGTCTCCATATAGAGTAAATAATTATCGATTTATCTCAAACTTTTCCGGCATAATTTAGCACCTTGCACTGCTTGACGTATCGTGGTATACCCAAATAGCCGGTAATTTTGCACAACTGTGGATATTGCCACTGCAATGCAATGATGGCAAGTAAGTTAAGGATATATTAGGAATGGTTAGCAAGTTTCTACTACTATTGATCTCGCTATTACTCTTGTGCAATCCCGCCGTGCAGTTAGCACAAGAGGAGAGAGAAAGCAGTGCACGTGGCATCTTCGATAGCCAGACTAATCAAAAACCTGTTACCAACACCTCTGTCAAGAATAGAACCTACCAACCAGAACGACCTGCAATCGGTAAATCTGCTCAGAAAAAGGTAGCGAAAAGATCCAAGCGACAACCTATTAAAGAGGAAGTAGCAGCGCTTAGATATATAGTGCTGGCACTAGGCAAAGAGACTCCTCAAGGTTATCAACTCTCCTCTAAGTTGGCTAAATATGCTATCGATACAAAGGGGAGAAGCTATGGTATCACCGATCCACAACAGAATTTTCGTGAAGGCGATATTATTAAATTGATCTTTGAGGCTTCGCGTCCAGGCTACCTCTATATTATGAATTTTGGCTCCGATGGAGTTACCCGTAATCTATTCTACCCACAAGAAGGAAAAGAGGCTTATATTACTCCCGATACGCCTGCGGTAATAGGGCCACTAAAGATTGATCCTCCTGCCGGTATAGATAAATTGACGGTACTCTTTAGTACTAAACCGATCTCAGCCCTCTCATCAGGAGGACGTAATCTATCGCTGGCACTAGAAGAAGATATTAGTAAGGGCAATAGTGCAACTATAGAGGAAGAAGAAGTCCATCTACCCTCTAGAGAGACCACTGCGCTCTACTTTGCCAATGCTAGAGGAGATGGTAAATCCCTTATCAAGGCAGAAATTGACATTAGACATACTAATCCTTAGCAATGGATTTAAGAGATTCAGAACTGCAAACCGACGAACTACTAGATGGGCGCTATCGAATCACAGAGAAGATTGGCCAAGGCGCAATGGGCTCAGTCTATCGTGCCCTAGATGAGCGTAATCTAAATCATCAGGTAGTAGTTAAGGTAATAAGCTCCCAATTTACCAGCCATAATAATGAGTCTGCACAAATTCGTCTACTACGTGAAAAGGAAGCTTCGCTGCGGATAACT
>JBFLVQ010000403.1:0-8833 GCA_040758525.1 Acidobacteriota bacterium
TCGGCATATGGTCTACAAATCGGTTCCTTATACCATCCCTATTGCTACTGTTGTTTCCTGCTCGGTTGGGGCTGCTTAAGTGCTGCACCAGGGATGCCCTTGACTTCTAGTCGAGGGAGGATGTCACTAATAGAGCAAGCATTGGCATGCCAGGTTTTCTCTTATTGGATGTTTACACTCAAACCATTTCTTCCTAAACTGCTCGTCTACTATATAAACATATAACCAGTTTTACATAATCGACAATTGGTAAATGAAGGAGAGTCTAAATGATTGTTTTTATCACTGGTGCAACATCTGGATTTGGTGAGGCGATTGCCCGTCGCTTGGTACAAGACGGCGCTTTCGTGATTTCTGTAGGAAGGCGTAGTGAACGTCTGAAAGCGTTACAGACTGAATTGGGCGAGCAGATATTTCCCCTCACACTCGATGTTCGTAATCGTCGTGTAGTTGAAAAGACTATTGCTACGCTGCCAGATAAATTTACTGCAGTTGATGTTCTGGTCAACAATGCTGGTCTTGCCCTAGGACTAGAACCTGCTCATCAGGCTCAACTCGATGATTGGGATGAGATGGTTGATACCAATATTAAAGGGTTGATCTATTGCACTCGCGCCTTACTACCAGGGATGGTTGAGCGTAACTCAGGACATATTGTTAACCTTGGTTCGATTGCCGCAGAGTTTCCCTATCCAGGGGGAAATATCTATGGGGCAACAAAAGCTTTTGTGCATCAGTTCAGTCTCAATTTACGCGCTGATCTATTAGGTACGGGAGTGCGTGTTACCGATATTGAGCCAGGTTTATGTGGAGGCACAGAGTTTTCCCAGGTGCGCTTCAAAGGAGACCAAGCAAAGGCTGATGCTGTTTATGCTGGCACAGTACCTCTGACCGCTGATGACATTGCCGAAACAGTACATTGGGTTATTACACGACCAGCCCACGTCAATATCAATGTCATTTCAATGATGCCAGTCTGTCAAGCATTTGCACCATTGGCAATAAAGCGTACTAAATAATTTTATGGAGTGAATAATTATGGCTATTCAACAAATTCATGGAATTAAGATCGTATATGAAGATATCGGTGAGGGCAATCCGCTAGTATTTATTCATGGACATCCGTTTAATCGTTCAATGTGGCGTGAGCAAATAAGCACATTCAGTCAACGATATAGGGTCATTGTTCCAGACCTGCGCGGCTATGGCGAGAGTGAAGTTGTTGCAGAGAAGACCATGTTGGAGGACTTTGCCCAGGACATCGCAGCAATACTGGATTCCTTAAAAGTCAGCAAAATTATTTTGGCCGGACTTTCTCTGGGCGGACAGATAGTCTTGGAGTTTTATCATTTGTTCCCACAACGTGTTCACGCACTTATTCTTGCTGATACCTTTGCGCAACTCGACAGCGATGAGAAACGACAGGAACGCTATAAGATCGCTGAACGCATATTAAAAGAGGGAATGAATGAGTATGCCAAAGAACTTTTACCCAAAATGCTTGCCGCGAAAACTATCCAAGAACAACCGGAAGTTGCCGAGTATCTGCTTAATATGATGCGCACTGCTCCAGCCAAAGGAGCCGCTGCTGCTTTGCGTGGACGAGCCGAAAGACAGGACTATACGCCATTGTTGCCACAGATTGCTGTTCCAACATTGATTGTTGTTGGCAGTGAAGATCAGTTTACACCCGTCAGTGATGCTGAATTTATGCGCGCTAGAATACCAAATTCAAGAGTAGCGGTAATTGAAGCAACAGGACATATGCCGAATTTGGAAAAACCGGCTGTCTTCAACAATATTCTCAACGAATTTATCAAGTCGTTAGACTAGCTAGTCTAACAAACTGCTCGAAATCGCAGGATAAAGGATGAGAAGATTTTTCGATTGGGAAGGTGGATAATGCCGAAGGGGGGACTCGAACCCCCACGGGTTGCCCCATACGCCCCTCAAACGTACGTGTCTACCAGTTCCACCACTTCGGCAACTGGCCTGTGGCTCAGTTTAAGTTTTCTCTTATGCCTAATTCTGTTCAGGCTTCTTCTCACCAGCTTTGTCAGCAGGCTTATCTGCAGGCTTATCCGCAGGTTTATTTGCGGGTTTGTCAGCAGGTTTATCACTTGGCGACTGTGATGGCGTGGCGGCAGGTTGTCCACCTGGCGCTCCGCTGGTTGGTGCTGGTGCTGGTGTCGTAGCAGGAGGCGCCGGCGCCGGTTGTGTAGCGGCAGGCGGCTCTTCTGTCTCAGGGATGTCTTGTACTACCGACCCACTGCCTAACACACCTGGCAATGTAAATACAAAGGCAAGCACCATAAACCCGATTGCCGCTCCTAACGTCACTCGGGAAAGTGTTGAGGCAGCACCACGAGGACCAAAAGCAGTATTGCTGCTACCACCCCCAAAAGCTGCGCTAATGTCGCCCTTGCCGGATTGCAATAACACTACACCGATCAAGATAAGACAAGCGATAACGTAAATTCCAAACAGAATGTATGTATACCAGGCCATGAAAAATTACTACCTAATCTCAAGACTTACTCGTAATTCACAATTCGTGCAAAGCTATCTGCTGCTAGACTGGCACCGCCTACTAATGCCCCATCAATATCTGCTTCCGCCATCAGGGAAGAGATATTTTCTGGCTTGACGCTACCGCCATACAAGATCCGCACTTCTTCACTAATCTTTCCCCAACCTGCAGCAATTGTGCTACGAATAAATCGATGCATACTTGCTGCTATGTTTGGTGTTGCTGTGCGGCCTGTGCCAATAGCCCAGATAGGCTCGTAAGCAATTAAGATACGCGAAAGCTCTGTAGCTGTCAACCCGCTCAGACCTTCACTTAGCTGACGGCCCACCACCTCTTCCATTTCACCACGATCACGTTCATTAAGGTCTTCACCTACACAGACAATTGGCTGCAGATCGACAGCCAGCGCAGCACGAATCTTACGATTGACCATTAGATCAGTCTCTCGATAGTGCTGGCGCCGTTCCGAATGTCCTATGATTACATAACTACAGCCTAGGTCACGTAACATATCTGCAGAGATTTCACCAGTAAAAGGTCCTTGCTCAGGTTGATCAGAGAGATTTTGACCAGCCGTCTTGATATTGGAGCCTTCTAGCCGATCAGTAATAGTCTTAAGCGCAGTAAAAGGGGGTGCTACAACAATATCACAATGGCGCGCATTGACCACACGTGGCTTTAGGTCAAGTACTAGTTGCACCGCCTCGGCAAGCAGCTTGTACATTTTCCAGTTTCCCGCAATCACTGGTCGGCGCATTCTTCCCTTTCTTTTATCGATCCGTTAATGCCTTTACACCAGGCAATTCAATACCAGAAAGAAATTCAAGACTAGCGCCACCGCCCGTCGAGACATGGCTGATACGCGCTGCTACGCCGGCTTGATTGACCGCTGCCACCGAATCACCACCGCCAATTATAGTAGTTGCTGGCGACTCTGCGACGGCTTGGGCAATCTCACGGGTGCCAGAGGCAAAATTCTCATTCTCAAAGATCCCCATAGGACCATTCCAAACCACAGTCTTGGCCTGTAAAATCTCTTGACGATATTTCTTGGCCGTTTCTGGACCTATATCATAGCCAGCTTCGTCATCAGCGGTAGCATTAATTGGTGCGACACGCAAGTCCTGAACTGGATCGAGCTGCTTGGCCACAATATGATCGACAGGCAACTCCAGCCGTACTCGTCTTGCACGTGCCTTGTCCATCAATTGACGAGCTAGTTCCAGTTTATCGTCTTCGACCAACGACTTGCCTACTGCCAGACCTTGCGCCTTAAGAAAGGTATAGGCCATTGCTCCGCCTACCAGCAATATATCTGCTGCCTTAAGCAGATTTTCGATTACTTCAATCTTGTCCGATACCTTAGCACCGCCCAGAATTACTACAAATGGATGTTCAGGGTCATAGAGCGCTTTACCCAAGTACTGTAGCTCGCGTTCCATAAGGAAACCAGCCGCAGTGCGTGGCAAGAAGCGCGTCATTCCCACTGTAGAGGCATGAGCACGGTGTGCAGCACCAAAAGCGTCATTGACATAAAGATCACAGAGCGAGGCAAGCTGTCGAGAGAAGTTCTCGTCGTTCTTCTCCTCTTGAGCATAGAAGCGAAGATTTTCCAACAGCAGGACTTCACCCTCTTGCAAGCGATTGACCTCGGCCTCTACTTCTGGACCTATACAATCAGTGACAAATTTAATAGGACGGCCTAGCAGTTCTGCCAATCGTGCTGCTACTGGCTTAAGCGAATATTTAGGATTAGCAGTGCCCTTAGGACGGCCTAGGTGTGAAGCAAGAATCACACGCGCACCGCGCTCAAGGGCAAAACGTATAGTAGGCAATGCAGCCTGTATACGCGTGTCATCAGTTACACGGCCGCTTTCTAGCGGGACGTTGAAGTCTACGCGTATAAACAACCGCTTACCCTGCAATTCTAGATCATTAATCGTTAGCTTCTTCATTGTCTCCCCCAACGAAGAAAGTGCTGGGAAGATTTACATATCATGTTTAAAGATAAACTTTACCAAATCGCGTATACGACAACTATAACCCCATTCATTGTCATACCAAGCAAGTACATGCACAAGGTTATTATCGATCACTTTGGTAAAGCCGGCGTCCACGATTGAGGAGTGTTGATTGCCTCGAAAGTCTATCGAGACCAACTCCTCTTCACAAAACTGCAAAATTCCACGCATAGGTCCATGCGCCGCCTCTTTGAAGGCTTGGTTTACTTCCTCTTTCGTGGTATTTTTCGCAACCAGCGCAACAAAATCGATCACTGACACATTAGGTGTTGGTACGCGCACGGCAATACCGTCAAGCTTACCCTTCAATTCTGGAATCACCAACCCAATTGCTTTAGCAGCGCCAGTGGTGGTTGGAATCATAGAGATACCAGCAGCACGTGCACGGCGCAGATCCTTATGTGGTAGATCGAGGATACGCTGGTCATTGGTCATAGAGTGTATGGTAGTCATTGAACCACGCACAATACCAAACTTTTCCTGTAACACTTTGGCTACCGGTGCCAGACAGTTGGTTGTACAAGAAGCGTTAGAGATAACGTGATGTTCTTGTGGGCGATACTCTTTATCGTTAACGCCCAACACAAGGGTGATATCCTCGCGCTTTGCCGGCGCGGAAATAATCACTTTCTTAACCCCATCACGTAGGTGTAAGGCACATTTTTCACGCTCAACATAGCGACCCGTCGATTCGATAACGACCTGGGCACCTACTGAACCCCAATCGATCCTACTCACATCAGGCTCACTAAAGACTTTAAGCTTGTGCTCATTAATGAAAAGAGTGTTGTCGTGAGACTCTACCTTGGCATCGAAGATCCCTAATACGGAATCGTATTTGAGTAGATGTGCAAGCGTCTTGGCGTCGGTTAAGTCATTGACGGCAACAAATTCAATGTCCGAATTATCAGCGGAAGCACGCAAGACGTTGCGGCCTATGCGCCCGAAACCGTTTATACCAACCTTAACTGCCATATAAATCCCTCCAGCCTGTTTGGCGAACTGTATATTACCCATCGCAATCGCAGGCCAAGCTTAACAACTATCACACCCAGGGGCGTGAGGGCAAGCCAGCGAGCCCAGCAACTGCCTTTATCCAATAGTAGCAAGCCCAAAGCGTGGTTGGCGGCGTACCTGTTCTATTAGTTGTACAGTAGCAGGCCAGTTACGGCGTGCGCTCAGGAGAAACTCTGCTTCGCGCCTTGCTGCTTCAAGTAACTCACGATCCCGCACGATATTAGCAATACGAAAGATCTGTTCGCCAGATTGGCGAGTACCTAAGATCTCACCAGGGCCGCGCAACTCTAGATCTTTTTCAGCAATCTTAAAGCCATCCGAGGTCCGCTCCATCACATTTAGTCGCTCGGTAGCTTCTTTCGATTTTGGTCCTGTCGTCATCAATATACAGTAGGATTTGGCAGCGCCACGCCCTACCCGGCCACGTAGTTGATGTAATTGTGAAAGCCCAAAGCGTTCTGCATGTTCTATCAGCATTACACTGGCATTAGGCACATCAACACCTACCTCGATCACTGTAGTAGAGACCAATATCTCCACTTCACCAGCGACAAAACGGAGCATCATCTCTTCTTTTTCTACTGATTTCATACGTCCATGCAGTAGCCCTACAGTAAAGTCAGGAAAACATTCCTTTTGTAACTGCTCAGCCATCTCGGTAGCGGCAGAGAGATCTAGCTTCTCTGACTCTTCTACTAGTGGATAGACAACATAACATTGTCGGCCTTGACGTACTTCGTCAGCAATAAAGCGATAGACCTGTTCACGCGACTTTTCTCCACGCACACGTGTCTCTACAGGTGTGCGGCCAGGAGGCATTTCATCTATGATCGAAATATCTAGATCGCCATAAACGGTCATTGCCAGACTACGTGGAATTGGTGTTGCCGTCATTACTAAAACATCTGGTTTATAGCCACGTCGGATCAGTTCTGCACGCTGCATCACACCAAAACGGTGTTGCTCGTCAATTACTACAAAGCCAAGCCGCGAAAACTCTACACTCTCCTGTATTAATGCATGTGTGCCAATCACAAGATCGACTTCACCCTCTCGGATCGCCTCTTTGAGGGCGCGCTTCTCACGCGCAGGAGTACTTCCCATCAATAGCTCAACGTGATAAGGGGTTTGGGCAAGTAGTCGTTTAAGATTACGGGCATGCTGCTCAGCAAGTATTTCGGTTGGTACCATCAGTGCCGCCTGATAACCGTTCTCTATCACAACAATCATTGCCTGTGCTGCTACAATAGTCTTTCCTGAGCCAACATCGCCTTGTAGCAGCCTATTCATTGGTCGGTTCGAAGTAAAATCGTCAACAATCTCCTTAAGGGCACGCTTTTGTGCAGTAGTAGGTTTAAAAGGGAGGATGCCAAGCACAGCTTGTCGTACACGATCATTAATTTCAATAACAGTGCCTTTGGTCTCTTGCTGACGATCAGTACGCTTGACGGCCAGCGCTAGCAGTAGCCAAAAGAACTCTTCAAAGATAATACGTCGATGTGCTGGCGAACCACATTGATTGTAGAGTTCTATAGGCACATCGGCAGCAGGAAAGTGTATCTGTTTAAGTGCTTCGGCACGTGTAGGCAAATTGTTACGCTGACGCAGATCCTCAGGTAAGTTCTCTGCTATTGTTGTAAGATCGATATAGTTCAACAAATGGTAAATGATCGTACGCAATTGTTTAGTGCGTAGGTCGCCTAGCTTACGGTAGATAGGCACACGTCGCCCCATATGGATTTCAGGCGTTTCCGACTCTTCATCAAGTAACTCATATTCAGGATTCTCTACTGTAAGGTTATTGCGATAAGAATCGAACTTCCATTGGCCATAAAGAATTACTCGTGCGCCACGAGGGAAAGTCTTCTCCAGATAGGGCTGGTTCCACCAATAGGCGCGTATACGCCCACTTTCATCACTACCAGAGAGTTCAAAAATTTTGTGCTTACCACCTTTACCTACTCTGTATGTGCCTGCTACACGCACTTCTACATCTACTGCCGCTTCTATACCATCGGCTAGATCAGCAATACGTGCTAGGTTAGAGCGATCTTCGTAGCGCATAGGTAGATAGAAAAGTAGATCCTCGACAGTAACTAGTCGCACCTCTGCACGCGCATTCAATGCTGCCAGTGCGCCAGCTAGTGCCCGCGCGGTTTTTACACCTACGCGTGGCAGCTCTTTGTGCAATTCTTCAATCGGCGTTGCCAGCATGATCATAAACAAGGGATTCTAAGTACTACACGCAAGCAGGTCAATCAAACTTAGAACAGCGTTTTTTTACTTATTGCCGATAGTGTCTTATCTGATACTATTTTATCAAATATTATGGCATAAAAGGGGATTTAGCGTATGCCTGTAGAGATGTCTGAACGTCAACCAGAGTTACGGCGTGATCCGATCTCTGGTCGTTGGGTAATTATCTCATCGGCGCGAGGCAAGCGGCCTGTTGTTAGCACGCCAAGACGTGAAGAGGAATCACCGGAAGTGCGTGAGCGCTGCCCGTTCTGTTATGGCAAGGAGCATTTGACGCCCCTAGAGATCTATTCTTTCCGACCTGATAATACGCCTGCCAATCATCCTGGTTGGCAGGTACGGGTTGTACCCAATAAGTATCCTGCCTTTGGCATCTTTCCAGAAGTCTATGTGCGTCGTTTAGGACTTTCACAGATTGCTACAGGCTATGGCGCACATGAGGTAGTAGTCGATTCACCCGATCATGAACGCTATCTAGAACAGCAACCACTCGAACATATTGTCCATATAGTTGATGCCTGGTGGCTACGGCATGTGGATCTGGAGCGCGATCCACAATTGCGCTATGTTCTCATCTTCAAAAATCATGGCAAAGATGCAGGCGCCAGTCTAAGCCATCCACATGAACAGATCATTGCCACTACAATTATTCCCAATCTGCTTAAGGCCAAGCTTGAGTTTGCCCGTAGCCATTTCGTCAATGGTGAAGGCTGTATATGGTGTCGTCAGCTAGATCAACTCTACCTTTATGAAGCAACGATCTGGAATCCTGATGGCAGTGTCTTTTTACAGACACGTAGAGGAGATCGAATTGTTAGTGAGAATTCACATTTTGTTGCCTTCATACCTTTTGCTGCACGCATGCCTTACGAGATACATATACACCGGGTAACTCGGGGACGTTACCGTCCCTTTGTCCCCTAAGAACTGCTCATGATAGTTTCCCCTCAAGCAGCTCAAGCATCTGGTAACGCCCTTTTTACAGGACGCGGCTTTGTCACTATCAAAC
>JBFLVQ010000404.1:0-8830 GCA_040758525.1 Acidobacteriota bacterium
TGTTTTATTCAGGTTTCTGCTGATTGTATGCAGAGAAAAGGTTTTTCTACTAACAGAGTTAAAAATCGCGAAATGCGTAAACTTCAAGACAAAGGAGAATCTAATCATGGCTAATGCTGGTTCAGGCTTCACAATCGTAAATAACACGGCGGAGAATCTTCGCGTAGCAGTGTTTAAGAAAAATTACAAGGTACCTAATCTAGGTGTAACTGCTTGGCAAGTAGTAAACCCACCTACTCAGGGTGGCTCGATATATGTTACAGTCCCACAAACATACGAGGTATTTATAAACTATCCAGGCCCATATGATGATCAAACCGATCCTACTGCTGGATACCAAACACCTAAAATAACCGTTAACTCATCTACTGGTACTTTCAATGTAACAACCTCGAAAACTTTAGATGGTAAGGCTGTCACAGCCAAACTTGCTCAAACTAGCCAAAATGTTGTTCCCAATGAAATGCACATACAGAATCAGGCAGGATTTGGTGTGTGGGGGCATATTACCAAAAGCGGACAGGATATCTATCCACCACAGATAGTTTGGCCAGGTGGCGTAATGATGCAGGATATACGACCAGAATTGTATGTTGCAGTAGTAGCCTATTACGTCCAACAAGGTTCAACAATGAAGGATGAGGAGATAGACGCAACTTCGACCGAAGTAACGATTGGTCAGGTTGCTACTGTCAGCGGCTCTGCTTGGACTGGATACAGCATTGTTGTGGCTAACCAAGGCTAATTGCTGTTTTATGCCCAAAGCTTGGGCTGGCGTCAAACCGGGTTAACACAAGACTGTAGATCCGATGTTTTACGACAGCCCTCAAAGTTCACTTTTTGATTCTTAAGCAAAGGTTGAAAGGAGCAGAAAGATGGCTGAACAGTGGCGCACCACAATCTTTGGCAATGTTACTGTTCTATGGTGTCCGGATGAGACTAATAATGAGTTTCAGGTAAAACTGTTTATAGTTGACAAGCCGTTTCGTGAGTTTCTCTTAAATAGTGATCAGAGCAACTATAGCTTTACTAATCAACCTGAGCAATACAACAACTATTCCGTAAGTGGTAAACTACATTTTACTTTTGATAGGAATGCTAACCCTGAACTTGTTATCAGTCTTACTTATGGCTCCATGGGTGAACCACCTCAATCAATAACTTACTTGACGTTATATCCAGATGCTCAGGATCTGCCAATAACAAGTCCACCATAGAATTAAGATTGTCTTAGTAGATCAAAGATAGAAGCGATTCTATCACTTTCTCCAAACTTTTTTATAACTGCTAAGCTACAGAGCAGTTTTCCAGAAGAAGTGCAAAATGGCTAACCAATGGTACTCAAAACTTTTTGGTCTCGTTACGATTCTTTGGCGGCTGGCTGAATCTGGCGACGCATTTGAGGTAGTAATCTTTTTGAGTAACATTGAACTCCTCAAAGCCAGATTGAGCAATACTAACAATAGAGTTCCCTTTAGCATCTTTCCTGGTAGTAGTGGCCCTAACTATTATGCCAGTGGTACACTACATTTTACTTTTAACAGTAATGGATGCCCTACTCTAAGCCTGGATTTGACATATGGCCCCCAAGGACAAGCGCCTCAGTCAGTAAAAAACTATCGACTATACCCAGAAGGTGGCCAAGAGATAGTTATTCCACCTGATGAGCCAGTGGTTCCTTGCCAGCCTGATGATGGAGGAAAACCTGTACCTATCGACGAGCCCACCATTACAGGTGGAGAATACTACGATCTGTTTCGTTATATCTATTTACACACCTGGCCAGAAGTGCCTAAAGAGTTGCGTGCACGACGCTTTGTTGAATATGACTGTGACGGTCAAAGTCCTCCAGATGGTCAAAGCCCTCCATCAGAATCTTTCTATTGGGTATTAGTCGAGATCAGAGAATCGGCCGATCCTTATCGGCGCCAGTTAATGTTACAAGCAGCAATAGATTTTATTCAGGGAGATCCGCTATTTGTCCGCAACATCAGTGATCTGACAGGCCCTATAAAGGACTTTGTATTACTGGATTTCTCTTGGCTAAACAGACATGAGCAGATCAGTATAGCAACCTTGAGACAAAGAATTGCTGACAATCTCAATGTAACAGAAGATGAGTTAACAAAGTACTTGCAAGATAGAATCTACTCATCAGAAAAAGAGATGTTATGGCAGAGCCTGTTTGCTTTGATAATTATGCTTGGTTATCGCATTGGTCTGCTTGATGAAATAATAAAGACACTAGTTATGTGCCAACTAGTAGAATGGGTCTTTTCAGATCAGGCCAATAACAGTAATAACGATAAGTTGGCTGAACAGGTACTAGAAGCAGCAAAGGCTACGATAATATTGCCTGGAAAGATCTTTCCATTACCACCATCACCTTCCTGGCCACTCTTTTCGCCACCATTGGGTAGTAGTAATTTGCCAGCCTGGCATAAGCCTATCAATGAGATTGTCCCTTATGCTGTAGGAGACTTGCAGATGGTGCGGCAATGGCTGCTCAGATATGAACTAGGTGAGGTAGCTTATATTGAGAATGTTCTTAAGGGTGAACGTAAAGAGACCACCAGAAGAAGGTTTAATCAGGTTCAAGAATCTCTCTCTAGTACAGATGTAGATGCAAACGAGATTGAATCAAATACTAATGGTACAAGAATTGATCTATTAAACGAAACGGACCGCACGCTAGCGCAAAACTCCACTACCCTCTCAATTGATCCCAATAATCCTATTCAAACCACTTATGGTCCACCAACTACGGCCATTGCTACAACTAAAGGAGCCTGGACAATACAGAATAGTCCAGGACAGTTGGACAAAGAGGATGTTACTAAGTTTGCTAAAGAGATTACCCAACGAACTGCTAATCGCATTGCTCGACAGGTAAGCCGAGCACGTACTTTTAGTACTCTTAACGAGACTGAAGAGACGGTTGTACATACTTTTGATAATACCGAAAGCACTAACAATGTTAGAGGTGTCTATCGTTGGGTAAACAAAATTTATTCAGCTCATGTAGTAAACTATGGTCATCGTCTGTTGATAGAATTTCTCATTAAAGACCCAGCTGCCACTTATATCAAAAATGAGCTAGAAATAAAGGGGGCTTCTCTTTATGAACCGATTTCACCGCAAAAGCTAGGGATTAACTCTCATAGGAATATCACAAATTATAATTATGCCGATCTAGCAGCAAGATATGATGTCAGAGATATTACTCCTCCGCCATCTGAATTTCGTACAATCACAGCAATATTTCAGAGTTCAGAACCTGTTAATGCTAAAGAGATACCAGTTCCAGAAGGTTACGAGGCTAGTGAAGCTTATATAACTATCTCATCAGAAGATCCCAGTAGCATTAACCTATCAGGTTTAGTTGGTAGAAATCCTTTTACCTCTAGCGATGGGAATTGCCAACATTTTTCTATGAATAAAGAGGACTACACTGTTCCTGTCGCGGTAATGAGTAATGGACAACTTGCATCACCACCAACACTAGCTACTAACTATCTTGTTAGTATTGAGATTAAATGTCGATATCGCAATGAAAAGTCTGAGGAATGGCAGATCAAAACCTACAATGCCATTACGCAAGGATATAATAGACAGAAAGCAGAATATTATAATCTGGTAAACGCTCAACAAGATGATAAGGCATTGACTAATCCTCTCACGATTCGAGAGATCGAGAAGAGTGAAATCAAGAAAGATTGTCTTAGACAGTTGCTTGAACAACACTGCAAACTAGTAGGTTCTTTCGAAGATCTACTAGCAGAATTTATTGTAAACGAGCCCAAATATATACAACTGTTCGAGCAAGCTTTTGAATGGAATGAGATGGCTTACTCGTTCTACCCTTACCTTAAGAACCAAGATAGTCCGCCACGACAGCCTTGGACATCTTTAAGTCAATATTTAGCTAGTGATGGTCCATTAACAGACTTTCTACAAGCAAGCTTTGCTAGAGTATTGCTGCCTGTAAGACCTAACTACAATATGACGATCCTCTACTACCTATCATCAGGAATGATCTGGGAAGGAATAGATACTCTCGCGCCGACGATCGAACCGTATATTGATGTTGTTAATGAACTAAAAACTATTGCTGAGTTTGAATGTACAAAGAAGTGTAAGAGTGAACCATGGGAGATCACCATACCTACTTCCATGATTATGCTACAAGACAGTACTGAGCTACCACAGTTTAAACCTGGTTATGAACCTATAGATAAGGATTGATTAACCAAGAGGGAGATTAGCGCTAATGTCAACTCCATTTCCTATTATGCCACTACCGCTAAATACTCTTTATTGGTATACACGCGCTAGTATACCTGTCGGTGTGGTGGTCGCTTTTGCAGGACAGCTTACTGCCACAACAGGGAAAAATAGTGTCTGGCCTACTTCATCTCCCTGTGGTGGTCCAGCATCCAATCCACCAGCATCTCCTAGTTTGCCAACCGAACCTTCTGTTGAAATAGAGGCTTTAGGTTGGATGCTTTGTGATGGTAGATCCATACTAGTTTCTGAATATCCTGAACTGTTTGCTGTTATTGG
The DNA here is from genome assembly GCA_040758525.1 of Acidobacteriota bacterium. GTDB lineage: Bacteria > Acidobacteriota > Blastocatellia > Chloracidobacteriales > JADJPF01 > JBFLVQ01. The sequence goes on from JBFLVQ010000404.1 coordinate 4,564, forward strand.
CTACCTTTATGGTGGACAAGATGGCAGTTTTTCTATCCCAGACTACCGAGGACTATTTTTGCGCGGTGTTGATGCTGGCGCAGGAATGGATGCAGATATATCTCAACGCTTATTACCTCAAGGTGGAAAAGGCACCAAAGATGGTGTGGGTTCATTGCAATGTGATGCGCTACTAGCTCATCAGCATTCATATAGCTCAGTGCAGTCACCAGCAACACCATCGCAAGAAGGCAGTGCTGCTGGAGCACCAGCAGATACAACTTCGTTAACTGCCGATCCGATAAAGCCACAACAATATATTAGCCAAGCAGAGACCCGACCCAAGAATATTTATGTTAACTACATTATTAAATATAGAGAGGTTTTAAGTTAACACTATGGGTATAGTACTTACTGGACTTGATAAGACTGAGTTTGGCGAAACCTTTCATGTTGGTGCAGCCATTGTGTTAGCACCAGGATTAGCGCACTTTAACTACCCCGCTACACCACGTGTAGAAGGGCTTAATGCAGAGGCAAAATGGAGTGATGAAAAAAACCGTCTATTAGAACTAAGTGCAGCTCAAATAGCTTTTTTAGAAGACATAACTACATATACAGATGGACAGAGAAGTTCGATCATCAGCGCACTAAGCCAGCTACAGAGAAACTATCCTGGGCAGATCATAGATACATCTGGCGGCACAGTAGAGATTAATAAGAAAAAATGTACTAACGAGATAATCTATCCAGCATTTCAAGTAAATGGAGGTAGACCTATTGGCTGGATCAGCGCAGCTTTTTTATCAGGACTTGAACAAGAAACAAAAGATAATATTGCTGTCTACCTAAATCGTCATGTTAATGAAGAAGTAAAACCATTCACTAGACCATCGCCCAAAGGTCTCATTCGTATACGCAACAAAAATGATGATAGCGCCTGGCGTAACACAAATGCAGATATAGTGAATATGATGATCACTGCCTTTACGCAAAATGGTATTACTAATCTGATATTTGCTGGCGATCATATGGGTTATGTAGATGAAATAATTGTAGATGAAAGATTACAAAAGAAATTAGGAATTACTGCCTATAGCATTATTGGATTTGATTCCGATCCTGCCTTTCAAGAAATTGCCAATGGAAAACTCTTTGCAGCTCAATTGCAATTACTCTCTTTGCTCTATCTTAGTCATGCCACTTTATGTTCTGTTGGAATGATGTCGGGCGCATTAGATGGTCCAGGGTTAATGGGCTACCCAACAATCTTTTTTCAAGAAGATGGTAAGGATAATAGGATGGGTCTGCTGTCAGGACTTATTAGTAGTTGGTTTATTAAGGTTCCCTTTAACGTCGTTTCAAAAAAAGGAAATGAAGTAATACATTTCACTTCACAACAGACGGATCTACTACTACAACAAATAGCAACACTGAAGCCGGCCTGGCTAGCTGGACAGGAACCTTATTGGTGGGGTGGGGGAAAATGGTAGCACAAGAAATTCTAATTTGCGCAATGGCAGCCATAGTGTGTTAGCCTGAAAGGAAGCTTATGCTTGAAACTCCGTTTGACATAATTAGTTGTTCATGGCCACGTCCAGTTAAGCAACTGGATGGACAATGGATCTCTGAGCCTGAATGGAATGCGCCATTAATGTCCTCGCTGCCTCAACCATCTTGGCAATCAATTCAGGACGAAGCCTGTTGGATAATTGACTGGTGTGACTTCTTTTCTGGCGGACTACGTTCACAAGGTGCTAGCTTAGCGGGAGAGATGCGCGGCTTTCATGTTGTCTTCAAGCTACGTATCAATGGTAGCGGCACACTGGTCTTTTGGGATGATGATGGCTGCGTGATTCGCCACAATGGCAATATTATCCATACAGATCCCTCGGCCCATACGCTAAAACGTAATGAGATTTCCGTACAGATGGGGGATCATCTGGAAATTGCTCAATGGCAACATTATGGTGGTTGGGTATGGGGCGCAAAATTGATCCTCGCCGAGGAGAATGAACAAGCCTTGTCAGACTTGCTACTTCCTTATCTAGATATTGTGCAGCAACGACTAAAAAAGCCCAATGGTCCACCACTCAAAACATATTTCTCGGGACAGACTCCATTGCGTACAGTAGTTTCGCTCTATAGTATGATCCTCAACGGTTACAGTCCCACTAAAGTGCTAGTCTTTGGAGAACATCAATGGTCACAACAGAATCGCCAGCTATTTGCTAAACTGCTACCATTTGCTCAAGTTATCTCAATGAACAGTGTGTTTAAGCATATACAAGCTCTGCGTGTGCCACGTTTGGCAGAATTTGCTCGCCGCCATTGGTTTGTGCTGAAAACTTGTATTGCTCTACTCTACCCACCCAAAGAGTTCTGCTTAATGGATGATGATATATTTGTGCTAGATTCTGTTGCTGATGCACTACATGCTTTTGAAACACATAATCTAGTATTTACTCCTGATGCTGATCATGGCGAAGCTTATCTGGCAGCTTGGGGCTGGATAGAGAGAGAAAATCGGATACTAAGTACAGGCAGATTGAATGCAGGTCTATATTGGTTGAGAAACTCTTATAGCACACGGCGACTAGCCGCCCATATGACTCACGTGTTACCAAGCAATATACATAGTTGGGTTTGGGAACAAGGCTTTATTGCCGTTCAGTACAATGATGAAACTAACTTGCAACTACCCAGCGAGCGCTACTTCTATCCTGTCTTTGATGGTTTACCTGGTGGTGTATTGGGTTATGACTATGCTCATAATCCTTGCGGGTTTACTAGTATCCATTTTGGTGGTTTAGCAACCAAGCCCTCAGATAGTCAGGCACTGGTACTGGCCCAGGAGATTCTTAATAGAAGTGGTAGGGAGTGACAAGAATGAAACGTATCTGCATTGGAGTTTATGTTCACGCAGAACCACAGCGTCTGCTAGCGACACTAGCTAGTCTGCACGCAAATACCAGACAAGCTGTTGAGTTATTACTGCTACCCGATGGTCCAAATGCAGAAACCAACAGTATGTTGGCAACATTGCCAGAAATTCCCCAACTAGGTACAGAACAACCGCTTGGCACTCCCGCCTGTTTTAATCGTCTGATAACTGCTACCAACGCGGATCTGTTAGTGCTACTAGAAAGTGGGACAGTGGTTGGACCAAGCTGGTTAGATTATCTTTTAGCTGCTCTATATGCCGATCCACGTAATGGTATTGCTGGACCCTCAACAAATCACTGTTGGAATGAGCAAGCAGTTTTTCCTCACAGTGGTGATACGCTTGCCGAAGTAGCTCGTACTGCGGCAGCAGCAGCACTGCTTTTCGGTCTTACTTGGCGCACCTTGACACCATTACATAGTCTGGGTGATTTCTGTTATGTAGTAAAACGTGAAGTTGTAGACAATATTGGTGCCGCTGATGAGAGTTATGGTTTAGGACCTTGCTGGGAAATGGACTACAATATTCGTGCCGCACGAGCAGGTTTTCAAGCTGTATGGGCACGCGCAGCCTATGTAAATCGTGCTCCTTTTACGGCACGACGCAGAGATGAGGAAGAACGCAACTTTGAAACAAGCAAGCAGCGCTATCAAAATAAATTTTGCGCACTACGACAGCGTGGTGAACGTGTCGATTACGAGCCACATTGTCTAGGTGAAGAATGTCAACATTTTGCTCTGCCTGAGTTGCTTCAACTACATATTCCAATATCTTCGACAACTCGATCTGTAGCTCCTACCACTACTATCTCGATAGGAGAAACGACTCCTTTAGTCAGTTGTATTCTCCCCACTCGTGATCGACCAGACTTCTTGCTGCAATCGATCCACTATTTCCAGCGACAAGACTATCCAGCACGTGAACTGATTATTATTGATGATAGTGTAGAAGATTTTTCAGCGCGATTACCAAATGACCCACGTATTCGCTATTTGCGTCTACCCCCAGGCAAAAGTATTGGGACAAAACGGAATTGGGCTTGTGAATTAGCGCGCGGTAATATTATTGCTCAATGGGATGATGATGATTGGTATGCGCCTAATCGTTTAAGCCGACAGGTAGCTCCATTGATATCGGATGGTGCTGATATTAGTGGTCTGCAGGATACCGTATTCTTTGATTTGCCACACTGGGGATTCTGGAAATGTACTCCTGCGCTACATCGTCGTATGTTTGTAGAAGATGTACATGGTGGCACACTTGTCTATCGTAGACGTGTCTGGGAACGACTAGCACGTTATCCTGATCGATCTTTAGCTGAAGATGCCGATTTTTTGCGTCAAG
>JBFLVQ010000405.1:0-8818 GCA_040758525.1 Acidobacteriota bacterium
TAGTTGTGCTGACGCCCAATACAGCAGTTAATATAAGCAGTAAGAACAAGGCGCTTTTAATCAATCTAATATTCATAAACTTTATATCCTCCACTCTCTTTACCCATTCTAGCAGATTACTGCGCTAGGCTCTAGAAAATGGCTATACCAGTTTAAGATCGTATATTCCTCCTATTGGTTTGCTATATATATAGAATAACCTTTTGATAAATTAGTCTGACAAAAGATCGATAGGAAAAATTTTATTTAGGCAAATAATTTCAACAAATGGTCAAAGTAAAATATTAACAGAAATTACTGAAGACTCTTTTCTAGTAGCATTTGGCCACGAGTTGTACTAGAGTTTTCAACCGCAAGCTTGAAACGTGGGCCATATATATTTTATGGGGGAAACATGAGAAGAGCTTCAATCTTCTGTCTCATCTTGTTGTTAGGTCTTTTTCTTGCACCGTTAACTTTTGCCCAAACAACTACGGGTACTTTGGTTGGACAAGTCTTTGAAGAGGCTAGTGGTACTCGTATACCACTTTCAGATGCGCTAATACAAGTGATCAATCAGACCAATGGTAATGCTCGCACCACCCGCTCTAGTACGGCTGGCGATTATCGTTTAGCCTTCCTAGAGCCTGGTATTTACACAATTCGTGGTACCAGAGAAGGGTTTTTGCAAGATGTCATTGTCGATTTCCCTATTGCGCTCAACAAGGTTACCCTTGTTATTCCCCCGCCACTAGTACTTAAACGCCTGCCACCAACACCAGCGCCAACGCCGACGCCGACACCAGCTCAATCTATTTCTGCACAAGATCCACGTGAAAAGAGTAAGTTTGTCTCACTGGTCAATAGTGCAGATGCTGCTTTACGGGGTAATTTCCCTGCCGATCAGATCGCTGCATTGCCTCTGCCTGGGGTACGCAGTGTAGATGTACTGGCACTATTAGTAAGCGGAGTAGCTGTGCCACCACCCACCTACGGTGTAGCAGGTCCAGGAGTAGGTCCTGGGGTAGGTACTTCTGGTCAGTTTTCTGTAGCTGGTCTACGCTCACGCGCCAACAATTTCACTATCGATGGTTCAGACAATAACGATCAGGATATTGGTGTGCGTAGGCAAGGTTTTACTGCGCTTATTTCGCAATCAGCGGAAAGTGTACAAGAGTTTCAGTTAACTACAATCCTTGCAGATGCCGAAGCCGGTCGTAATTTTGGCGCACAGGTCAATCTTGTCTCTAAGACCGGTGGTAATCAGTTTCATGGTAGCATCTATGATCTGCTTACCAATGATCGACTCAATGCACGCAACTTCTTTGACCTGCCTGGCCAAGGCCAAGCAAGCCGCCGTAGCGGTAAACCTTCATTTACACGTAATCAGTTTGGCGCTACTTTCGGTGGTCCTCTTAAAGCTGATCGCGCCCACTTTTTCTTCTCTATAGAGCGCCAAGATATCAATAGAACTGAGCAGGTTCATTTCAGTGTACCAACTGCACAGGAACGGCCCAACCGCTTCCTAATTGTTAGTCAGGATATCTTTGGTCTATACCCATTACCCAACAATCCAGGCGGACCTTATGGGATAAACACGCTAACACGTGAACTAAATGCGTCTGGAGAAGGAACACTCTTTTCCATCAAAATTGATGGCAACTTTGAGCTATTTAATCGACGACAGGAGTTGAGCGGGCGTTACAACTTTACTGATGACGAGTCGATCATTCCTGCTGTCGGTGGAGCTGTCAACGCTTCACTAGGGACAAATGTGCGTACCCAGAATCTTTCACTTATTCTTACTACTCCTATCAATAGCAGAATCGATAGCCTGTTACGCTTCTCTTATGGACGTACTAGACTAGGTTTTGATGAACAGTCTGGTAGCCCATTTATCTTTAGTTCTAATCCTACCAATCGTATTAATGCAGATCTGAATGGGGATGGACGTGCCGATCTAACTTCAGGTGCAACTGGTCCAGTGGGACAACTGACTATTGTGCCTTTCAGTTCTATCGGTGTTGATGTCTTTACTTTTCCACAAGGACGCACAAATAACACTTTCCAGATTGCCGAATCGGTAAATGTAAGTGCAGGTCGGCATTCGCTTAAATTTGGCGCCGATATACGCCGTACACAGTTGAATAGTTTTCTAGATCGTAATTTCCGTCCACAGGTCGCTTTCACAGGCGGATTTGTCTTTGAAGTTGGTCGTGGCCTCTCACTTGGTCGTGGCGTTGATCTAGTCAATCTAGGTGTTGCTACTAATATCTTTCAAACACTTGCGACCTCACCTGATTCTACAATTGGACTACGTTTTACAGAAGCAGGGCTGTTTGTACAAGATTCTTGGCGGGCAACTTCGCGACTAGTTATCTCTGCGGGTCTACGTTATGACATCAATACGGTGCCAGCAGAGGTCAATAATCGTATTGAGCGAACCTTTACACTGGATAATTTTCCTACACCAGCATCAGAATTGAATCAGCCATCTTTTGTTGCGCCATTCAATAATGCTGTTGCTGCACTGCGAGGCATTCTTGATGGGCGTAGCAAGATTTACCTTGGAGATGAAAATAATTTTGCTCCTCGTGTCAGTTTTGCCCTTGATCTACTAGGCACAGGAAGACTAGTGCTACGTGGTGGTTATGGACTCTATTACGATCAGATCTTGGGTAGTGTAGTAAGCAATTCGCGCAATGTCTTTCCTACATTTATTCCGGTAAATTTTGATCCAACATTTCTCCCTGTTGTTGGTAATCAGAAGCCACTAGTAAGCAATCCTGCATTCTTCTCATTTAATCAGGTCTTTCCCATTGTACAACCTGGCACAACCAATGTATTAGGATTACCACCTGCCGCCTTTGTGCCTGGTGTAGGGGTACTCTTCTCATTACAGCGAGCTGGTGGCCTGGCATTCACATTACCAGATAAGAATCTGCGTACACCTTATGCACACCAGTATACATTCACATTAGAGAGCCAACTGGCCCGCGATTATGTAGTTTCGGTCTCTTATGTTGGCTCGGCAGCACATAAGCTGGCACGTTTCCGTCAACCAAACTTTGGCCCAGCGGCCTTTCCATTAGTAGCTGTCGCCAGTTCCGGTAATAGTCTTCAGATCAATGTGCAACAACGTATTGCGCGCCCTGATGCTAGATTAGGCGCTTACACAATATTCGAAAATTCTGCCAACTCAAACTATCATGCATTACAACTTAGTCTGGCCAAGCGCTATAGTAATGGCTTCGATCTGTTGGCCAGTTACACCTACGCACATGCTATTGATGAAGTCTCAGATGTCTTTGACTTGGCAGGCGCATTTGCCTTTCCACAAAACGAGCGCAACTTACGCGCTGAGCGTGGATCTGCCAACTTTGACGCACGTCAACGCTTTACTCTAGCTTCATCATTCTTGCTACCATTTGCACGTGATAACAAACTGCTAGGTGGTTGGCAGATCTCTGGTGTACTGGCGTTGCAGACAGGACTGCCTTTCACGGTCAATTCTGCTTTTGATGTTAATGGTGATGGCACACTCACAGATCGACTCAATACCACTGCTGGTCTGGTTGTTCGCGATAATGGATTAGTACCACTGGCGCTTGCCCCAGGTACCAATCCGCTCTCATTACTCGCTCCTTTAGGCACAACCGGCGGTGTCTCTAATGGTGCAGTAGGGCGTAATACTTTTCGTGCTGGTGGCTTTGCTAATGTTGATACCGCGCTTAGTAAGGAGTTCTTTCGTGGTGAACGGGCTAGTGTGCAGTTTCGCCTAGAAGCTTTCAATCTCTTTAACCGAGCAAATTTTGCTATTCCTGTGCGTGTGCTAGAAGCCCCTGCTTTTGGCCGTGCGGTAAGTACAGTTTCGCCAGCACGTATTATTCAGTTCCAAGCAAAATTGCTCTTTTAATCGATAAAACTTTTTGCAACCTGTTTTGCGTTTCATCCGTTAGTTTTGTTGCAAGTGTTAAACGGCAAGAGACCAGTAAAGAATTAAGAGAGGTAGCAGAGATGTCAGTAGAGCTTAGCGAACAACTGATCAATGAAATGGCGATAGGTTCAACGCTATTAGATGGGCGCAAACTGGTCCAGAAGGGTGCGTTTAGCGACCTGTCAAAGACTGCAGACGGCACACTGATCTTTGCCAAATGCAAAGGCTCAGGCAGTTCGCCCTATGAAGTAGCAATGGATTTAGCCAGAGGCAGCGACCGACCCACACTAATATGCAACTGTCCATCACGTCAATATCCTTGCAAACATGCAGTAGGATTAATGGTGGCTTTTTTAGAGAAGGGAAGTCAATTTAAGGTTAAGGAAGCGCCCGATGATTTACTGGCAAAGCGGGTCAAGAGTCTTAAACGTCAGGAGAAAGCATCTGCCAAACCTGATGTTGTCAAAGAAACCAAGCCCCGTACAGTAAACAAGGCGGCGCTGGCTAAGAAGGCAGAGCAGCAGAAGGCAGCGCTAGACACATTGGAAACTTTCATCTTAGATCTGGTCTCTACTGGTCTAGGTGGATTGAATGAGCGAAATATCAAAGCAATTCAAGATCAAGCGCGTCGTATGGGAGATGCCGATCTGCCCGGCGCGCGTGCACTACTATTACGACTAGCAACACTTTCCGCAGAAGCGCCAGCAAAAGGGAAAGCCAAGAAACCCCGTACTGTTACTACACCAATCTCTGAAGAGCTGCGACATGCACAGTTGACTGCGATTATTACACAACTCTGGGCCACGCTACGTAAAGGACAGAAGGCGCTAGAAAACCGGTTGGAAGAGGGTGAATCGCGCTCAGAAGCTGATGCTTATACAGAAATGATATTAGGTCGCAGATGGCAACTTACAGAGTTGAAGGAGGCAGGTTACTGGGTGAGTAACCGCACACTCATTGAGCTGGCTCACGAACGTTATGATGATGACTTACTAGAGATGACCATCACGACTGGCTATCTTATCGATCTAGATGATGGCTCAATTCATATGGAACGTTCCATGATTCCCTACCAAGCGCAACGTAGTGCAGATGTACGCCATCGTAGTTCGCGCGCTGGTGTGCTAAGCGTCAACGAAGCTGCTCTCTATCCTGGTGCGATTCTCAATCGGCGTATACGTTGGGATGAAAAAGATACACAAACAATAGATGAGCGTGCGCGTAATGGTGAAGACTATACACGGCTGCATGCCTATGCAAAACCGCTTAAGCCATTACTAGCCTCTTTTCGTGAGCAGATCAAAAATCCTCTTGCTCCACAAGAAGCGGTAGTGCTGGTAGCTGCTGTGCGTGTAGGCTTGCTAGCGGATAATACGCCCGTAATGGTAGACGCAGATGGCGCACGTCTGGCATTTCGTGATCCATCACAGACTCAATATGCCACTACTGCTAATCTAATTCATGCCATAGGCGCTTATGGTGCTGGTAGCATCGTAGTACGACTCTGGTATGACCTACTAGAGCAGGCAATCTTTGGCCAGGCGCTTGCGCTTATTGTTGGCGAAAACCATCTACGTCTCGGCCTGTAACAATTAGTTCATTCCTATTCACTTCAAAATTGGAGTCAATAACTATGGTAAAAGAGACTCTGCGCGCGCTCGATGGCGACGTACAGCGCCTGTTGCTAAGTGGTGGAGCGCTTGCTCGCAATGATGAAGGACTACGTACACACCATCAAACTCTCACACCTTATACAAGCAAAGTTCCTGCGCTAGCAAAAATTGCTGAGCAGCTTACTCGTGTGATTGATCAAGGTACAATCTCGGACCTATTAGATTTTGGCATAATGACTACACAAGTACAGCATGCACAGGCACAGCCTGGTTGTATTGAAGGTGATCTTAGCGAAATGCCAACTGTTCCCCCACTTGATACGCCACTACCACATTACGAAGTGGAATTACTACATCGTGTACTTATTGAACAAGACAAGAATATGTCTCAGATCATCAATGATGCAATCGATCGACAGCGTGTATGCGACCTAAGGCTCTGGCAGCCTTTTCTAGACGCACTTAGTAATGTGCACTACACACTTGCTGACACCATTGCAGCCAAAGCGATTCCACTGTTTGGTGATAAAGTGGTGCCATTACTGATCGACTCTTTCAACATCAAAGGCAGTACAGGAGATGGTCGTAGGCTCACAGCGATTGTCAAGCTGCGTGGTATAGAAGCAAAAGAGCTGTTGTTAAAGGCGATTAAGAAAGGCTCAGCAAAAGTATCTGAGATCGCTTTAGAAGCGCTCGCAGAGATAGATTGGGTAACAGCAGAGCCGATTGCTCAAGATCTGTTGCGTAATTCCAAAAATGTTCAAACTCGCAATGCTGCCGCCAAAGTTTTAAGAAAAAATGTTAGTGATGAGACTCTGGATCTGCTTCTCGATACTATCGTAAATATAAGGGATAATTATGAGCTTAGGCAGGTATGTGAAACAGTATTGTATTGCTCACACCCAGAGGCAACCAAACGCTTGCTGGATCGCTTTCCTGCAGAAGTTGTCGAGAAGCTCTTTGCAGATAATAAAGCCTTTATGGTAGGGTGGGTATTCATAATCCTCAAAGGACATTTTAAAGAAGCACAAACTGATGAGCGTACGATACCGTTTCTTGTCAGACTCTGGCAACACACCAAATTTCCAGATTACTCTCGAATGGAAGCAGGAGATCTACTGCTACAAACTGGTAACCGGGCAAGTATAGAGACAGTCGCCGCTGCTATTGATTGGCCAGATAGAAGCTATTACCTAAATCAGGCCGCAGTACGTGGAGTATTTCTATTAGGCCAAGCATATGCTTATGAGAAGCTAGCTCCCAAATATCAATTAGCAGAGCTTCAACAAGCAAAAAGTCGTGCAGCGGCGGAACAGATTCTTTACGCAATAGTAAACACATTAACCTACTGGCGACAATCTGGTGTAGAGCAAAGTTTGAAAATATCCGACTTAGATCCACGTTGGTTTAACGTTTGGCTAACATTGTTGGAAAGTGATCAGTTTTGGCAATTAGGTAATACAATAGTCTATGGAGTATTAAATTTGTTAGGAATGATGCTTAATGAACGCAAAGATCCACGTGCGCTGCCAGCCTTGATCAATGCGCTAGAGCAGGCAGATTACAGATATGTGTTGCCTACTCTGAGATCGCTTGATGATCGATCTGCTGCCCCACAAATCCGTGCCTGGGCCAGTAAGGCCAATGTTCAATTGGATCAAGAGCCGATTAAAGGCACATTGGAACATCTTGAGCGTGATCGTTCAGGAAATTGAAATAATACAAAGGAAGAGCCATTATGCCTAGAGAAACATTACGTTCCCTTGATGCTGATATAAAAAGATTGCTGTTAGCAGGTGGAGGTTTTGCTGCTAGCGATGATGGATTACGCGCTCGTCAGCAGGCACTCTCAACATTTGCCACCAAAGTTCCCGCACTGGCTAAAGTTTCAGAACAGGTTGCTCGTGTAATGGCAGCTAAACGCAAAGATACTGCTGTCGAACTACTCAATCTTGCTGTTGTAGGCACACAACTGCGTGGCGCGCAGGCACAATCTGGCCATATTGAAGGTGACCTACAGGATATGCCAGCCACTTTTCCTGTTGATACACCAATACCAAGCAATCAAGCGGATCTAATATATCGAGCGCTTATTAAAGAAGGCAGGAATCGCGAAGAGATTGTCAAAGACGCAGTAGAACGGCAGTTGGTAAAAGATCTACGTCTGCTAGATGCTTGGATAGAGGCGCTACCTGACTATGAGTTTGATGAGCTTATTGAGACAAAAGCGATTCCGATATTAGGTGAGGCAGCGATTGAACCATTGTTGCGAGCATTCAAGATAAAGGGCAATGATAATGATGCACTACGGCTTAAGTGTTTGGTCAGTATTCGTGGTACTGCTGCTAAGGAACTGCTGCTACGTGCTATTGAAGAGGGCTCTGCTGATGTGCGCGCACAGGCGCTAGAACTGCTAGGAGAGATCGAGTTTGTTACTGCAGAACCGATTGCGCGTGAAATGATTATTCCTAAATATCCTGATCAAGTTCAGCAGGCAGCAGGACAAATTCTTGCGAAATCTACCAGCACAGAGTCTTTGGAAGCACTACTGGCAATATTTAATAGAAAAAGCGACTACCTACCCTACTGGTTAACGGATGTGCTCTCAAAAGTTCCACATAAAGAGGCGACTACGCGTATACTTGCATTACTCACACCAGAGTTACTTGATATTCCCAAAATAGCTCAAGGCAAAGGCAAGAAAGTGGATGAGAAGGCTGAGAGAGCGGCGCAAAAGAAGATCCAACAAGCCAAAGAGATTATCTCTATTCTTGGCAATCGCGGTGATAAACTGGCAGTGCCACGTCTACGTGAGATTTGGGATGCTAAACCACACCAGGATTTACGTGACGATTTGAAAACAGCGTTGCTCAATCTCAAGGATGCTGACACTTTGGAGATGTTTGCCGCTGGTTTGGAAGATAGTCGCCAGCCGGTTCGAGAAACAGCCGTCAGTGCAATCTTTGCAATGGGTGCAACGGTTGCCTATCAACGGCTCACACCTTATTTCAATTCTGCGCGACTGGCTAAGAAGGGTGGTGCTCAAGTCGCGATTAGCATTCTTGAGGAGCTTGATAATATATTGCCATATAATCGCACAGGAGAGATCGAACCATTGCCACAAGAGGTCGATCCAGGTTGGATAGACTTCTCTCTGTCGTTACTAGATGATAAGAAATTTCTCAAGAATAGTGAGAAGTTCAGCTCCTCATTGGGCTGGAAATCTCGTATCACACTTTTTGATGGATTGCTTAGCGTGTTGGAAAAGTTTGAGAAAGATAAGGGTGTT
>JBFLVQ010000406.1:0-8811 GCA_040758525.1 Acidobacteriota bacterium
CTGCTGTTATTTATTTATTGTGTACTCTTCCCTAAACGTACACAGAGCTATTGGCCACTTGCTTTGGCGATCTTTCTCTTAGCCAATACCAGTATCTATGGAGTAATGATTGCAATTGTGCTTGTACTCACACTTGTGTGTGAGATCTGGTTAGATCAAGAGCTACGGCGTACACTAGCGATAAAGAGAGTTAATATCGCTATCAGTATACTGATTGCCATTAGTGGAATAGTGATCTCAATTCTGCAGATTAAACCTCCTGCAGATGGGTTAGTAGTAGGGCATGATCTGATTAAGAAGATCGACTGGGGATTATTCAAGCTCAGTATCGTAACAATCTCGACTAGCTATCTGCCTATTCCCAATTTTCTTGTCGATCCGTGCTGGAATACCAATCTACTGGTGAAACTGCTGATGACTAACAGCACAGGTGGTCATTATGATCTCTTGCTGGTATTGTTTTCTTTAGCGTTATTTCTCTTCTCTATATTCTTACTGGCACGCAAAACCATAGCATTATTACTCTACTTTTTCGGTACCGTAGGTATGCTGCTGTTTATCAACTTTGTCTACTATGGAGAAGCAAGACATCATGGCCACCTATTTATCTTTCTCATCGTCTGTTTATGGTTATCAGTACACTGTCGTGAAATGGTAATTGCTCCTATCAAGTATCTGACCGATTATGTTGAACGTGGTCGAAGTAGTTTCTTGTTGATTATTCTTTCTATACAGTTGGCAGCAGGCGCGCTTATATTTGTCTTAGATTTGCAGCGTTCTTTCTCAACCATTGAAGAGGCAGCAAGTTTCATTAGTAGACAACCAGATACACTGCTGGCTGGTAGTCCCAATTATAGGGTATGTTGTCTGTCTGGCTTTTTGGACAAAAAGATCTATTATCCAGAAAGCAATAGCTTCGCTACCTTCATTGTTTGGAAAAACAGCTACAAGCGTATAGATGATCCACAAGAGGTGCTTAATAGAGTACGGCAATTAAGTCTACAGACCAATAAGGAGATCACATTGGTTCTTAACTACCAAATCTATATTAGTGATGGCCGTAGTAGTGTACCACTATCCCGTACCTGGTTAGATCCAGAGCAGCGAATCAGTATTTCAGCGCTTACCAATTTTACCGATACAACTGTTGCTGAAGGAGAGAATTACTATCTATACTTGATAAAGCATGAGCGATAATGGTGTTATTGAGGTTTTAGTTAGTGTTTACGTTTTATTAGATATAGGTAGTACTTTTCATAACGCACGATACTGTTAGTAAATCGAGCGACTTCTGATATGCTGATCTGCTCTTCTTCATTTAGCCATTCAAATGAGAGTGGCACACTCGCTCCACCTTTGTAGATACGCAGTTCATGATGTAATACAAGCAATATATCTTCATTATGATTACGTGCCAGATCACGTAACTGATCAAAGAAGAGATTAAAATCTGGTACTTTCCTTCTGCTGTCTCTTATAATGAAGCTACCAAAACTATTGGTGTAAGGATAATAGATCTGTCGGTCTAGATAACCCGAAATAGGGAAAGAAGCATAACTACCAACAAGCAGATGGTTATTAGTAAATTGGTTACGAATAAAGGTGGCTGTCTCTTTGCTTTCTGAGAAAGGGGCAACAAGATCCATACTATAAGCAAAACCCCCCGCTGTTACATGAATAAGCAGGAGTATTGTGATCAAGATGCCTTTACGTTTCTCGATAGTTTCCGCAAACCTATTTATCAGGCTTAACGAGAGGTTCACAGGAGAATAGTAATGTGAGAGCCATAGGCAGACAATAAGGATTATAAAAAGATGGCCATGATGATGTAGCCATCCAAAATAGAGTAGATGTGCGAACAGCAATATTGCTAAAGTGGCAGCCAGATAGAGCAATAACACCAGCGGTCGGCGAGAAAAGAGGGTAAGAAAGGCTATCAGTAGTGTAATTGAGAGTATAACCGAGATCTGTTGGCCCTCTATTATTACCTGTTCAGTAGCAATAACTGTGTCACCAATTAGATTGGTGTTCCAGAATTGCAAGGTATCAACTTTAGGTAGGGGAAGATAGCTTTTAGTGATAAGCGTAACCGGCAATTGATAGAAACGGACTAGGGTTTTGGTACGCCGCTCTGCCATTTCTGTTAAGTGAGGACTATCTGCTGGTGGAATTATCTGCATCACGGCAATCGCAGCACCGGCAATAAAAACACCGGCGCCGGTGATAAATGTCTTCCTATTTGCTATTGCCAGGCTACTGCGATCCAATATGTGATCTAAGCCAATGGTGAGTGCTAATGCAGTAGCGATAATCAGCCCATAAGCACTGGTATTGGCAAGCAGTAACAGCAAGATCGAGATGGGTATATAGCGCTCGGTACGTCTAGGGAATAATGCACAGCAGGAGAAGATCAGCAATAAGCCTAATGCATAACTCCTACTGATCAATGCGTACTCATAGAGGGGAAAGTAACTAAAGCAGAAGAGTAATTTGGTAATTTTCGTAAATGGTGAGAAACGCGCAATGATATATACTACGGCAGTAGCTAATAGCAGGTGATATAGCTGCATAACGAGAGGATCATGAGTAAAACGTGTAATGGCGTAAAGAACCAGATACCATAGTATAGGGTGACCCTCATAACGCAGATTGTAGAAGAGATTGTTGAGGGTAGTACTATCGCGTGCAATAAGCCAGGCTTGCAATTCGTCTTGCCACATCTCGTGATTAACAATACCGACTAGAGCAACAAGAAAAAATGCTAGCACTAGCGCTCCGGTGAAGATGGCTTGTTCACCTAATACTACACTCAATACTTTTTGTAATTGAGATCTATTATCCTGTTCTCGCATAGTATTATTAATATCCAGTATATCTAATTGCGCGAGGATAACGCTTCACATAGGGATCATATCGTTATATAGTCATCCTAGCACTTCCCGAGAGGCATTCTAGCCGAAAAATAGAAAGGATACGAGCGCGATTTTCGCATGGTAAGCTCGCTAGAAACGATTCAAAAAACCCGTAGTCAGCGGTTTATTGAGGGGCTATGGCTGGTGTTTCAGTTAGTGCGACCAAAACAATGGATCAAAAACGGCTTTGTCTTTATGCCGATCCTTTTTGCCGGTAAGCTGTCGCAAACAGATATTCTCTTAGAAGGTCTATTCTTGTTTGGGTATTTTTGCCTTACTGCCAGTGCTGTCTATGTTTGTAATGATATTGCCGATGCCCAAACAGATCGGCTGCATCCACACAAGTGTATGCGACCAATCGCGGCAGGGCGTGTAAGCCGCTGGCAAGCTATCCTGATCGCTCTATTACTAGGCAGCCTAGGGCTTGTTGGT
Source organism: Acidobacteriota bacterium (assembly GCA_040758525.1). Taxonomy (GTDB): domain Bacteria; phylum Acidobacteriota; class Blastocatellia; order Chloracidobacteriales; family JADJPF01; genus JBFLVQ01. The sequence continues at coordinate 3,345 of JBFLVQ010000406.1, forward strand.
GCCTTCAGTCTATCGCGTGGCGTAGGGTTTTGGCTGCTGCTTTATGCTGGCGTTAACCTACTCTATTCTTTCGTCACCAAACATATTGCATTACTAGATGTCTTCTCAATCGCAACCGGTTTTGTATTACGAGTATTGGCGGGTGCAGATGTTAGCACTGTAGCAGCATCGCGCTGGATTCTATTAATGACTTTCTTCCTCTCGTTGTTGTTAGGTTTAGGAAAAAGACGCGGAGAGCTAAAGATGCTAATGCATAATGCTGCCGATCACAGGGTTGCGCTGGATGGTTATACTTCGCGCGCAATCGATCAGATGCTAGTAATCTTGATCGGTATGGTAGTGCTAACCTACAGCACCTATACTGTGTCTGACTATGCGATTGAGCATTTTGGCACAGACCGTTTAGTCTATACGGTGCCCTTCGTTGTCTATGGGCTGTTTCGCTATGTACATCTGATGAACGAAGAGGAGCACAGTGATCCGACGGCATTACTGTTTGCCGATCGGCCATTGTTGATATCAATTGTCTTATGGGGATTGGTCTGTATCTGGATTATTTATGGCCGATAACAATGCCTGAACTATGCCAAATAGATAAAGCACAAACAAAGCCGGCTAGTCGTTGGGAGTTGGCAAACAGGGAATTGATCGCAAAGTTGGTATCACCATTGCTTCCTGAGCAACCGGTGCTTAATACTGAAGATCGCTACAGTGTGGAAACAGCAACAATCAATTTTGTTGTGGCACAGATTGCTGCGATGCCTGCCTTTCTGCGCTTGCCATATCAGATCGCGCTACACTCATTCAATTGGCTGGCATTACTACGTTATGGCCGTCCCTATGTACGTTTGGATTTAACTACACGACAACGATATGTAGAGATGTGGGCAGATAGTCCATTAGGAGTAATGCGCGATTTTGTGAAGTTGATTCGTAGTTGTGCATTACTACAATATTTGGATCACCCCATTGCACTAGCACAATTAGAAGCACACCAATATGGGAACAGGGAAGATAGATAGACTTACTACTCAAGTGCTCGTGATCGGTTCTGGCGCAGGCGGAGCAATAACTGCGGCGACACTGGCAGAAGCTGGCTATACAGTGATGATCGCAGAGGATGGTCGTGACGTTAACACCAGTGAGCTAGCAACCCACACACCAGAGGCAATGCAACTGCTTTACCGTAATGGAGGTCTTTCTCCTCTACTTGGTAGACCAAATATTGCTTTTGTAGAAGGTTGTTGTGTTGGTGGTAGCACAGAGATCAATAGTGCCTTCTGGCACCGCACACCGCCAGAAGCGATCGAGCGTTGGCAAAAAGAGTTTGGTGTTGTTGAACTATCTGCCTCTGAACTATACCAACTCTTTCAAGAGATCGAAGCAGAGTTACGTGTCGCACGTCTCAATTCACTAAATCCACCACCCAGTTCCGCGCTCTTCAAACGTGGTGTGGATGAACTAGGCTGGCAGATTGAAGAGGTACCTAGAGCACAAGGCACGGATCCTTCTACCAGCACTTTTGCCCCTGGGGCAAAACGATCTATGTCACGTACTTTTATTCCCCGCGCGGTAGCTGCAGGCGCACAGTTGTTGCCAAACTGCCGTGTAGAGCGAATCTGCTATCAACACGGACGAGTCACATCAGCAGTGGCAAGATTGAAAGGACTAGATGGTACACATCGAGTAAAGATCGAGGCAGAGACGGTTTTTGTTTGTGGAGGCGCAATTCAGACACCCGCGCTACTACGTGCTAGTGGGATCAAGCGGAACATAGGTGACAATCTGCATATACATCCAATGCTGAAAGTGGCAGCACGTTTTGATAGAGAGATTGACAGCCATAGATCGGCGTTACCAATCTATCAAGTAAAACAGTTTTGGCCTGATATCACACTAGGTGGGTCGGTCTTTACACCAGGCTTTCTCGCCTTGACGCTTGAGAATTGTCCAGATCGGCAAGCAGTAATGCGTGATTGGCGCCAGATGGCACTCTACTATGTAGCTACTCGCAGTTATGGTGAGGGTTCGGTGCGAGCATTTCCACTTACTGGTGAGGCCGTTGTACGATTCCGTCTTTCACAGCAGGATCAGCATAACTTAAATGTCGGTTTAGTACGCTTATGTGAAGCGCTCTTTGCTGGTGGCGCAGACAAACTCTATCCTGCACTACGTGCGCCTGCGGTCATTAATTCGGTGGCAGAGAGTCGCGTCTTTCTCTCTCGTGAAGCAATATTGACAGACATGAATCTTAGTACTGTGCATGCATTCAGTACCTGTCCATTAGGTGAAAATCCTGCTAGTGCAACCAACTCGTTTGGCAAGGTACATGGATTCGAGAATCTTTACATAGGAGATGCTAGTTTGATACCCGATTCATTGGGAGTTAATCCACAAGGCACGACCATGGCGCTAGCGCTACGCAATGTCCGGCACTTCATTGCGAGGGGGCGTTGAGTAATATGTCTTTGACATTAATAACCGGTGCGCCGGGCTGGTTAGGTAATCGTTTAGTAGAGGTGTTGATCAAAGGTCTCCCAGATGTGCCTAAATTGGCCCAGCCAGATCCTAGTCGCCGTATACGCTGTTTGGCATTGCCTGGCACAGATGTATCACCATTGCGAGCACTCTCTAGCAATATCGAAATCATTGTTGGAGATCTACGTGATACAACAGCGTTGACCGAATTCTCTCGTGGTGGCGAAGGCGCCACTCTCTTCCATTGTGCAGGCGTAATACATCCTACACGAGGCGTACAAGAGTTCTTCGAAGTCAATGTTGAAGGCACTCGTAAGCTATTACAGACGGCTGAGAGTGTAGGTGTAGCGCGTCTAGTGGCGGTCTCTTCCAATTCACCTATTGGCACCAACCCTAGTCGTAATCATCTCTTTGATGAGACTTCACCTTACAATCCTTATATGGGTTATGGTCGTTCCAAGATGATGCTGGAACAGGCTGTACAAGAGTATCAAGAGCGTGGACGGTTGCAGACAGTAATAATACGCCCGCCTTGGTTCTATGGTCCTCATCAGCCTCCACGTCAGACACTGTTCTTCAAAATGATCAAGAATGGTCAAGCGCCAATTGTAGGAGATGGTGAGAATCGACGTTCAATGGCTTATGTAGACAATATCTGTCAGGGTCTATTGCTATGCGAGCGTGTGTCTGCTGCCAATGGTCAGATCTATTGGATTGCTGATCGTCGCCCCTATACAAGCAATGAGATTGTCGATACAGTAGAGCGGCTGCTTGAGAAAGAGTTTGGTATCGCGGTAGCGCATCGTCGTCTTAGACTACCCTCGATCACAAGTGAAATCGCACTGCTTGCCGATCGTATATTACAGGGCTTTGGACTATATCATCAGAAGATCCATGTTCTCTCTGAAATGAATAAAGATATTGCTTGTTCAATTGTGAAAGCGCAGAAAGAGCTGGACTACAATCCTGTAATCGAGTTGGAAGAGGGAATGCGACGTTCGATCGCTTGGCTATTAGAGAAAGGCCATCAAATATGAGCAATAATGGTATTGCGCTAGTGACAGGTGGATCAGGTTACTTTGGCGCTGTCTTACGTGATCGACTACGTGCCAGCGGTCAGGTAGTACGTATCTACGATCTTGTTGATGCCAATGATCGACCTGCCGATGTCGATTTTATTGCTGGCGATATACGCGATTTTGAAGGTATACAGAGAGCCTGTAGAGATGTAAAGGTAATTTATCATTGTGTTGCTCAGGTACCACTAGCGCGGGATAAGGCACTTTTTCATAGTGTTAATGTGACAGGCACAGAGAATCTACTTAAAGCTGCAGCACAAATGCGTGTAGGCAAAATCGTACTACTCTCTTCTAGTGCTGTCTTTGGTATTCCATCAAAAAATCCTGTTGATGATACTGTGATACCTAGGCCGTTAGAAGATTATGGACGAGCAAAATTGGCTGGCGAGCAGCTTGCCCGTCGTTATGCTGAAGAGCAACGCCTGGATATCACCATCATACGTCCACGCACAATCTTAGGATTAGGACGGCTAGGTATCTTTCAGATACTCTATGATTGGATCTCAGAAGGCAGGAATGTCTATGTATTTGGACGTGGCGATAATGTTTATCAATTTGTCCATGCAGAAGATCTCGCCGATGCCTGTATTAAAGCGGCAGCACGCTCAGGTAGTACTATCTACAATATAGGTGCTGCGCACTATGGTACGATGCGGGCATCGCTAGAGGGACTGATCAAACATGCTGGCACAGGTAGTCAAGTACGATCACTGCCAGCGCGACCAGCCGTGCTGATGATGGAGTTGCTATCAAAGCTACGACTTGCACCTTTTGCTGCTTATCACTGGTTGATGTATGGTCGGGATCTATATTTTGATATTACCCGAGCGCAGCAGGAATTAAACTGGCAGCCTAAATGGAGTAATATTGAGATGCTGTGCCAATCTTATGATTGGTATCTAGCGCACCGCGAGCAAGTACAAGCCGCTAGCGGAGCTTCGCCACATAGGTCTGCGGTAAAACAGGGTATCCTACTAGTGTTAAAGCGGCTCTCCTAAATATCCAACTATTTATCTTTGATTTTAGGAATAAAGTATCCTGAGCGAGCGCGTACAGAATAGGACTCTTTATTATCTGTCACCTTTAGTTGTATACGGCGGAAACTACCATCCTGCTTGGGATTGCTTGAGTAGTAACCTAGTATATATTGTGAGCGTAAGTCAGCATTGATTTTTTTCGCAATGGTTTCTAATTCACTCAATTCTTTAGGGAAATAGGCTTGGCCACCAGATTCAGTGGTAAGTCTATTTATTAGATCAATAGCATTCTCTTTAGCAGAACGTTGCGAGTTTGTATAGCCTTTGGAGAGATCATCAGGAAAGCCAATGATATAGAGCTGTGTTTCATAAGCGCGTAATTTCTTTAGCGTCTCCTCAACAGAGATCGTGCTATCACGCTCATCTCCATCAGAGATGACAATTAGCGCCTTACGTCGATTTTTGCCTTCTTGAGCATATTTTCCAGAAAATACAATTCCATCTAGTAATGCTGTACCACCACCGGCGCCAATACTATCAAGGGCATAATTTGCATCCGCAATATTAGTAGTGAATTCTTGTACCAGTTCGGTATTGCGGGAATCTTTCATATCTAGAATAAAGAATTCATCACCTGGCTGGCTTAAATTGATGAGAGTTTTGGCAGCTTTGATTACCGTGGGAAGTCTTTTATTCATCGAGCCAGATGTGTCTACAACAATGCCATAGCTAATAGGAATCTGATCTTGTGAAAAATACTCTATCTGCTGTGTGATCTCATCCTCGTAGATCTGAAATTTACTAGCATCAAGCCCGCTAATAAATCTATTGTTTTTATCTAAAACAGTAACATCGATTAAAACAAGCTCGGCTTCTATCTTGATAGGATCTCCATCACCTTCTGGTAGGTTTGTGTCTTTAGCAGGCTCTTTT